>CAYOUR010000070.1:0-18417 GCA_964407145.1 uncultured Lentisphaeraceae bacterium | reverse complement strand
TCGAAAAGGACGCGGCGCTGGAACGCCGGTTCCAGACGGTCCTGGTGGCGCAGCCCAGCGTCGAAGACACCATTTCAATTCTGCGCGGCCTGCGAGACCGCTACGAAATCCACCACGGCGTCAGCATCCGAGACGCCGCCCTCGTCAGCGCCGCCGTGCTGTCCGATCGCTATGTCGCCGACCGCTTCCTGCCGGACAAGGCCATCGACCTGGTCGATGAGGCCGCCGCCAAACTGCGCACCGAAATCGACAGCCGCCCCGTGGAACTCGACGAAGCCATCCGCCGCCAGACCCAGATGGAAATCGAACTGACCGGCCTGCGCAAGGAAAAAGACGCCGCCTCCCGCGACCGGACGGCCAAACTGGAAAAAGACCTGGCCGAAGTCCGCGACAAGGTCAACGTCCTGCAGGCGAGATGGGAAGCCGAAAAGGGCGGCATTGCCAAACTGCACGAACTGAAGGCCGCCATGGACCTGGCCCGCACGGAAATGGCCCGGGCCGAACGCGAAGGCAACTACGCCAAGGCCTCCGAACTGAAGTACGGCACTCTCCTGGGCCTGGAAGAACAAGTCAAAAAAGCCGAGGCGCACGTCCAGCAGTCCGAAGGGGAACGCCTGCTCAAGGAGGAAGTCGACGAAGAGGACATTGCGGACATCATCAGCCGCTGGACCCACATCCCCGTGTCGCGGCTGCTCCAGGGCGAACGCGACAAATTGCTGCGCCTGGAAGACCAGCTGCACGAGCGGGTGGTCGGCCAGGATGAAGCCGTCAACGCCGTCGCCGAAGCCATCCTCCGGGCCAGGGCCGGCCTGAAAGACCCGAAACGCCCGATCGGCAGCTTCATCTTCCTGGGACCGACCGGCGTCGGCAAGACGGAACTGGCCAAAACACTGGCGGCGGCGATGTTCGACGACGAACGCGCCATGGTCCGCATTGACATGTCCGAGTACATGGAGAAGCATTCGGTGTCGCGTCTGGTCGGCGCGCCGCCCGGCTATATCGGCCATGACGAAGGCGGCCAGCTCACCGAGGCGGTGCGACGACGCCCCTACTGCGTGCTGCTCTTCGATGAAATCGAAAAGGCGCACCCCGATGTCTTCAACATTCTCCTGCAGGTCCTTGACGACGGCCGGCTGACGGATTCCAAAGGCCGCGTGGTCGACTTCAAGAACACGGTGATCATCATGACCTCGAACATCGGCAGCCAGGAAATCGTGGCCTTTGACGGCCAGGACTTCGAACGGATGCGCGAACGGGTCATGGAACACCTGCGGACAGCGTTCCGGCCGGAATTCCTGAACCGGCTGGACGACGTGGTGGTGTTCCATCGCCTGGGCCGGGAGCACATCCTGTCGATTGTCAATCTCCAGCTTAACGACTTCGGAGCGCGCCTGTCGAACCAGCGCATCACCCTGGAGGTCAGCCAGTCAGCCCGGCAGGCGCTGGCCGAGGAAGGCTACGACCCGGTCTATGGTGCGCGCCCGCTGAAGCGAACGATCACCCGACGGCTTGAGACGCCGATCTCACGGCTGCTCGTCGCCGGCGACCTGGGCGAAGGCAGGACGGTCGCAGTGGATTTCACTGCCCAGGGCGAGTTTGTCTACGAAACACGTTGATGGCGCCCCCCAGCCAAAAGGCATCCGGCCACACCATGGCCGGATGCCTTTTGGCCCGAAACAACCACCAATGGACGCCGAAGAACACCGATAGCGTTCATCCAGCCAATCGCTCCCATTCAGGTTTGGCGCCCTTGAAAACCAGAAGGAGCCCGGCTTGAACCCCAGTAATTCTCAGACCGCTCGGAATCTCGCCCTTTTCAAGGTCAGGAGCTTTTGCCGCTTGAATTAGGACCTGCCAACATCAGCACGGCTATTCCTCAGGCGGTCTCTGCCCGGCGTTCATCTGACCCGACGCGGAATGCTGAAGGAGAACGTGCTTCCCTGTCCGGGGGCGCTTTCAACCCACAGCCGCCCACCATGCTTTTCAACGAATTCCTTGCAGAGAATCAGGCCGAGGCCCGTTCCCTGCTCCTGGTTCGTGCCGGTCGTGCTGTGACTTTCATCCAGGCGGAAAAGCCGGGCCTGGTCTTCGGGACTGATGCCGACACCGTCGTCCCGCACCGAAACCGTCCAGCCATGCTCGTCCTCCCGGGCGGAAACCGTGACATGACCGCCAGAACGGGTGAATTTGACCGCATTGGAGAGCAGATTGCGCAGCACCGTCGCCAGCATGGCTTCATCGCCATGCAGCACCCCGTCGGCCGGAGCGTCGCAGCGAAGGGCAATGTGTTTCTGACTGGCGGCGTCCTGGGCCAGGGCGACCCCGTCGTCCAGGAGCTTCCGCACCGGGATGTCGGCCGGCGCGTAGGCCAGGCGTCCGGTCTGGCTGCGCGACCATTCCAGCAGATTGTGCAGCAGGGCTAAAGCCCGCTGCGCCGATTGCTCGATCACTTCGGCATACTCGCCGATACCGTCATAATCCTGCTCGCGGACCTGTTCGGCCAGAAGGCTGCTGTATCCCACAATCGCATTGAACGGATTGCGCAGGTCATGGCCGATGATGGAGAAGAATCGGTCCTTGGTCGCATTCAGCTCAGCCAGCTTTTCATTGGCCGCATGCAACCGGGCCAAGGTCTGCTGCAGACTGGCCTTTTCCCGAATCAGCTGCCGTTGCAGGTTGTTGACCTGCTGGTTCATCTCGGCCAGGGACTGGTTCAGTTCGAACAACTGCGCCGCGTCATAGTCGCAGCAGACCAGCAGCCGGCCGCTTCTCCGATAAACCCGGGAACGCAGCGAGGGGAGCGCTTACCACCACCTTTCGCACTTTGACCGTCATTATCAATGGGTGACCGATGACGCCAAATCGTAATCGGTCACCGAGTGACAGACACAGCCCGAAAAGCTTTGGCCGAAAGAGTCATCCGCCGATGGCGCCGACACCAACCAGGAAAACCGACAGTCTGCCCCATTCGTCCTCGCCCACGAACATAATGGCCGGCTGACGCCCAGACCGGCCGACACCGCCGCCCACCAGATCCTCCGAGCCGCCCGACCCGGAACAAACGACGCCAGAGGCTCTTACCAGGGGTACCTGCCTTCCGGCAGAAATTCATACGTGTTGGTGATGGTCGGCCCGGAAGTGGCGTCAGCATCAACCGCCCGACTCCATTGCTCGGGATTGCAGCGGTTCAGGGACTTGTTCCAATTGGCATAGCAGACGCTCACCTCGGCCGGATCAAACGTGTTGACCAGGGCGCGTTTCAGCACCGGGTCGACAATCGCCCACTGCCCGGCCGGCAGCTTGTCCCCACGCAGCCAAAGCTGCGCCGCTTCGCCATCGACGGCCGACGGCGGAATCCGGTACTCTTCCCAGCTGCCGTCGCCGCGCCGCCAGCGCAGCGACACGCGCGTCGCATCCGGCGTGTAAAACGTCGGATGCGTCCGAAAAACCGCCTTCTTGACGGAGGCGCCTGACAGGGAAGACGTCACCCGGAAAGCATGGCGCTTCGGCAGCAGCTCAATGCGCCGGGTGAAGGTCAGGCCGCCACGCAGCTTGGCGGCCATGGTGATGGCCGTGGCGCTCTTCTCCTGAACGGCGTAGGCCTCATTCCAGCCCACGCCGCGATAGTCGGCGCTGCCGTAATCCTCGTAGCCGGCTTCAAACGCCTCGTAGCCCGACTCGGCCGAGCCGTAGACCGAGAAGATCGGATTGCCGGTCAGCTTCTCCGTCCCACGCCAGATGCGGCCGCCCATGGCCGGAACGATGTCCAAACTCAGAAAATCATTTTCCAGGGTGATGACCGCCGCCGACCGGGACGCTGTCGGCAGACTTTTCAGGAAGTTGTCGACTTTGCCGCGCTCGCCATTGGCGACCTTGTTGACCTTGGCGCCGCGGACTGCGGCCGTGAAGCGTTCGACAAGCTCCGCGTCGACGCCTTGCTTCGGCACCAACTGGCCGGATTCATAGGCAAACAGCTTTTTGCCGCCGCCGATGATCTGCAGGTACATCAGACCGATACGGGCGTTTTCAACGCGGCGACTGAGCACCTCGTCGCCGGCGACGGCGGCTTCGGCCCGGTCGAACAGCGCCAGGCTGTCGCGGAGCAATTCCGGCTCGTTGAGGTAGCGGCCCGGGGCGGCGAAACAGCCGATGTGGATGTCGCGCTCGTGGCAGACGACGCGGTGCAGCAGCTGGAGGTACTCGCGCACATACGGCCCGGCCGCGCCGTAATACGCGTCCGTGAACTCCTGGATGAGCTGTTGCGGGTCGCGGCGCCGGTCCCACAGGCACTTGGCCATCACGTACGTCCGCAGATGCTCCAAATGGTTGCCATTGGCCGAGGTCGACTCCTCGAAAATCCCGACCACCCCGTGCCGGATGAAGAAGTCGATGTTCGGCTGCAGGACTTCGAAATTCGGAAACGGCAGCAGGATGTTGGTGTAGTTGACCGTGTAGTCCCAGATGTGCAGACGCCGGCAGATCGCGCTCCAGCCCTTGATGTCCTCGACGAACGCGGCGTTCTTCGGGCAGGTCTCCAAGGGATGCAAAAAACAGCATTCAATCGAGCAAAGCCGGATGATGACATTGGCGGCCGGCCGCACATGCTTCGGCGGCTGGCGGGTGTACTGGTAGGCAAGCGTGTCGACGCTGATGTCCGGAAATTCGTCGGCAATGGCGTTGGCAATCGCGTTGACGAAATGCAGCAGCGGCCCGATCTGGCCGCCTTCCTGCTCGGCCAGGGCCATGCATTTCTCGCACTGGCAGTAACGCCGATTGTCATTCTGGGACACGCTGACAATGCGCACCTCCGGATTGCGACGCAGTCGCTCCCGGACTGCCGCCAGGGCAATTTCCAGCACCTCCGGGTTAGTCAGGCAGAGCTGTGTGTCCTCCGGCACACGCTGACCGTCAATCAGGGAATAATACTCCGGATGCTCGGCCGCATACCTGGAGGGCGGGACCAGGCTGTTGAACGTATGGACAAACCCGGCATACGACACCTTCTCACCCCAGGCCGGCGACGGCAACCGGACCTGGTCGCCATTGAACTTGTTGCGGACGGCAAACTCCGTCATGCGACTGCCGGGATACGTGTTGCCGCGCAGTTCCAGCTCCGGGATGAACACGTGCCTGACCCGGGCCAGGGCGATGTCGCCCTCCCGGGGAATATGCGTGCAGTCCTGCGCAAACCAGCGGCAGCCGAGATATTCCTCCAGAAAGGTGTAGACGGCGTACAGCACGCCATTGATCCGGCTGCCGGCCAACACCAGCGCCCCGCCCGACGACTCGAGGTGAATGCCCTCCCGGCCAAGGCGCACATAATCCACCTCAAAGCCGTACCGCGCCAACAAGCCGCCGCGGCCAATGATCAAGGGCAGGCGCTCACCTAATTCCGCCTCGCTCACAATCGGCAGGGACTGCCCGGACATCATTTCCAGGTGGCTCGCCAGCTCGGACGCGGCATGGCGCTCCGACGGACTCGGGTCGGAAGGCAGGACAATGGCGTGCGTGCCGGCGCCCAGCGCCCGACCGTCCAGACTGATGCGACGGGAACCCAGGCTGCTCCGGTACTCGTCCAGCGCCGCCTCGGCGGCCGCCAGGGCCGTGGCACGGCGGCTGATCTCCCGCTCCAGGTCGGGACGGGACGGAACGGCGCGAAGGCGTTCCAGCGCGGCACGGCGCCGGAGCAATGCGGCCTCACGCTGCACCAGGGACAGGGACGCGTCCAACTCCGGCAACGGCACCAGGCCAAGAATGGCGGCCGTGCCGTGGCCGCCGCCCGCGGCCACGACGGCCTCCAGGCAGACCCTCTCCTGTTCGTCCGCGGACAGACGGGACAGCAGCTGCCGCACCAGGTGCCGACCGCCGCGATGGCTGTCCAGCGGGTCCAGCAGGAGGAGCTCTTCCAGCTGCCGGCCGACCTCGGCCGGCGTCGTCGCTTCCAGCGCCATAAGCCCGCGCATGACGACCTGCCCGGCGCGGCCGGCTTTGGCCAGCAGGCGGTCCCAGTCCGCCTGCCGGCCCTGGGAGTGGTAATAGTACGCCAGCAGCGAAGTCTCTGCCAGCGAACGGTCCTTTTTCGCCTCCAGGGCGGCGATATGTTCGGCCGGCCCCAGCACGCGGGTGATGCTCAGGTCGTCAAGGTAGTACTGGCAGGTCAGGCCGACGCCGTTTTCCACCAGGGCGAGCCTCGCCTTGGCGGTCGGCCCACAGAAGTCCACCTCCTGACGGGTCCAGTCTTCCGCCTTTTCCGGCAGCGGCACGCCATGGACAAAGTCCCACCCGAAGGCCGTCTCGTGGTAGGCCATGATCGTGTTGCCACGCCCGGCTGTGCGGCGGCCCTGGATGTAAATGGTGGCCCGGTAGAGCGCAAACGGCTCGACGGTGATGCCCAGATTCTGCCAGAAGCCATATTTAGGCGCCTTTTCCAGGAAACAGCTGGCGCTGCCTTTCCCGGTCCGGACCGGCCCCTGGTGCGGAGGCTGCCGCTCAAAGCCGGGGTCCGGCAATTCAAGCTGGGCGGTGGCGTTAACGGCACCAAGCAACACGGCGGCAAGGCAACACACTCGTTTCATGAATGTTCCTCCGGCTGAATCATAAAGTTGATGAAGGCTAACGGCCATAATGTAGCACCCGCCGCGCGGTTCGGCAACAGACGTCGACCGGAACAACGCCGGCCTCCGCGTTCATGCCTTTGACTCTCGCGGACAGAGCGCCAAGTCCCTCCAGAAATCCGCTCACAAAGACACGAAAGCGAAGGACGCCGCCGTGATTTTCGGGCATTCCGTGAACCTGTCTTTCATTCGACCGCCAAACCACGCACGATAACTCCCGACCTCCGGAACCCAGCCGGGTTTGTCATTCTGGCGGATTGACCTGGACGATAAATCGGTTACATTTATAGGCAGGACAACATCCGCCAAGTCCTTCGTCCTCAAACCCTACGGGCGGGTCACGGTTTTTACCACTTCCGCCCGGGGGCACCCTGCCGGCCAGGGCACGCCTTGGCAGCCGTCTCCGGCGCCGAAGCCGGGGCGGCAAACTCCAAACCGTCGTCAAGCTCATAACCCCAGCCATGACTCGAATCCTTCTCACGGGAATGTCCGGAACCGGAAAATCGACCCTGGTCAGGATGCTCAATGCCCCGGGATGCCAAGCCATTGACATGGACCTGGATGGATGGAGCCACTGGGTTGACCTGAAAACCGGCCGGCCGGCTACCCCGCCGCCGGCCGGTGACTTCGCCTGGGACCGACTTGACTGGATGTGGAATGCACCACGCCTGTCAGACCTGCTGCAGAAAAATGACACCGGCCACCTGGTCGTAGCCGGTACCGCCATCAACCAAAAGCAGTTCTATCCTTTCTTCGACCTCGTCGTGCTGCTCAGCGCCCCCACCGCCGTGCTGCTCCAGCGCCTGGCCCAACGGACGGACAATCCCTACGGCCAGACCCCCCGCAGCCGGGAACGCATCCTGGGCCATGTCAAGACCGTCGAACCGCGCCTGCGAGCCGGCGCCGACCATGAACTCAACACCAACCGACCGGTCGATGCCGTCCTGGCTGACATCCGCCAACTGCTGGAAAACCCACCCTGCCGAAGAATGGACCAATACGCATCAGGCGCCGCCCCGAAATTCAATGGCGCCACAAAACCGTGACACACACGTACCGTGCCATGCCATGCCGCAAACATGAACTGACGCGCCCGCCTTTACACAACAAAACAATCCAGCAAAGAATTGTCACCGGGGCGACAACGACGCCACGCTGACTCCGCCGACAACCAGCGGCGACGCCCCTCTACCCTGCTCTTGCCAACACCATGTCAACAGGAACCGCCATGATTGCCGTCAACCAGGAAACTTGCACGCGCTGCGGCCAATGCCTCCGCGTCTGCACAACGGAAATCATCGAGATGCGCGACGGACTTCCGGCCATGACGGCCACCGGCGAGGATTTCTGCATCAAATGCCAGCACTGCCTCGCGGTCTGTCCGACCGGCGCCCTCAGCCACAACGGCAAGACCGCGGCCGATTGCGCCCCGAACGGTCCGCTGCCGACCCCCGACCACATGCTCAACCTCCTGCGCCAGCGCCGCAGCATCAGGCGCTTCCGGCCGACACCGGTCGGTCCGGACATTCTGGCCCAGCTGCCGGCCGCTCTGGCCTGGAGCCCGACCGGATGCAACGACCATCGTCTCCACGCCGTGCTGGTCAATGGCTCCGCCGCCATGGACCGCCTCCGCAACCCGACCCTGCGCCTGCTCCGATTCCTGGTCAAAACACGCCTTCCCCAACTGATCAACCGCAAGCTCAACCGCGTTCTCAGCGACATCCTTGACGGCGAAGACGTCATCTTCCGACAGGCGCCGCACATGATCGTGATAGCCACGCCGAAAAACGCGCCCTGCGCCGATTTCGACCCCACTATCGCACTGGCCCAATTCGAGCTGTACGCGCAGACTTTCGGGCTCGGCACCCTCTGGTGCGGCTTCGCGCTTTTCGCTTTCCGCTTTTTCCGGCACCTGCGTCGACCGCTGGCGCTGCCCAAAGGCTATCGCGTTGGCGGCGTCATCCTCTTCGGCTATCCGGATGTCACCTTCCATCGGACGACCTGCCCGGAACCCGTGCCATGCAACGTCCTGACGTAACATGACATGACGTGACGTGACGTGACGTGACATGACATGACTGCCACCACCTCGAAACCGCCCGCACCACCGGCCAGCAGTCCGTCGTCCACCATCCCACTGTCCATCGTCGACTGACGTCCACTAACGTCCACTGGCGTCCACTGTCCACTGTCCACTTCCCCGGAGACTCCGCACCATGAAAACCTGCCTATGGGCCATGGTTTCGACGGCGGCTTTTGCCACCCCCTTCACGTGCCTTCTGGCTGTCGGCGCCGGCGCCGGCGACCAGCCGGAACCGCCGCCGGCATTGGCCGAAATCAACCGCTTCGACGCCCCCGACCATGACGTCATCATCGGACATGACCTGTACGCCAACCGGCTCAAGGCCAACAAGGCCGACTGCGTCAGCGGCTTCATGGACATCCAGGACGCCTCGCCCCGTTCCTTCCTGGCCTCCAGCCACGGTCATCGCCTGACCTCGTTCTCCGACCGGGACAAACAGTTCCTCACCTGCTATGAACCTATCCATCCCATGCCCGTGCCCGAAGATGCCGCCTCTGCCCGCCTGTCCGTTCCGGGAAAACAGTTGCGACAGCTGGTCGTCAGCGCGGCGCCGCAACCCGCCCCGAACCGGGAAGAGCCCATTCAGAACAACGATGAACCAGCCCTCGCCCCCGACCGGCGCCCCTTTGTCAATGACATCTGCCTGCCGTCCACTCTGTACATGCTTTCCGAAACCCAGAACGACGTCTTTGTGCAGCCGTTCATCAAACGCTGGCGGCCACACCAGGACTTCGTCCGCTTCTCCCTCAGCCGCAACCAGCCCTTCCTGCGCCGGCTCAGCCACGTCGCCTCCATCAACAACCCGGTCGATGGCAGCACCCTCGCCGCCGAACTGGTCAACGGCGATGAATTCCGCACGGTCAAGACCTTGTCCTCCACCATCCGCGTCGGCGTCAAGGGCAGGGACACCGGCCGAGTCACGGCCCAAATCATCGGCGACAGCTACACCCACGGCGGATTCTTCCGCGACGCCCTGCTCAAATCCGGATACGTGCCCGGACTCAGCCTGATCGGCCTCCGCAAATGCGGTGACAACCAGTACGACGAAGGCCGCGGCGGCTGGCGCCTGGAATCGTACTTCACCATCCCCGTCCGGCCACAGGCGTCCTACCATGGCTGGATGCAGCCTGAGGGAGACTGCCGCTACTGGGGCGTACGCGAATTCTGGGCCACCGCCTGGAAATGCTTCCGGAAAACCGCCGGCAACGCCTTCGAACCCAACTATTCCTGCGGACGCTTCGACGACTGCCTGCCACGCTTTGACGAAACCACCGGCGCCCTGCTCAACCCGCAACCGGGGGACCTCCAGTTCGACCACGCCCAAAGCACCTTCCTGTTCTTTGACGGAAACGACTGGACCCCGCGCCGCCAGGACGACTTCAACTGGCGCTTCGACTACCCCAAGTACCTCGACATGTGGAATCTGGAAGCGCCGCAGTTCCTCTTCGTCATGCTCGGACTGAATGACTTCTGCAATCATCTCCACGCCGACTACAGCACCTGGACACGACAGATCACCACCATGAAAGAATCGTACCTCGAAGCGCGACCCGACGGACACTTCGCCATCTGCACGCCTTGCTCGACCTGCGGCTCGCTCGACAATGCCGCCGGCGCCTTCACCCTGAGGCAAAACGCCGCCATGTGGAATTTCCGCAACCACCTCATCACACAGTTTGACGGACGTGAACAGGACGGCTTCCACCTGGTCGACACCGCCCTCGCGATCGACAACGAACACGGCTACAACTTCCTGCCCAGAAACAACATCACCATCCCCTACGACAAATGCCCCGGCGAGGCGACCCTGAAGGTCCAGACCGGCAACCCACACCCCTACAACTCCTACCCCAACCTGGGCATTCCCATCGCTGCCTTCATCCAGGCCTTCCGAAACTGATTTCATGATCTGATGCATTCCTTCCTTAAAAATAAGAATCCGTGTCCATCTGTGTCCATCTGTGTCCATCTGTGTCCATCTGTGGTTCTTTCCCATTTTCGGCTTCCATCGGTGGTTCTTTTCCGCGTTTCCCGCATAATTGGCGTTGCCCGTTCAGAGGCCGCCCCGCCGTTTCTCCCCACGTCCATAACGCCTTCCCGGATTGCAAAATCCCGGGAGGCTGATACAGTACTTTGCCAGGCATTCCTTTCCGGCCGCGGCAGCGCGGCCTTTTCACCACCATGCCCGAGGCTTCAAGGCGGTCAGCATGTTGAAAAGCGCCCAAACACTCAGCGCACACCACGAAGTGCCAATCTTTGAAATCGGCGGCTGCGACGGCGAAAACCTCTGCCACATCTATATGGAAGCGCAGGTCTTCTCGCCGGACTCCAAACACGTCATCGTCCATTCCGGCAGCACGCCCCATGGCGGCCATGACCCGGCCAAGCACGTCTACTACCGATGCGACCTGGAGGACAACTACTCCCTCCACCCGATGACCGAATCGCCCCATGTCACCTGCCCGGCCATCAGCCCGGACGGCAAATTCTTCTACTACATCGTCACCAACTCCCGCCTGCACGGCCCGGGGGCACCGGTCGAACTGCGGCGGCGAAACCTCGACGGCACCGACGACATCATCGTCGCCGCCATCCCCGGACGCCTCCCCGGCTCCGGTCTTCTGCTCAGCGATGTCTACTCCCTGTCCACGATCTCCAGCGACGGCCGACGCCTCGCCACCCGCATCGCCCTGTTTTCCACCATGACCCAATGCTGGACCTTCGCACTGGTCATCTTCAACCTCGACCGGGGCGACTATTTCGTCAGCTTCAGCAACGCGGAATACCCCAACATGCACCCGCAGTATTCGCGTTCGACCGACCTGGTCGAGTCGCATGACATCATGCTGCAGCAGAATCACGCCCACTGCCATGACAACAAGCGGCTGCTTGACGACATCCAGCGCCAGGCCAAGGCCGGCCAGCCGGTCTCCCTGATGCCCCGCGCCGCCGGCGCCGATGTCCACGTGCTCTGCGATGACGGCACCCACCTGCGCGACCTGCCCTTCGGACGTTCGGCCAACGAAATGGAGCTCGGACACCAATGCTGGGTCGGCCGTTCCAACTGGATCATCGGCCAATGCAAGCAATGGGCCGAACCCTACTTCATCAACCACGTCCCCTGCCCGTTCCAGAACCCGGTCCCCGACATCGGCGTCTATCTGTTCGCGGCCCAGCCGATGGAACGCGTCGACCACCTCGGCGTCAACACCCCCGGCATGCACCGCCTGCCGCTGTGCACCAACGCCCCGGACAACTGGTTTGGCCATTTCGCCACTGACAACGATGGCCGCCGCCTCATCGTCGACGCCATGAACCCGGAAGGACAACTCAGCCGCCTGTACCTGGTCCGCCTCGGCGACTTCAACCGCGGCGAAATCCCCGCCGCCACCGACTGGACCCTGCTCGGGGACTGCCAGACCAGCAACAAAGGCCCCAGCTATGGCATCGAACACAGCCATCCGTTCCTCTCCCCCGATGGCCAGTTCGCCTTCTTCAACTCCAACGTCTCCGGAGTGCTCCGGCCCTATGTCGCCGACCTCCGCAATCTCGACTTCTAAGCACCGCGCGCCTTCAGGGCCGTTCGCGGCACCGCGCCGCAAACGCCCTTCCAAGGTCGCCGCCATTGCCCCAACACAACCAAAGGGAATCATGATGACCTTCCGCACCGCCCTGCAACTGGCCATGTTCAGCGGCCTTCTTCTGACCACCAGCTGCAACGTCCTCCGCCCGGCCGCGCCGACGCCAGGCCGACCCGACAACGCCCCGCCCGCAGCCGCCGACCCGGGACACAAGAAACTGATCGGCCACAGCTGGGATCTGCTGCGGGTCACACCGGAAGACCTGCACCGGAACCTGGAAAAACTGGAAGCGCTGCCCTTGGACGGCATCTCCATCACCTTGAATATCCGCGAACCCGGCGGCAAGGCCCGCCGGTTCAGCGCCGCCTATACCGACCAGCCCTGGAACCGCCAATGGCTGGCCGAAGACCTGGAACGCCTGAAAGTCATCTGCGGCGGCAAACTGCGCCATAACCTCATCACCTCGTACTGGGCGCCCCATCGGCGACTGGACTGGAATGACGACGCCGCCTGGGCCAACGCCGAACACAACTTCGCCGTCATCGCCTGGCTGGCCAAACAATCCGGCAGCAAAGGCCTTCTGATGGACCCCGAAGACTATCCCAAAACCCAGCAGTACACCCTGCTCCCGGAAGACGGCGACTACCACAAAACCGCCGCCCTCGCCCGCCAGCGCGGCGCCCAGATGATGCGCGCCATGGGCGCTGAATTCCCCGATGCCGTCTTCCTGTCCTTCTGGCTCCTCAGCATGAACCCACAGCTGTACCTGCGTGATGGCGACCCCGCCGCCAATGTCGCCGCCTCCGGCAACCTCTGGGTGCCCTTTGTCAACGGACTGCTCGACACCCTGCCACCCGACGCCGTCCTGGTCGACGCCACCGAAAACGCCTACCGGCACCGCTTCGAAACCTACGACTTCTACAAGTCAGCCCTGCAGATCAGCCGCACCGCCCTGCGCCTCGTCGCCCCCGAAAACCAGGCCAAATACCGCAACCAGGTCCAAGTCGGCTTCGGATTGTACCTCGACATGTACCGCACGGAACCAACCTCCAGGTGGTATTTCCCGGAACTGGACGGCTCCCGCCTCAAACGCCTCCAGGCCAACTTCAACCAGGCCATCCGCACCGCCGACGAATACTGCTGGGTGTACGGCGAAAAATACGACTGGATCAAATGGGACGTGACCAGGAACAACCAGGACAACCAGACCTGGGACGACATCCTGCCGGGATTCAACCGGACCCTGGCCCTGCTGCGCGACCCGCAGGGCGCCGCCCGCCAATGGCTCGCCGACGGCCGCCAGGCCGGCACCCTGACCAACCTGGTCTCCAACCCGGAATGCACCCCCCAGACCGGCGCCGAACTGCCCGCGCCCGCCAGCGACTGGGTCGCCGGAAACCTGCCGACCGGCTGGAGCTTCTGGCAGCTGAAGGAAAACACCGGCTCGTTCGGACTCGACCGCGCCAAGGGCCGCGGGGACAACTTCTCCGCCCGCGCCGAAGCCACCGGCAACAGCTGCTTCATCGTCAAGGTCCCGGTTGAAACCGGCCGCTGGTATGCCGTGGAAACCTGGTGTCAGGCCGGCAACAACCCGGTCGTCCGCGTCCGCTGGGCTCATAACGGCACGTGGCAGGTGCCGGACCAGGACGTCTTCATCAGCTACGAACAAGACGCCGATGACCACGGCTGGCGCCGTGGCGTCGGCGTCGCCGAAGTGCCGGCCGGAGTCAATGAACTGGTCATCCTGATGAGCGACCGGCTCGGCCCCGGGCAGACTGCCTGGTTTGACCAGCCGGCCGTATTCGCCATGGAATAGGCCCGCCGTCCGGCCCGTCCCCATCAGCAACCCCGGCGCCAGCCCGGCGCCGGGACGCCTTTGTCGTCCCCATTACCCCTGGAGTAACAGCATCATGCGCGTCCTCGTCACCGGCGGAGCCGGATTCATCGGCAGTCACCTGGTCGAATATTTCCAAGGCAAGGCCGACGTCCGCGTCCTCGACAACCTGCGCAGCGGCCATCGCCACAACCTGCGCGACTTCGACGTGGAATTCATCGAAGGCTCGATCCTGGATGACACGATCCTGGCGCGCGCCATGGCCGGGGTCGATCTGGTCTTCCACCTGGCCGCCATGATCAGCGTGCCTGAATCCATGGACCAGCCGATCGAATGCGTGGAAATCAACACCATCGGCACCCTGAAAGTGCTGGAAGCCGCGGCCCGGGCCGGCGTCCGAAAACTCTGCCTGAGCACCTCCGCGGCCGTCTATGGCGACAATCCGGTCGTGCCCAAGCGCGAATCCATGCTGCCGGAGCCGAAAAGCCCCTACGCGGAAACCAAGCTGTCCGGCGAATACTACTGCGGCATCTACACGCGCGAAGGCCGGCTGGACACGGCCTGCCTGCGCTACTTCAATGTCTTCGGCCCCCGCCAGGACCCGAAAAGCCAGTACGCCGCGGCCGTACCGATCTTCGTCTCCCGAGCCCTGCGCCAGGAACCCATCACCATCTTCGGCGACGGCGAACAGACCCGCGACTTCATCTACGTCAAAGACGTGGTGGCCGCCAACGCCTTCTTCGCCCTCGACTCGAAGGCCACCGGCGTGTTCAACGTCGCCTACGGCGGCCGAATCACCATCAACGACCTGGCCCGACGCATCGTCGAACTGACCGGCTCACACTCGGAAATCATGCACCTGCCGGAACGAGCCGGCGACGTCAAGCACTCTTCCGCCGCCATTGACCGGCTCACAACCGCCGGATTCCACCCCGGCGCCGACTTTGACCGCGGCCTGGCCGACACCATCGCCTTCTTCGCCGCACAGGAGAAAAGGCCATGATCAGAATCCTGTTCGTCTGCAAAAACAACCGCAGCTGCAGCCCAATGGCGGCGGCCTACCTGAAACACCGCCTGGAAGAACTCGGGGCCACCGACTTCGAGGTGACTTCCGCCGGTTTTTCCGCGCAACGCCAGGAAACGGTCTGCAACGGCGCCCGGGAAGCCCTGGAAGCCCTCGGCCTGGAGCCGCTGCGCATCGGCACCGAGGCCCTGCAACTGTTCATGATCAAGAGCGCCAGCCTGATCCTCTGCATGACCAGCCAACAACAGGAACTCCTGGAAAAGAAATACCCCTCGGCCGTCGGCAAAACCCGCACCCTGATGAGCGTCATCCATTCCGAACGGGACATCTTCGAGCCGCGCAGCACGGACGCCGCCAACCATGGCCATTGCCTGACGCTGATGCGGGCCGCCCTGGACGCCCTGGCCGAACGCCTGGCCTGAGCCCCGCGCCCCCCCAGACGGACGCCGCCCGCACCCCCTGGCCCCGCCATCACCCTCTGCACCGGGAAACAACACCATGAGCATCACCATCGCCTCCGTCGACGCCAATTTCGAACGCGAGCCGCTGCGCCGACCCTTCGGCTTCAAGGGCGGCTACATGTCGGAAATCTGGCAAAGCGTCGCCCTGCTCAAAGCAACGACCGGCCAGCGCGCCATCGGCCTGAACACCCAAAGCGTCCTGTGGTCCGACGCCGACGTCTTCGTCGGACACGCCGAGGCCGCCGGCAACAGCCTGATGTTCGCCATGACCGAATTCGCCCTGCGCCAAGCCCGCGGAATGACCTTCGATACGCCTTTCGACCTGCTCGACCAACTGCTGCCCATGACCTGGGAATACGGCAAGGCCATCACCGGCAAGCACGACCTGCGCATGACCTTCGCCCTCAACGCCCTCGTCGGAGTCGATGCCGCCGCCTGGCTCCTCTACGCCCGCGAAAACGACTTCTCCTCCTTTGACGACATGCTCCCGCCCGAATACCGAGGCATGCTCAGCCACCGCCATCAACAGGTCGGATGCATCCCCCTCATGGCCTATGCCATCCCCATGGAGGAAATCGTCCGCCATGTCGACGACGGATTCTTCTTCATGAAAGTCAAAATCGGCTCAGACCCCGACGGCGACGGCGACCGCGAAAAAATGCTGGCCTGGGACATGGCCCGGGTCGAGGCGATCCACCGCGCCATCGGCCACCGCGAAACGCCGTACACGTCCACTGGCAAAATCCCGTATTACTTCGACGCCAACGGCCGCTATGACAGCAAGGAACGGCTGCAACGCCTGCTCGACCACTGCGCCAGAATCGGCATGCTGGACCAGATCATGATCGTGGAAGAGCCCTTCCCGGAGGAATACCGCGTCGACGTCAGCGACCTCGGCGTCCGCATCGCCGCCGATGAAAGCGCCCACTGCGACCATGACGTGCGGGAACGCATCAGCCTCGGCTACGGCGCCATCGCCCTCAAACCGATCGCCAAAACCTTGAGCATGACCTTGAAGATCGCCGCCCTCGCCCATCAGGCCGCCATCCCCATGTTCTGCGCCGACCTGACCGTCGGCCCCATCCAGGTTGACTGGAACAAGTCCTTCGCCGCCCGCATCGCGCCGCTGCCCGGCCTGAAGGTCGGCGTGGTGGAGACCAACGGACACCAGAACTACCGCAACTGGGAAGCGATGCAAAGCTACCACCCGCAGGCCGGAGCCCCCTGGACAACCGTCCGCAACGGCTGCTTTGAACTGTCCGAAGACTTCTTCCGCCACAGCGGCGGCATCCTCGCCGACTCCCCGCACTACGCCGGCCTGGTCAACGGCTGACCGCCCCCTCTCCCCCAAAAAACAGGCACGACCATGCACACACTGGTCCAGGACTATCTCGAGCGGGCGACCGCCGTCCTCAACACGATCGCGGAGCGGGAAGCGGACTCCCTGGCCCGGGCAGCCGCCCTGCTCGCGCAGGCGTACAGCCGCGGCCGCGGCATCTATGTCTTCGGCTGCACCCACTCTGCCATCCTGGCCGAAGACGTGTTCTACCGGGCCGGGGCGCCGGCCTTCTGGCGGCCGCTCTGGGGTCCGGGCATGACCATATCCAGCACGCCGGGACTGCTCAGCACCGCCGCCGAACACAACGAGGAACTCGGCCGCGCCATCGTCTCCTGCTCCCGGCTGGCGGCCGACGATGTCCTGGTGGTGGCCTCGACCTCCGGCAAGAACGCCGCTCCCGTGGCGGTGGCGGAAACGGCCTTGGAACGCGGCGTCGGGGTCATCGCCATTGCCTCTTCGCAGTACCGACAGCAGCCCGGCAACCATTCGCGCCTGGCCAATCTCTGGGCTTTGTCCGACCGGATTCTGCTCATTGACAACCACGTCCCCTGCGGCGACGCGGCCATCCAGGTCGGCGCCTGCGCCATGGGGCCGGTCTCCACCATGGCCGGTTCGTTCATCATGCACAGCCTGTCCGCCCTCACCGTCGAACTCCTGCAGCGCCAAGGCCACGCCCCGCCGGTCTTCCTCAGCGCCAACGCCCCTGGCGGACGCGAGCATAACGAGACGCTCCTCGCCAGACCGGAATGCCAGGAGGCTTTCCTGCTACCCTGACTGGCAGCACCACCCCGCCGGGTGTATATTGTCGGCTGCCCATCAGCCGAATGCAACCACGGCGCCAACATGAACCGGCAGACGCTGCCAGATTCCCGGTCCGACATGGTCGCCCCCCCCCGGAGAATGCCCTATGCAGTTGGTTTCACCGCAAATCGAGAAATTCCAGACCAGCTCGTCCTGGATCCGCCGCATGTTCGAAGCCGGCATCGAACTCAAAAAACGCTACGGCGAAGACCAGGTGTGCGACTTCAGCCTGGGAAACCCCGACCTGACCCCCCCGCCGGCCGTGGTCGACGCCATGCGGGAACTGACCTCACAGGTGGCGCGCCCGGCCGGCCTGGGCTACATGCCGAACGCCGGCTACCCGGACGTCCGCGCCGGACTGGCAGCTCACCTGAGCCGCGAACAGCAGGCCCCTCTCCAAGCCGCCCACGTCATCATGACCTGCGGCGCCGCCGGCGGCATCAACGCCTTTTTCCGCGCCGTCCTGACCCCGGGCGAAGAAGTCATCTGCCCGGCACCCTACTTTGTCGAGTACGGCTTTTACGCCGGCAACTTCGGCGGCGTCCTGCGCCCCGTGCCCTCCAACCCCAACGGCTTCCATCTGGACCTCGACGGCATCGAACAGGCCATCACCGAAAAAACCCGGGCCGTCATCATCAATTCCCCGAACAACCCCAGCGGAGTCATCTACTCCGAAGACG
>CAYOUR010000069.1:0-18437 GCA_964407145.1 uncultured Lentisphaeraceae bacterium | reverse complement strand
CCGGGCAGTTTGGGCCGATGAGCCGCACCTTCTTCTGGTCGAGATAGCTGCGCAGCGACCCGGCCGAGATCATCATCCACGCCGAATACGTCGACCGGAAGCTGCGCGAATATGGCCTGGCCGGCGCCGAAAACATCTTCAACGAGTGGAATTACATGGACGGCACGCCGGAGGCGTTTGATTCCATGAAGGCCATGCCCGGGGCGGCCTTCGTGGCCGCCGCCTTCTGTCTGATGCAGCGCTCGCCCATTGACCTGGCCATGTACTACGACGCCTTGCCGAGCCGGCGCTACTGCGGCCTGTACTACTTCCCCAGCCTGAAAGTGACCAAGACGTACTATGCGTTCAAGGCGTTCGACGCGCTGTATCGCCTGGGCGGCGATGCCCCCTGCACGGTTGCCGGCGCCGGCGACATCTACGCCGCCGCGGCGACGGACGGCAGCGCCCAAGCCGTGCTGCTGGTCAATCGCGGCGCCGAAGCCGTCGACATCGCCTTGAACGCCGGGCCGCCGGCCGCGGCCTGGCATTTCCGGGTGCTGGACGACCGGCGCGACCTGGAAGAAGGCTCGGCCGTGCCTGCCGGCCAAATCATCCAGGCCCCGCCCCGTTCCGTCCTCCTGCTGGAACGCACTCTGGGCTGAGCTGCCAGGCCAAACGGCCGGCGGTCTGAGGGCCGGCCGGTTAACTGCCTCTCCCCCAAAAAAGCCAATCAGAACCTCGAACCAGGATTACCGACCATGCCGACGACGCCAATGACCCAGCCGATGCGAACGACCATGATGATGCGAATGATGACCTTGTCGCTGGCGGCGCTGGCCACATCCCTGGCGATGGCGGCCGACGCGGTTTTGTTTGAGGCCAACTTCAACGACGGGCTGGAAGCCACGACGGCGCGTGGCGGCGGCGCAGCCACGGCCTCGGCGTATGCCGAGGTCAATGCCGGCGCCGGCCGTCATGGCCAGGGGCTCGACCTCACTGCCCGTGGCGCCTTCGTCGCCTGGCCGGCGGCTGGCAATATCGACCTGGACCAGGGCACCCTCCGCTTCTGGTTCCGGCCCGCCGCCTGGCCCGCGTCCAAAAACTTCTTCGCCCGGCTGTTCGCCACCGTCTATGACCTGGAGAAGCGCGGCACGACCGAGGCACGGCCGGGCGCATTGATGATCTGCAAGACCGAAAAAAGCCGTGACCTGGAATTCCATAACTTCAAATCCTGGCGGCAATACAAATTCGCGGCCGACGTGTCGTCCTGGCAGACCGACCAGTGGGTGCATGTCGTCATCACCTGGGAAAAAGACGGCCAGCGCCGGCTGTTCCTGGACGGCGAACTCTCCGGCGAGGACGCCTACTTCCGCGGTGCGGACCAGCCGGCCGAACTGGTCTTCGGGTCGCCGTACTTCGGGCATGACTGCCATGGCATGGTGGACGAGATTCTGATCCTGAACCGCGCCCTCGCGGCCGCGGAAGTGCGCGCGGACCTGTCCGCCGAGCCCGCGCCGGCGCCGGTTCCGGCCGCATTGGCCGCCGGTGAGTACGCGCCGGTCCCGCTGCCGGAAGTCGTGCTGGACCGGCAACTGTACACCGGAGAGACCGTCCTGACCGCCTTTTATGCTGCCGAGCCCGTCGTTCTGGACGGTGTTCCGGACGAGCCGTTCTGGCAGCAGGCGCCCCCGGTGCCGCCCATGCTCACCCGCAAAGGCCAGCCGCCCAAGGCCGCCAGCCAGGTGCGGATTCTCTATGACCAGAAGAACATCTACTTCGGCTGCGACTTCGAGGAGCCGGAAATCGACCAGCTGCGGGTCGACCTCGACCAGCATGACCAGCCGATCTACAGCAACGACTGCCTGGAGCTCGTGCTCGACACGGCCGACTCACCGGAAAGCACGTTCCATCTGGTCGCCAACATGATCGGCGGCATCTATGATGCGCGCAATGGCGACAAGCGCTTCCTCAATGCGCGCCAGGCCGTCGCCAAGGGCCGGCGCCATGACGGGCGCTGGACCCTGGAGTTCGCGGTCCCCTTTGCCGACCTGGGCTGCCATCCGCCCTTTCCAGGCGAGACCTGGGGCGTCCGGGTCTGCCGGGAACGCTACCCGGTGAGCGAAGTCAGCTCGTATCCGGCCTGCCTTTCCGGGCCCTTCGGCGCCAGGTCATTCCTGGCACGGCTGGAATTCCGCGGCTCCCTGCAGGCGGGGAGCGGCCTCCAGATGCAGCTCGTCGCCGATGATTTCCGGCCGGGCGGCAACCGGGCCGTGCTCACCATCGCCAATCCCGGCGCCGCCGCCGCGACCGCGCAGGTGACGGCGGCCGCCGTCACCGCGGCCGGCCCGCGACCGCCGGCGCTGCGGGAAACCGTGGAACTGGCCCCGGGAAAGACCACGACCGTGACCGCCGTCATCCCGGCCGATGCCGAGACCATTCAAATCGCCCTCCAGGCCGCCGTCAACGGCGAAGTCGTCTGGCGCGCCGGCATCAAGCCCGGCTTTCAGCCGCCGCCGGTCGCGCCGGCCGAGCTCCTGCGACTGCTCCGGCTGGTGGATGGTGACCTGCTCTCCTGGGAGGCGGTCAATCCCGCGGCGGCCGAAGGGCTGCGCCGCAATGTCGAACGGCTGCGCGGCGTCCTGCAGGGTTTCCAGGAGCGTCAGGCCGCCGCCGTGGCCGAAGGACGCGTCCTCGAACGGGCCGACTGCGATCGGGTCGCCGCTGAAGTCAACGGCTTCAAGCAGTGGCTGGACGCGCGGCGCCTGCTGGTCTGGGAAGTGTCCCCCTGGGAAAATGGCGCTGCCGGCGACCTGCCGGCAACGGACCGGCCCGCTGGGCTGCATTTCCGCCAGGGCGGCAACGAATGGGAGTTCCGGGCGCTGGCCATCGCGGGCGTGCTGCCGGGCGGCGGGATGGACTGGCGCCTGGCCGTCGCCGACCTGTACGGCGAGGATGGCAGCCGCGTCAACCGCGCCAACCTGGTGGTCTACCAGGCGCCGTTCGTGCGCAACAACGCGCGGCAGCTGGTCACGGACCCGCTCATTGAGAATGACGCCGACGCATTCACCGTGCTCCCCGGGCAGTCCCGCCGGTTCTGGCTGGCCCTGCATTCGCGCGACATGGCACCGGGGCGGTACACCACCACGATCACGGTCAAGCCGCTGGACCCCCTGGCCGTGCCGAGGGAGCTCTGGCCAGTCATTCCGGTCACGGTCGAAATCCTGCCGTTCACCTTGCCGCCGACGCACGAATGGCCCTTGGATACATTCATCTGGCATGGCGGCATGACGCCCTGCCAGAGCGAAATCCCCAGCCTGGAATTCCTGCATCGCCACCACATCAGCTGGGTATCGACCGACCGTCACCGTTATGACGTGGGCAAGCCGGCCAATGGCACCTTGCGCAACCGCGCCCCGGCCGGCGCCCCGACAGCTCCAGGCGAGGCGTACTTCGATCCGGCCAACATCACCGCCAACGACGACTTTCTCCGTCTGGCCGTGTCGCGCCGGATGAATGTGCTTTTTGCCTGGAACATCTGCCGCAATCCGGAGTGGGTCAAGCTCATGAGCGAGCACCTGATCGACCTGGGCTTCACCTACGACCAGTTCATCTTCTCGGGAATGGGCGATGAATTCCGGGCTGCGGCGCTGCCGAAGTACCTGCCCTTCCACGAGCAGGCCCGGGCCGTGGCCCCGCGGGTGCGCTGGATGTGCACGCTGATCACGGTTCCGCCGCCCGAAGGTTGCACGGAGGAGCAGCTTGACGAAGTCATGCAGTACATCAAAACGCCGATCCTGTTCAATTCGCACCTGTGGCCGCGCGACCAGGAGCGTGCCCGGCGGATGTCCGCCTGGCTGCAACGCCACCCCGACTTGCACCCTTGGATTTACCGCTGCTCGATGAGCGCCCAGACCTGCCCGCTGCTGTCGTACTACCGGCTGGCGCCGCTCAACGCCCGCCTGTGCGGGGTGCGCGGCCTGGCTTACTGGGCCATGTCCAGCATTACCGGCAAGCGCGTGGAGCGCCATGGCAAGATGGTGCAGGTCACCCCCGACGGCTTCTTTGACCAGGCCGACCCCGAAGCCCAGCTGTTTGACGGACTGACCTACTGGCACCCGCGCAAGAACATCATCCCCACCAAGCGCCTGATGGCGCTGGTCGAAGGCCTGGAAGACGTCGCCATGATCCATCTGCTGGAGCAGAAGACGCCGAACCACCAGCTCATTCAGGATAAGACCCTCCTGGAGCTGCATCAGGCTGAAAGCCAGGCCGCACTCAACGCCTGGCGCCAACAAATGCTTGACGCCCTGGCCAAATAGCGCCGGTCTGGGAAAGGCCGCTGCGACCTCTGGCGGCTGCGCCATGGAAGTCCGGCTCTATCAATAAGATCCGTGTTTATCCGTGTCCATCCGTGTCCATCCGTGTCCATCTGTGTTCATCCGTGGTTCAAAACACGGAAATCCATCGGCCCGCGTCAAGCGAGCAGGTCGCGTCCGAAGGCCATGGAAGTCCGGCTCTATCAATAAGATCCGTGTTTATCCGTGTCCATCCGTGGTTTAAAACACGGAAATTCATGTGTCCGCGTCAAGCGAGCAGGTCGCGTCCGAAGGCCATGGCGCGGGTCCGCAGGCCGGCGTCGCGCAGGGTGGGGCTGGCGTCACGGCCGCAATGGCCCTGGTGCAGGATGGGAATGGGCGCCGCGCCGATGAAGTCGGCCAGTTGCTTCAGCCACAGTTCCACGATGGACAGGCCGCTGGTCGCGGCGTCGCCTTCCGAGGTCACGACCGCCGCCAGGCGGATTTTTTGCAGCGGCGACACGACGTTGCCCTGCTCGTCGTAGGAACACAGCGCCATGAAGCGGTCGGTGCAGGCCTTGAGCTGGGCCGAGACGTTGAAAAAGTAGACCGGCGTGGCCAGCACCAGGACATCGAACTCATGCACCCGGTTGATCAGGCGGGCGGTCGCGTCATGAATCATGCAGCGGAATTTGGCCGGCTGGCAGCCATAGCACGATGAACAGCCACGGTGCTTGTTCTCCAGCCGGGCGGTGTCCACCCGTTCAACCGTGATGTCGCCCGCTTCGCGCATGCCGTCAAGAACGAATTCAGCCAGGGAGGAGGAACTGCCGTGCGGACGCGGCGAACCAGTCAGAAGCAAGACCTTTGTCATCTCGGGAATCCTTTTGTCTCAAGCCAGTATTGGCGGGTCACATGGGGTGGACCAGCGAAAGCAGCCGGTCCTCGGAGATAGTCATGGGGCAGCCTTGCAGCGCCGGCAGGTCCGTGAGCCCGGCGCTGTTGTGCAGCACCGCGCGGCGGATGCGGCCCTGGGTGATGCCCAGATTCAACAGTCCGGACGGGCACGGCAACTTCAGGGTGAAGTCCCCGGTGCGCTCGAAGGTCCACGCGTCGCTGCGAAAACGCTCCCGGGCCGCGGCAAAGGCGTCGTCGCCGTCGAGACGGCCGTCGGCAATGACCTCCTCCTCGGCCGGACCCTGACCATCCAGGACACGCCCGGCGATCAGCCGGGCGACGTCGCCGGTCGTGATGCCGGGCAGGTGCTCGGCCATGGCGGTCACCGGTACGCGGACGGAGGCGACGCCGCTGCCCTGGCATTCCCAGCCCGGCGGCGTGGCCAGGGCGAGGCGCAGGCGCTCCAGGTCGCTGCGCACGAGGATGCAGCCGTGCAACAGCGCGGCGCGGCTGTTCAAGGCAAAGGCCGTGCCTGCGACTTTGCGTTGGCCACTCCACAGGCTGAAGTGGGACGACTGCGAGACCTCCGGCAATCCGGCTTGCCGCAATGCGTCGGCGATCATGCCCAGGTAGCGTTCCGGGTGGTAGTCCGACCGCGGCAGGACCAGGGCGTAGTTCAGGTTGCCGGAGTCGTGGTAGACAGTGCCGCCGCCGGAAATCCGCCGCAGCAGGGTAATGCCGTGGCGGCGGCACCAGGAGACATGGCATTCCTGCCAGGGGTTCTGGTTGCGCCCGAACAGCACGGCGTCGTCGTTGCGGTAGAACAGCAGAACCGGGCCGGCGACGGCGTCCGCCCGGTACAGCTGCTCCTCGAACGCGGCGTTGGCGGCCGGGTCGCGGTATTCAGACCAGATGATGCGCATGAAGGGAAATGTCCTGAAACGAGGGGAGGGGCGGGGAGGGGAAGGGCGGGGACGGGCGCGGCGGACCTGCCGGCCGCCGCCGGCAGGCTGGCCCGACCAGGCGCCGCCGGGTCGGGCAATCATGATGATCTTGCCCCTCCGGTGTTGTTTTTTGTCATAATCAGATTATAGTCTTGATAAGCTTTTTTGCAATTCGGAAAGATGTCGTTCCTGTCTTTCCGCTGGTAACCCCGAGTTGTTCACTGAAAGGCGCAAGTTCATGGCACACAAGTACAATTTGACTCCCCAGACAGTTCCCTTGGTCAAGACCAAATATCGCACCATCGCGACTCAGATTCCGGTGCCGGAGTCGTTGCCCGTGTTTGCCAAGCTCAACGCGCACGAGCCGATCAGCATGTCCGGCCAGCCGCCGGTGATCTGGGACCGGGCCGAAGGCGTCAGCGTCTACGACCGCTGGGGCAACCGGTGGCTTGACTGGTCCAGCGGCGTGCTCATCACCAACGCCGGCCATGGCCACCCGGAAATCTGCGCCGCGCTGCGCCAGGCGATTGACAAGCCGCTGCTGGCGACGTACGTGTTCCCGCATGAAGGCCGGGCCGAGCTGTGCGAGCTGCTGGCCAACACCGCCCCCGCCGGCATGGACAAGGTGTTCCTGCTTTCCGCCGGCACCGAGGCGACCGAGAACGCCGTCAAGCTGGCCCGTACCTACGGCGTGCGCAAGCATGGCCCCAAGAAGCACGTCATCGTCTCCTTTGAGGGCGCCTTCCACGGACGCACCCTCGGCGCTCAGATGATCGGCGGCATGAGCGGCCAGAAGGACTGGATCGTCGACCTGCCCGGCGGCTTCGTCCATGTCCCGTTCCCGGACGGCTACCGCTGCGAAGACGTCAGCTTTGACCTGTTCCTGGCCACCCTGGCCAAGGCCGGCGTGAACGCGGCCGACGTCGCCGGCGTCATTACCGAGTCCTACCAGGGCGTCGGCCCGAACTTCCTGCCGGACGAATACGCCCGCCAGCTCGGCCAGTGGTGCAAGGCCAATGACGTGGTCCTCATCATGGACGAAGTCCAGGCCGGCTGCGGCCGGACTGGCAAGTTCTACTGCTGGGAGCACTACGACCTGGTTCCGGACCTGATCTGCTGCGGCAAGGGCATCACCTCGAGCCTGCCGCTGTCCGCCGTCATCGGCCGCAACGACATCATGGACATGTACGCGCCCGGCTCCATGACCAGCACGCACTCGGCCAGCCCGCTGCCGGTCGCGGCGGCCATCGCCAACCTGAAGATCATCAAGCGGGACAAGCTCACCGAGCGCGCCGCCGAGCTCGGCGCGGTTCTCGGCCAGGCCCTGGACGCGCTGGCCGCCAAATACCCCTCCCGGATCGGCAAGTCGCTGCACCGCGGCCTGGTCGGTGGCCTGCTGGTCGTCAAGCCCGGCACCAAGGACCCGGACGCGACGATGGCCCTGGCCATCAATGAGCGCTGCATGCAGAAGGGCCTGCTGATGTTCGCGCCGGTCGGCCTGGGCGGCGGCTGCATCAAGATCGCCCCGCCGCTGACCACCCCGAAGGACGCTTTGGAGGAAGGCATCGCCGTCCTCACCGAAAGCCTCGCCGAAGCCTTCGGCGCGTGAGCCTGACCGCTCCGCGCGGCCACCCTCAAGTTGACCTGTCACCCCCTCGGGAGATAAGTGCCATCATGGAAGAACTCGTCAAGCAAATAACCGCGCTCGTCCGAGACCGCGCCGTGCGCGATTACGTCACGGACCTGCTGGTATCCATCTGCAAGCATGACACGACGCCGTATGCCGACGTCAAGGTCATGCGCCAGGCCGAATCAGCCGTCTTCGACATCCTGGAGAAGCAGCTGGCGGAGAACGCGTTTGCGGGCGCCCGCTGGGAGCGCCGGCTCATCGACCCCGCCATTGCCCGCCATCCGGCGTACTCGCAGCTGCATTTCACCAAGACGGCGGAGCGGCCGCAGGGCCTGTCGCCGGAAGAGGTGTATGCCGGCCGTGGCAACCTCCTGTATTTCGTGCCCGGTGCCGACGGGCGGGAACAGGGCGGCATCGCGCTCAACGCCCACATCGACGTGGTCAAGCCGTACATCCCACCCCGGGTGGAAAACGGCATCATCTACGGCCGCGGCTCCTGCGATGACAAGGGCGCCATCGTGGTCATGATCGCGGCCCTGCGCCTGCTGTCGCAAGTGCTGAAGAAAGCCAACCGCAAGCTGAAGCGCAACGTGGTCGGCATGTTCGTCGTCGAGGAGGAGACCGGCGGCAACGGCTCCCTGTCGCTGGCCCTGGACCGCGACCTGAAGAAGCTCTACGACTCCATCCTGGTGCTGGAATGCGCCGGCAACAACATCCATCCGGCCAACCGCGGCGCGGTCTGGTACCAGATCGACCTGTCCTGCCCCGGCGCCAACCTGTTTGAGATGGCGGCTTTCATCTACGAGCAGCTCGAATGGGAAGGCCGCGCCATCAAGGCCGAAAGCCGCCATGCGCTGTTCCCGCAACGCCCCGTCCAGACCTGCCATGGCATGATCGGCCACTATGGCGAACATCCCAGCCGCATCTGCGGCGAAGTGGCCTTCCGGCTGGACTTCGCCGGAAAGGTCACGCCCCGGGTCAAGGAGATTGTGGAGGACGCCATCGCCGCCGCCCTGGCCGACTACATCGGCCTGTACGGCGACAAGACCCAGGTCGCCGATCCGACCACCGGCAAGCCCAAGGTCGACCACCATTTCGACCTGGAGGAGACGGCCGGCGGCTTCGTCTGCCGGGTGCATGGCTCGACCGGCCACATGGGGTCGATCATGGAGAATGACGGCGCCATCACCAAAATGGCGATGTTCGTGCGCGCCCTGGTCCGCAGCAAGGGCCGCCTGGCCGCCGCCGGCGGCGGCGACCTGACCATGGCCCTGGCCGACGAGCCGGCCGGGACGACCCTGAAGCTCGAAGGCGGCCAGGGCTTCGTGCCCACCCACAGCATCGAAGAAGTCATGGAACGGATGCGCCAGGCCGCCGGCAACGGCGCCGACCAGTATCTGCGCCTGACTGGCCAGGCCGGCCCGGCGACCGTCAAGGTCACCTATGACAAGCTGCACAACGCGGCCTTTGACGGCGACCCCGACTCCCCGACCATGCGCCATGCCATTGCCGCGGCCAAGGCCGCCGGCATGTGGAAGGACCAGCCGGTCATGGGCTGGACCGTGTCCTGCGACTCGCGCTTGTTCGCCGGGGAATATCCCGGCATGCCCGTGATCACCAGCGGCGCCGGCCTGCTGCAGTACGCCCATGGCGACGCCGAACAGGTCAACCTCGACGACCTGATGACCAGCATCGCCTTTACGGCCATCTATGTCCTGAACGAAGCCGGCGTGGCCTGAACGCCGGCGACGGCCGCGCCCGCCCCGGTGGCGCCGCGGCCACCCGCCCCGGGGCGGCTTGAGCACCCCTCCCGCATTGATTCACCCAATGGCTTTAATGGTGCTGGTCATGAACGACATCATGTTTTTTGACGCGCAGTGCCAGATCGGCCTGCCCATGCTGGGCAGTGACCGTGGCGGCAAATCAGCGGCGGAACTCCTGGCGGAGATGGACCGCAACGGCGTCGACAAGGCGTTGGTCTCGCACGGCAATGCCGAGGCCGCCGGCGCCTTGTTCGGCAATGACGATCTGCTTGAACTGATCCGGGCCGACGCGGCCGCCGACCGCCTGACCGGAGTCTGGACCGTGCTCCCAGGCCAGTGCGCCGAACTGCCGCCGCCGGCCGAGCTGTTCGCCAAAATGGCGGCCAACGGGGTCGGCGCCCTTAACCTGTATCCGGTCGCCCACCGCTGGCAGGCCTGCCGGCTGACGATCGGCCGGCTGATGGACGCCGCCGCGGAACGCCAGGTGCCCGTCATCGTGCAAACCACTGCCATGGACGGCGGCTGGCGCGGCGTCTATGACTTCATGCGCGCATTCCCGGCCGCGACCGTCATCGTCAGCAAACTCGGCCTGTGGGGCGCCGACCGCAATATCCGCCCGCTGCTGGAGAATTTTCCCGGCTGCCACATCGAGCTTTCCGAATACTGGGTTCCGGAGGGCATTGCCGACCTGGTGCGGCTGTATGGTGCGGATCGCCTGTTGTACGCCAGCGGCTACCCGCGCTTCGGGCATGGCAGCACCATGCTGTCAATCCGGCACGGCGGCCTGACCACGGAACAAGTCCGGATGATCGCCGGCCATAACCTTGAGCGTCTTCTGGCCCATGCCCGCCTCGCCTGAACACGGCCAGGGCGCGAAGCCAGGACAAGCCCTTGGAAAGGGGAGATGTCATCATGAAATGCTCAGTCTGGGAACGGCCGGGAACGCTGGCCGAGGCCTTCTGGCAGAACGGCCGGGCCGACATCCCGATCTATGACATGCACGGCCATATGGGCACGCACAACGCCATCTACTTCGCCCGCTGCGAAGCCCCCGAAATGGTCGCCCACCTGCGGCGCATCGGCGTGCGACGCCTGGTGTTCTCACATCATTTCTCCCTGATGGGCTCGTTCCGCAACGAACGCGTCCATGCCATGGCCGCCCGCTTTCCGGATGTCCTCCGGATGTACCTCGGCATCAACCCGCACCAGCCGGACTTCATCGCCGAGGACCTGGCCAGCTACGACCGCCTGGCGCCCCTGGCCATCGGCCTGAAACTCCTGCCCGACTACCATAAGGTCAAGGTGACCGACGCCCGCTACCAGGCCGCGTTGGAATTCGCCGCCGAACGCCGCCTGCCGGTCCTGGTCCATACCTGGGGCGGCAGCGCCTATGACGGCGCCGACGTCATGCTCGAAGCCGCCCGCAACTTCCCGGACGTGACCTTCTTCATGGGACATTCCTTCTCCGGTGACTGGGACGGCGCCCGCCGTGTCGCCGACCTCTGCCCCAACGCCTTCTTTGAACTGACCTCGCTGCCCGGCCAGCACACGGTCCTGGAACGGCTCTGCGCCGACATCGGCAGCCAACGCATCCTGTTCGGCACCGACCTGCCATGGTTTGACGAGTACCAGCACGTCGGCGGCGTGCTGTCGGCCGACATCAGCGAGGACGACAAGCACAATATCCTCTACCGGAATGTGGAGAAGCTCCTTGGAAAGGACTGGTGACCTCATGCAGGACATGAAAATCGGCATTCAACTCTATACCATCCGAGAACCCCTGAAGCAGGATTTCAAGGGCGTCATGCGCGACCTGGCCCGGCTGGGCTGCGACGGCGTCGAATTCGCGTTCTACTTCGGCGACCTCGAACCCGAAGAGCTGGCCGCGTTCCTGAAGGAAACCGGCATCAGCACCTGCGGCATGCATGTCAATGCCAAGGAATTCGACAATCCGGCCAACAAGACGTTTGACTACGCCCGCGCCCTCGGCTGCCGGTATGTCACGATCAGCCACGGCGGACCCTTCCGGGACACCCTCGAAGACACGGTCCGCGTCTGCACCAAGGCCGGACAGGAGGCCGCGGCCCAGGGATTCACCTTCACCTACCATAACCATGCGGCTGAATTCGAGAAGATCGGCGGCGAATACGCGCTGGATCTGCTGTACGCGCGCACCGACCCCGCCCAGGTCCAGGCCGAACTCGATGTCTACTGGATCGTCAAGGGCGGCGAAGACCCGGTCCGCTATGTCAACCGGTACGCCCGCCGCTTGCCGCAAATCCACATGAAGGACATGGCCCGGGACGAGGAGGTCTTCACGGAACTCGGACAGGGCCGGATTGATCTGCCGGCCGTCGTCGCGGCGGCCCGCGGGACCATCTGCCAATGGCTGATCTACGAGCAGGACGTCTGCCAGCGCCCGCAGTTTGAAAGCGCCAAAATCAGCCTCGAGCACCTCCGCCGGATCGTCAGGAACTGATCCGACCGGCTTGCCCGGGGCGGTCTTCGCCGTGCGGGACTCCCCCGCGGCTGTCCGGCCGTTTTCCCGCCCCGGCTCTCGCCTTTCACCAAAAAAGGATTTCCATGCGCACTATCGGCACTCAAGTCCGCGGCATCCGCTGCCCGATCTTCCAGCCTGGCGACGACCTGGCCGAAAAGGTCATTGACGCCCTGCTGTCCTCCTGCGGGCAGGACGGCTATCAGCTTCGCGACCGCGATGTGATCGGCATCACCGAATCCGTCGTGGCCAGGACCCAGGGCAACTACGTCACAACTGATCAGATCGCCCGTGACATCCGCGAGAAATTCCCCTCCGGCGAGATCGGGGTGACATTCCCGATCCTGAGCCGCAACCGCTTCGCCGTGCTGCTGCGGGCGATTGCCCATGGCGTGGACAAGCTCCATATCCTGTTCAGCTACCCCGCCGATGAAGTCGGCAATCACCTGATGGACCCCGAGCTTCTCGACGAGACGCCGGTCAATCCATTCTCTGATGTCCTCGACGAAAGACGCTACCGGGAGCTGTTCGGAGCCCATGTGCTGCATCCGTTCACCGGCATCGACTATGTCGACCTGTACAAGGAAATCGCCGGGCCGGACAAGGCGGTAATGCATTTTGCCAATGACGTCTGCGCCATCCTGCCGTTCACCCGGCATGTGCTGACCGCCGACATCCACAGCCGGTCACGCAGCAAACGGCGCCTGCTGGCCGCCGGCGCCCAGACGGTGCTGGGCCTGGACGACATCTGCACGGCGCCCGTCGAACCGGGCGCCGGCTTCAACGCCGACTACGGACTGCTCGGCTCCAACAAGTCGGATGACGAAAAGGTCAAACTCTTCCCCCGCGACTGCCAGAAACTGGTCGAACGAATCCAGGAGCGTCTCCTGACCCTGACCGGCAAGCGCGTCGAGGTCATGGTCTATGGCGATGGCGCGTTCAAAGACCCGGTCGGCAAAATCTGGGAGCTGGCCGACCCGGTCGTCTCCCCGGGATTCACGACAGGACTGCGCGGCACCCCCAGTGAACTGAAGCTGAAATACCTGGCCGATGAGACCCTGAAGGCGACTTCCGACGCCACCGCCGTCCGCGAAACGATCCTGAACCGCATCCGCACGAAGCACAGCGACCTGGTTGGCAAGGAGGAATCGCTGGGAACCACGCCGCGGCAGCTGACCGACCTGCTCGGCAGCCTTTGCGACCTGACCAGTGGCTCCGGGGACAAGGGCACACCGGTCATCCTCATCCAGGGATACTTCGACAACCTCGCCGATGACTGATGCCGCCGGCGCGCCCGCCCCCCCCGGGCGCTTTCCCCGACGGGTCGCGGACGAGCCCACCTTCCTTCCCGGCCGGCGATGGCCGGGGAAGGGTATGGCCGCATCATTATGACTGCACGACAATCACCACAATTCTTCATGCGCGCGAGCACCGTCCTGCTGCTGCTCGGCGGGCTGATCACCATCTGGTCGCATGCCCAGCTGCGCCTCCAGCTGAAGCAGGAACAGCAGCTGACCAGCAGCGTCCAGGCAACTGCCAGCGAGGTCGAGCGACTGCTGGCCCGGCAGGACCAACGCCTGAAATCGACCGCCACGCCCGATTGGCGCCAGGACGCGGACCGGCTGGCCGCGGAATTGAGACGGCTGGCCACGGACCTGGCGGCCGCAGGAGCCGCCCGGCCCGGCGCCGCCGGCGCGGCCGTGAATGACGGCGGGACCGCGGTGGTCGACCCTGGCGTTGCCTCGCCCCCCCTGGCCGAATTGATGGAGGCCTATGCCCGGACGCTGGAAAAACTCCCGCCCGAACCGTCGGCGCAGGAGCAGCAGATCCTGGGAGGACACCACCTGGAAATCCGCCAGGCCTTGCCGGAGATGGTCCGCCTCCGGCAAGAGGCCCTGATTGCGTTCATGCAGTCGAGCCGGCAGCGGCTTGACTTAGCCATCTGGGTGCTCGTGGCGGTCATGTCCTGTGCGCTCTACATGGCCCTGAAAGGCCACTCGCATTTGCAGGAACTGCTGGTGCAGCCGCTGAATCAGATCATCAGCCGGCTCCGCGCCGCCCTGAACAATCCGGCCGATTCCATGTATCTCCCCAGCCAGGAGCACCAGCAGCTCGACAGCCTGGCCAACGTGTGCAACACGCTGCTTGACGAACGCCATCGAGCGGATGACGCCAACCGAACCCGGCTGGCTGAGATGCGCAAAACGGCCGACTGCCTGATTGCCGTGTTCCCCGACCCGACTTTGGTGCTGGCCGGCACCAGGGAAATCCTCCTGGCTAACACACAGGCCTGGGAATGGATGAACGGCGAGGCCGGCAAAGCCATGCGGCAACGCCTGCTGGACGCCATCGCCGCCAAAACCCCTGAATTCGAGTCGCATGGCCTTCATTTTGCCCTGACTCGCCTGGAGTCGGCCGGCGCGCGAACATCGCCCCTGCTGGCCATCTACCAGTTTCGAAAGCTGGGCGCGGCCCCGGCGCCAGCGAGTAAGGCCGCCGACAAGGCCTGAACCGGCCCGCCCGCCCAGGCTGCCTGGCTCCGTCAACCGGAAAAAATTGAATCCGGCAGTATATTCTGATTTGTTCCCATGCACCAGGCCTGTCGGCCTCACCGCTGTCCGGCCTGGGATAAGCCCACCATAAAAACGAGTATGCAATGAAAAGGACAGTCCCCGAATGCAAGAATTGTTTGTCGGCCTCAGTCAGTTGAGTTTTGCTCAAGTCATCATGTTTGTCATCGGTTTTGCCTTGATCTGGGCTGCCATCCGCAAGAACTACGAACCAATGCTCCTGCTGCCGATCGGCTTTGGCGCCATCCTGGCCAACTTCCCCGAATCATCCGCGGTCGGCGAGCACGGTGTGCTGACCTACCTGATGCGCAACGGCATCGAAAACGAGCTGTTTCCCACCCTGATCTTCGTCGCCGTCGGCGCCATGATGGACTTTGGGCCGCTGCTGCGCCGGCCATTCATGCTGTGCTTCGGTTTTGCCGCCCAGGTCGGCATCATCTGCACGCTGTTCCTGGCCCGCTGGCTTGGCTTTGAACTCGGCCCGGCCACGGCCATCGGCATCATCGGCGCCGCCGACGGGCCAACCTCGATCTTCGTGGCGACGCGCCTGGCCAAGGACATGCTCGGCCCGATTTCCGTCGCCGCCTATTCGTACATGGCGCTGGTGCCGCTCATCCAGCCCCCCGTGGTGCGCCTGCTGACCACGAAGTCGGAACGCCTGATTCGCATGCCCTACCAGGGCGGCGATGTCTCCAAAACTACGCGCATCGTCTTCCCGATTGCGGTCACCCTGGCAGCCGGGCTGGTGGCGCCGATGTGCGCCGCCCTGGTTGGCATGCTGATGTTCGGCAACCTGATCCGGGAATGCGGCGTGCTGGAACGCTTGTCGAAGTCGGCCCAGAATGAACTGGCCAACCTGGTCACCCTGCTGCTGGGCATCACGATCGGAGCCACCATGACGGCGGATAAATTCCTGACCCCGGCGACGCTGAAGATCATGGCGCTCGGCCTGGCCGCCTTCATCTTCGACACCGCCGGCGGTGTTCTCTTCGCCAAGGCCGCCAATCTTTTCCTCAAGGAAAAGGTCAATCCCATGGTCGGCGCCGCCGGCATCTCGGCCTTCCCAATGTCCGCCCGGGTCATTCAGAAAATCGCCCAGGACGAGGACCCCGGCAATGTCATCCTGCCCTATACGGTCAGCGCCAATGTCGCCGGACAGATCGGCTCCGTGTTCGTCGGCGGACTGCTGCTGGCTCTCTCCACCTGGATGATTGCCAACGGCTATGACATTCTGCCCCTTTGATCATCTGAACGCAAGGAGGTGGCGATGAAAATCATCAATTTCGGGTCTTTGAATCTGGATTACGTGTACCAGGTGAAAACCATCGCCCAGCCAGGGGAGACCATCCCCTGCGACGCCATGTCCACGTACCCTGGCGGCAAGGGCGCCAATCAGTCCGTGGCCCTGGCCAGGGCCGGCGTGCCGGTCTGGCATGCCGGACAGCTCGGCCAGGACGGCGAATGGATGCGCCGTCTCCTGGTTGAAGCCGGCGTCGACACCCGCCATGTCCAAATCTCCGACGCCCGGCGCAGCGGCCATGCCATCATCCAGGTCGACGCCAGGGGCATGAACAGCATCATCGTCTATGGCGGCGCCAATCAGCACATCCCCCATTCATTCATCGCGCAGGTCCTGGCTGATGCCCAGGAAGGCGACTGGCTGGTCCTGCAAAATGAAATCAACCTCACCCCCGAACTGCTCAAGGCCGGCAAGGCCGCCGGCCTGAAAATCTGCTTCAATCCGGCACCCTTCACGGCCGATGTCCTGGATTTCCCGCTCGACTGCGTCGATGTCTTTATCGTCAACGAGATTGAGGCGGCCGGCCTGGCTCGGCGGCCCGAGGGCACTGAGGTCGATGACCTGGCCGAAGAACTTCAGGCCGCGTTCCCGGAAAGCATGATCTGCATCACCCTGGGTGGCGATGGCGCCGTCTGCAGAACGCCGGAAGGCGGCCTGGTCCGCCAGAGCGCCTACGCCACCCGCGTCGTGGACACGACCGCTGCCGGCGATACCTTCACCGGTTATTTCCTGGCCGCCATCGCGCATCAGGCGGCAATTCCGGTCGCCTTGGACCAGGCCTGCCGGGCCGCGGCCCTGGCCATCAGCCGGCCCGGCGCCATACCGTCCATCCCCACCCGGCAGGAAGTGGCCGCGTACACCGTCTGAAACATGTCTCTGCTGCAAAGGGAGGTTCCGTGAAGGACACATCTGGCATCAAGGCGCTGGGCCAATCGCGTGAACTGCTGTGGGACTTGGACCGGCTCGCCGAACTTGGCGGCCGGGCGGCACTGACCCTGCACCGCCCTGAATTCCGCCCCGTGGCGCTGGTGCATGACCAGCCCTGGGAAGGCTCGACATGCGGCTATCACACCGTGTTCCGCGACCAGGCCGGCTACAAGATGTATTATCGCGGATCCGACTACCGCAACGGCAAAAGCACCCATCCCGAAGTGACCTGCCTGGCCGAAAGCGGCGACGGCGTCACCTGGCAACGGCCAAAACTGGGATTGTACGAATTCAACGGCTCGCGTGACAACAACATCATCCTGATGGATGACTGCGCGACGCACAACTTCTCACCCTTTGCCGACACCCGGCCGGGCTGCCCGCCCGAACAGGCCTACAAGGCCTTGGGCGGACGCAATGCCAAAACCGGCCTGTTCGCCTTCGCCTCGGCCGATGGCGCCCATTGGGCCAGGATGGCTGACCAGCCGGTCATCACCAAGGGCGCTTTCGATTCCCAGAACATCGCCTTCTGGGACGGCCGCCGAGGCCTCTATGTGAGCTTCTTCCGCGATTTCCAAATTCTGGCTGACGGACGCAGGTGCCGCGCCATCAAGACCTCGACCTCGCCTGACTTCCTGAACTGGTCCGAGCCCGTCTGGCTGAAATACGAAGACGGCACGCCCGACGAGGAGCTGTACACCAACGCCGTCCTGCCTTACCCGCGCGCACCTGAGGTCTATGTCGGCTTCCCTAAGCGCTTTCAGGCCGGACGGGTCTCATGCTACGACCACAGCGGCGCAGGCGGTCTGCCGGGCCTGTCCGATGGCGTGTTCATGTCAAGCCGCGACGGCGTTCTGTTCAAGCGCTGGACCGAGGCCTTTGTCCGACCCGGCCTGCAGCCGGAGCGGTGGGTCAACCGCAACAACATGACTGCCTGGGGACTGGTGCAGACCGCGCCGGAACTGCCCGGGACACCGCCGGAACTTTCCCTGTACTCAACCGAGAACTACTACAGCGAAGGAGCTGTGCGCCTGCGACGGCTCACCGTACGACTGGACGGCTTTGTTTCGGTGCAGGCCCCGCTGGCCGGCGGGAGCCTCCTTACCAGGCCTTTTACATTTGGCGCCCCGGCCGGCGCTCAGCCGGTTTGCCTGCGCCTGAATGCCTCGACCTCGGCCGCGGGGGGGATCCGCGCGGAACTCCGGTCCGTGGAAAACGGTCGGCCATTGCCCGGCTTTGCCGCCGAAGACGGCGACGTCCTCTATGGCGATGGCATTGATCTGGCCATGCAGTGGAAAGGGGGCGATCTTCGGCCATGGAGCGGCCATCCCGTCCAGCTCCGCCTCGAATTGCATGACGCCGATGTGTTTTCCTACCAGTTCGCCTGAAAAGGGTAATGTGCAAAGTTTTGGTCAACGTGCGAACTGTGGTGACAGGCGCTTGATTTCAGGCTGCCGCAGGTCGTCCAGCCTTCAGGCTGCCGCAGGTCGTCCAGCCTTCAGGCTGCCGCAGGTCGTCCAGGCTCATTTGCCGGGCATCGTGCCAGGACGACGACACCATACCATGGCGCAATTCTCAACGGGTGACCGGCTACAGAATTCCACCGGAAAATCACCGCGGCCCGCAAAGCCTTTT
>CAYOUR010000068.1:0-18490 GCA_964407145.1 uncultured Lentisphaeraceae bacterium | reverse complement strand
GGTCACCCATTGAACGTTGCGCCATGGCCTGGTGTCGTCGTCCTGGCACGATGCCTGGCAGCCTGAAGGCTGTACTACCTACGGCAGCCTGAAGGCTGTACTACCTACGGCAGCCTGAAATAAAGCGTTTGCCACCGCATTTCGCACGTTGACCGCCTATTCTCAATCGGTGACCGGTTACGTTGGCACGGTCGAAGAGGGGGGCGGCCGGTTGATTTTCGGTAATGCCGGGTTACTTTTATAGGTCGGAGATCTTCAACCACAAGCCGCAGGATACCGTCCATGCTTTTGGTCTACAACCTACTTTTTCCATTGCTCTTTCTGCTTTACTTGCCGTACTACCTGGTGCATCTGCGCCGGCGCGGCGGCCTCGGCCGTGAATACTGGCAGCGCTGCGGCATTTTCGACCGGGCGACTGCCGACCGCCTGCGGGCCTTGCGCTCGCCGGTGTGGATTCATGCGGTCAGCGTCGGCGAGACGGTGGCGGCAATCAGCTTCATCCGGCGCTGGCAGCAGCGACGTCCGCAGGACAGCATGGTTTTTTCGTGCAGCACGTCCACCGCGTACGCCACGGCCCGGCAGAAACTCCCGCCGGGTATTGAATTGATCTACTGCCCGATTGACTTCTGGTGGGCCGTCCGACGGGCCTTGACGTTGATTCGACCGGTCATGCTGGTGATCTTCGAAGTGGAGATCTGGCCCAACCTTATCTGCCAGGCCGCGCGCCGCAAAACCAGGGTCGTACTCGTCAACGGGAGGATGTCCGACCGTTCGAGCCGCGGCTATGCCAGGTGGTCCTGGGTCTTCCGCCCAATTTTGTCATCCTTCAGCTGCCTGTGCGTGCAGACGCCCGAAGACGCCGCCCGCATCGGCCGCGTCCTGGGCGACGACCCCAGGATCAAGGTCTGCGATACGATGAAATTCGACCAGGTGCCGGATGTGCACCAGGCTGACAAGACGGCTGTGCTCGACAGCTGCTTTGGGCCGGGTGACCGCGTGACCTGGACCGCCGGCAGCACCCATGCCGGCGAAGAAGAACTGATTGCCGACGTGTTCCGTCAGCTCCGGGAGGAATTCCCGACGCTGCGCCTGGTCCTGGTGCCTCGCCATTGTGAACGGACCCCGGAAGTCGAGCACGTCCTGCGCGAGCGCGGCCTGAGCTGGAAGCTGCTGCAGCCGGCCGGTCCGCCCACGGCCGCGGCCGCTGAGGTGCTGTTGGTCAACACGACCGGCGAACTGATGAATTTCTACGGGGCCTCCGACATCGCCTATGTCGGCAAAAGCCTGGCCGGGCAGGCTGGCGGGCACAACATCATCGAACCGGCCATTTTCGGCAAGGCGATTCTGCATGGCCACCATATGGAGAATTTCCGGGCAGTGGCGGCGCTGTTTCAGCAGCATGCGGCCGCGGTCGAGTTGCCCAACGAGGCGGCCCTGGCGCCGGCGGTGCGCCGCCTCCTGGCTTCTCCAGCAGAGCGCGAGGCGCTTGGCCGTCGGGCTCGCCAGGTGGTTGACCGCTACCGCGGCGCCATTGACCGGACGATGGGTCACCTTGAGCCCCTGCTGCCCGGCCCATGACCGCTGCTCTTTCGCCACGTTGCCGCGGCAAACGGACGGCAACCCGAAGGCCTGTGGCACGACCGGCACAAAAAAGATGGCTGCCAGGAACCTGGCAGCCATCTTTCGCATTCGGAGAACTGAGGTGAACCACGAACGCACGTCTTTCGTCAACTTGTCATCGACGCGTCATTTTTTCCCTTTGGCGGCTTTCTTGGTCTTGGTGCAGCCTTTGGCGCAGGCGACATCGGCCTTGCCGTATTCATCGGCGCTGACAAAACGGGTGAGATTGCGGCCATCTTTGGTTTTCGCCTTGAAGGCATGGCGGCCATTGTCATACGTCACTTTCTCGATGACGGCGGCTTTGACCTTTTTCCGAGCTTTGACATCGTAGAATTCTGCGTCCATGGTTCAACCTTCCTTTTTTAGGGTGGTTACTCGGATGCCCCATGCATCCAGAAACGGCATAAGCCCCCGTAAGTCATTATACTTTACCATGCACTTGTGGTGCTTTGCAAATCATGTTACAGGGATTTTTCGCTTTTTTCTGAAAAAAAATGCATTTTTTTTCTAAAAAAGCCCCTGATTGGCGCTTGTGACGATTTCCGGCAGGTCGGCGGTGGATTATTTCACCTGCCGGCGACACTGGCGTCGAAGAGCCTTGGCAGTTGCCTGGAGGACCCTTCTCCGCCGTCATGACCAAGGCGCCGGCAGAACCGCCATTCATGTGCGCGACGGCTGCCCCGCAGGTCCGGGCGCGGGTCGCCTTGAAGGGTTATATTATCTCAGTTTGTATTTTTTGGCGGATTCCGTTCCGGTCGGCAGGGTGGCCAGCCTGAACGGCCAGCGCCAGCGCCAGGCCGCCACCTCTCCCGGCACGGCGACGGCAGGCATTCAGGAGGAAGTCACGATGAGGCTCAGCATGGCATTTCCGGTTGCAGCTCTGTTGCTGCTGATCATGACCGTCGCCGGTTGCGCCGGCATTTCCGGCAACGCGCCGGCCGCCTGCGAACGACTGTATGTCTCCGGCCGTTCCCCTGTTCTCCTGGGATTGTCCGGCGCCGCGGCGGATGCCGTGCCGCTGCCCCTGCTGCCGCTTGGCATGAGCACCATGCCGCCGCCGTCGGGGGGGGACGTGCGGGCGGCCTACCAGGTGTCGGCGCCGCAGATCCTGGCTTATGCCAAGGCCTGGGAGGAGCTGGTCGACACCAGGATTCTTCCCAGCCTGAACTGCCCCGAACACGGATACTGCCTCCCGGAGATGGCGGTGCTGGCCGGACTGGTGTCCGAACGGCTGCAACCGCAGGATTTCGTCGCCACCGCCAGGCATCTCGACCTGGCGTTGACGGTCGTGGCGTCCCAAGGGGACGCGGCGGAGAAGGCTCGCCTGGAAAAACTGCTGCTGCAGCATGAGCATGCGGTCCTGCAGTTTGACGTCTGGACGACGCTGAACCAGGACGCCGGCGATGCCGATGCCGCGACTCTGACACGGGGGCTGGCCGCAGCCAGGCGCCTGCAGGTGTTCCGAAAGAATTTCCGGGCGGAGCTGTCACCCTGGCTGCAACGTCAGGAGGGCTGGGAAAGCCGCCGCGGCGACTGGGCTGGCGCGGGCTGGCAATGCCTGTTCCGTGACGCCGTGCCATTACGGCGCCTGCCAGGCCTGGGATTGCTGCGGATTGACCGCGACGGCGTGGGCGTGGACCGCGCCTGGCAGCAGGATTCAATGGCCACGTGGCGGGCGGCGGCCCGGACCTTGCCTTTCCGGATGGATCAGCCATGGGACCAGCAAGTGCCGCCGGAGGCCGTGGGCAAGCCCCTGTGGGTGATGCTCAGCTGCCAGCTTGACGATTTGCCCCCGGAAGCCCGGCGCAGCCGCGTGCTCTATCTGAATTTTCGCGGCCTGCCGGGCCGGTGCGTTGTTTACCACAACGGCACGGAGCTGATTCGCAAGCATGAAATACCGCCGGCTTCGTTCCGGGTGCCGGTCACGCTGCCGCCGCCGGCTCGTCCTGGTGCCGGGCCCCCGGCGGACAGCTTGGCCGTCGTTGTCCAGCTGGTGGACGGCGTGCTCCGCCAGGAAACAGTCTGGCCGGTTTGGCTGTCGGCGCCCCACGAATGATGTCGGCGGCATGGCGGTCCTGACTGCGGCCCACCTCCGCCCTGTAGATGGCCATTCGGGTGATGGGCGAACAATGATGTGATGCAAATTGACGGAGGGTTCTGCCCATGGGATTGTTCATGGACATGCTGGCTGAGAATCGATATGCGGAGCTGAGGGCGCAGATGATCGCGATGAACCCGGTCGATGTCGCCCATGCCCTGGAAGACGTCGATCCTGACCGCCAGCTGCTGGTCTTCAGCATGCTGCCCAAGGACCGGGCCGCCGCGGTGTTCACGTATCTGGAAAGCGACCTGCAACGCCAGATCGTGGATGGCATTTCCCGGCACCGGCTGTCCCTCATCCTCAATGAACTCCCGGTGGACGACGCGGTCGATTTTCTGGAGGAGCTGCCGGCCAACATGGTCAACGCGATTCTCAGCCAGGCCGGGCCGGAGAAGCGCGGGGAGATCAACAACATCCTGAAATACCCGGAAAACAGCGCCGGCAGCCTGATGACCGTGGAGTATGTGATCCTGTCCGAGGGCATGACGGCGGCCGAGGCCCTGGCCAATGTCCGGCGCCAGGGCGGCGGCAAGGAGACGATCTACACCTGCTACGTCGTCGGAGCGGGCCGGAAGCTGACCGGCGCCGTCTCGCTGCGCCGGCTTATCCTCAGCCCGGAGGACAGCCTCGTCCACGACATCATGTCCACCCCGGTGATTCATGCCCACACCCTGGAGGACCAGGAAGAGGTCGCGGAGCGCTTCAAGGAATACGACCTGCTGGCCATGCCGGTGGTGGACCGCGAGGGGCGCCTGGTCGGAATTATCACCATTGATGACATCGTGGACGTCATTGAGGCGGAAAACACCGAGGATTTCGAGAAGATGGCCGCCCTGCATCCGTCCGGGGACGAATATCTCAAAACCGGTGTCTGGCGTCTGGCCCGGAACCGTATTGTGTGGCTGCTGGTGATGATGATCTCGGCGACCTTCACGGGGGCGATCATCTATCATTTCCAGGAGCTGCTGCAGACGGCCGTCATCCTGGCGGCCTTCATACCGATGCTGATGGACACCGGCGGCAACTGCGGGGCGCAGGTCTCGACCCTGGTCATCCGCGGCATGGCCGTCGGGGAAATCGAGTTGGAGAACTGGCTGCGGGTGCTTTGGAAGGAAGTCCGGGTCGGCCTGGTGGTGGGGGCGGCCCTGGCCGCGGTCAACCTGCTCAGGCTCTGTTTCCTGGTGAAGACGACGGACATGCAGGTGAACGCGGTGGTGACCGCGACGCTGTTCATCACGATTGTCTTTGCCAAGCTGATCGGCGGCATCCTGCCGATGGCGGCCAAACGGTTGCGCTGCGACCCGGCCCTGATGGCCAGCCCGATGATCACGACGATCGTGGACGCCTTTTCCCTGACGGTCTATTTTACCATAGCGCATGTTCTCCTGTCGATTTGACCGCCGCGACCGGCGGCCGTTCCGCAAGGCACACCCACGGCGAACACTTCGCCGGCAAGAAGACCAAGGAAATGACATGAACCAGCTGCTGATCCGGAATGCCTGCGTCGATGGGGCCTGCGTCGATGTCCTCATCGTCGGCCATCACTTCGCCGCCATTGGCGCCGGCCTGGAACAGCCGGCGGGCGCCGATGTGCTTGACGCCGGCGGCATGGCGATGATTCCCGCCTTCTACAACGCGCATACGCACGCGGCCATGTCCCTGTTCCGCGGATTTGCCGACGACCTGGACCTGTTTGTCTGGCTGAACGGCTACATCTGGCCGGCTGAGGCACGGCTGACGCCGGCGGACATCTACGATGGCAGCCGCCTCGCCATCCTGGAAATGATCAAGACCGGCACGGTGTTCTTCAACGACATGTACTGGCATCAGGCGGAGACAATCCGGGCCGTGGAGGAAATGGGCGTCCGCGCCGCGATCGGCATGCTCTACATCGAGTCCAGCCCGGGACAGGTCCTGGAACGGAATGTGCGCGACAACGAGGCGATTCTCGCCGCACGCGGCTCGTACTCGGACCGTATCATGGTCATCCCCGCCCCGCATGCGATCTACACCGTGTCGGGGCTGACCCTGGAGAAGGTGCGGGATGAGGCCCGGGCCTTTGGCGGCTACCTGCACATCCATGCCGCGGAGACGCGCCGGGAAGTGGCGGATTGCCGGCAGGAGCACCAGGCGACCCCGATCGCCTATCTTGACCGCCTCGGTGTGCTTGGGCCGCGGACCATTCTGGCGCATTGCTGCCATCTGACGGACGACGACCTGGCGATCGTCCGCGACCGCGACTGCGTCATCGCGCATAACCCCTGCTCGAACTTGAAGCTGGTTTCCGGGCGTTTCCGTTTTCAGGCCGCGGCGCGGGCCGGCATCCGAATTGCCTTGGGCACGGACGGGTGCAGCTCCAACAACAACCTCTCCATGCTGGACGAGATGAAATTCGCCGCCCTGGCTGCCAAGGACGAAGCCGGCGACCCGACGGCCGGCCGGGCCGACGAGGTCTTCGCCGCGGCGACCGCCACCGGCGCCCGCGCCTTCGGTCTGGATGCCGGCCAAATCGCCCCTGGCAAGCTGGCGGACTGCCTGCTGCTGGACCGCGGCAACTCCCTGCTGGTGGCCGATCATCATCTTTTGGCCAATGTCGTGTATTCGGCGGACAGCTCCTGCGTCGACACGGTGGTCTGCAATGGCCGCGTGCTCATGCGCCATCGCGTCGTTCCCGGGGAGGAGGAAATCATTGCCCGCGGCCGGGCCGCGGCCGGCCGGATCAGGGCCGCGGCAATGCGCTGAGCCGGCGGGCGTGATTACACTTCGGCGAGGTATTTGGCGGCGGCCTGGATGAAGAAGATGGTGCCCAGGTCACGGAGTTGGTAGGGCAGGTTGTCCGTTCCGTCCGGGGGCAGGACCTTCTCCAGGATGGCGCCCATCAGGTTGCGGTCGGAGGTTTTGGTGAACTGCATGCGCATGCAGAACTCAAGGCCTCTTTCGATGTACGGGGTGATGGAGTCGTCGCCGGTTTCGCTTCGGTATTCGATGAAGGCGATGACGGCGCAGGCCACGCCGCTGGTGGCATGGCCGAAGGAATCGGTGTTGAAGTCTGTGTCGGTGCCGCGGAACAGTCCGCCGTCGCGCCGCATGGCCTGGCGATACCATTCGACGCTGCGGATGAACAGGTTGCGGTGGCGCTCATCGCCGGTTTCGCGGTAGACTTCCAGCATGGGCAGGCCCCACCAGTAGGCCTGCCGGGGGTGGATGCTGCCGGTGGCCGCGTTGCAGGGAATGTACTTCACCCAGTTTCCCGCCGGCGCCTCGTCCGCCAGCAGCGTCTCTGCCGTGGCCAGCGCAATGTCCAGAAAATGTTGCCTGCCGGTCAGCCGCCAGCCCTTGATGAACATCGCGTCGTCCAGCAGCGGCCGCCCCTGGGCGCCGCGGACATTGAAGCGGAAGGCGTTGGCGTCCGGGTCGTAGACGTCGTTGAAGTGCTTTTTCTCCGGGACCCAGGCATTAGCCGCGACCCATTCCAGCGCCGCAATGGCGGCCTGGCGGTATTTCGATTCGGGCAGGAGCAGCAGGCCGTCCAGGGATTCCAGGATGGCGGATGTGTTGACGGCGTCGGCATGGTCTTCGAAGGCCAGGATCAGTCCGTCGTCGCGCTGATTGGCCAGGATGAATCCGGCGCAGAAGCGGGCTTCGCCCATCAGGCCGGCCAGGGCCAGGGCCTTGACCGCCTGTCCGGTGTGCCAGATCGGGCACAGGCAGCCCCATTCCCGGGTGGCGGCGCGGTACTCGCCGCGGACGGCGCCGCGCCAGAAGGTCGTCGGCATGTCGGCGCCATGCGTGCCGATCGGGGTGTGGTCGCGGTTGATGGCGGTGTTCTGCAGCCAGCCGACCGCGCTTTCCAAGGCGAATTGCAGCTTGGTTCTGTCCATGGCGTGGTCCCTCCCTGCGGTTGTGGACTTGCGGGTCAGTTCAGAATGCGTATTCGAGGTATGGGTAACGGCATGGCGGCCCGGAGGAAACCAGGGCCTGGCCGGAAGAGAGCAGGAAGATCATGGAATCCGTCGTGCGCGAGGCGGCGTGGCGGCATGGCGAATCCGGGGTGGAGTGGTCGCGCAGAAGGTGCTGCAGTTCGGCGACGTCGCGGGGCGGCGCCTGCCGGCGCAGATAGTCGGTGCGCGCCTGGCACAACGGCCGTTTGGCCGGTGGTCGGCGGTCCGCATTCACCAGTCCGGGTGAACAGTACAGATTGGTGGAAAACGCAAAGGCCTCATTGCGGCTGCGGACGGCGAGCTGCGGCACCGCGGCGTCCACGAACGCCGTTTCCGCCCCGGCGTCGCCGACGGCGATGCTGAAGCCCTTGCCGCCAAGGGGGATCTGCCGCAGCCCGGCGATGAACTCATCCGTGGTCCGGCAGGTGCACATGAGCCGGTAAGTCCACAGGCGGATGTCCAGCCCGCCGGCCGGCTTGGGGAAGATGGAGCCGACCGAGCCATGGGTGTTGGCCAGCCCGGCGGCGTTCATCATGTCCAGCCCGCAGACCAGCCCCGCGAAATAGACGCCGATGGTGGGCAGGCCGTGGTCTGGCCGTCTGGTGCAGATGATGAACGGGAACATTTCATGGGTGGGGCCGTCGTTGTTTTTGGCGACCAGGGTGCCCTGCGGGCTGTTTCTGACGATCATTGGCGTGCAGCGTTCGGCGTCGTCGTTCCGGAAGGTGAGGGCCATCAGCTGGTGCGGGTCGACGTCGGCGCCGGCGGCGATGCCGAGGATTTCGTCCAGTATCTCGGGCGTTCGCTCCGCCAGGATGCCGGTGACGGCATGGTAGAAGGCGGCCAGTTTTTCCGGCGGATCGAAGGTGCGCATGGAGAGATTGTCCTGGATGAGCCGTCGGGCCGCCTCGCCCTGCTGGCGGCCCATCTCCGCGTGCGTCCCCTGGCATTCCACGGCCATGAAGTCAACATCGTACATCTCGCCTCTCCTCTGTCGGTTCTGCTTGGGCTGGACCGGCTGCCGGCCGGAGGCCGCCAGGCCGCTGGCAAGGTCATATCCGGCAATAATATAGCGCGCGATTGGAAAAATCGATTCGGGAAATGGCCCGGCGGGCGGTTTTTTGACCCCCCAGGCAGCAACGCGGCGTCCGCTGCCGGCGCTTTTGCGGCCGTCATCACGTGTCAGGAAGCGTCCCTGGAGGCGGGCGTTGTCGCCGGGGAATTTGCGGCGCCGGCGGTTGCGGGGGGTGGTTTTGGCAATACAGTAACGCCATGGCTCTGGCACTCGAAACCGATGATGGGAGGATGATGAACGTACTCGGCATAGAAAGCAGCTGCGATGAAACGGCGGCGGCGGTGGTGCGTGACGGGCATGACGTGCTGGGCAGCGTGATTTCCTCGCAAGTCTCGTTGCATGCCGGATATGGCGGCGTGATTCCGGAGCTGGCGGCGCGCGAGCATCTGCGCAACATTTCGCCGGTGGTGCAGGAAGTGCTTGCCGCCGCCCGGCTCAGTCTGGGTGAAGTCTCGGCCGTGGCGGTCACCAGCCGTCCCGGGCTGATTCCGGCGCTGCTGGTCGGCAACGCCTATGCCAAGGGCCTGGCGGCCGCCCAGGGCATTCCGCTCATCGGCATCAATCATTTCATGGCCCACATTTACGGTGGTTTCCTGGGGCAGCCGGAGGTTCTGGCGGACCGCGCGTCCTACCCTATTCTGGCGCTGGTCGTTTCCGGCGGCCATACGGCTCTGGTGCTGATCGAGGCCGATGGCCAGGCGCGGATTGTCGGCAGCACTCTGGACGACGCCGCCGGCGAGGCCCTGGACAAGGCGGCCAAGATTCTTGGCTTGGGCTATCCGGGCGGGCCGGTCATCGACCGCCTCGCCAAAAACGGCAATCCGCGGGCGTACGCCTTCCCGCGCGGCTTGACCGGGGCGGCCGGCAAGGCCATCAAGCCGGAGCATCGCCACGACTTCAGCTTCAGCGGCGTCAAGACCGCCTTGCTGTATGCGGTCAAGGACCGGACGCTGGACGAGGCCGGCCTGGCGGATGTGGTGGCCAGCTACCAGGAGGCCGTCATGGAGGTGCTGGTCAGCAAGACCATGGCCGCGGCCAGTGAATTCGCCGCGCCGTTGGTCGGTCTCTGCGGCGGCGTCGCCTGCAACAGCCGCCTGCGCGCCATGATGGCGGCGGAAACGGCCCGCCTCGGCCGGCGCCTGCTCGCCGCCCCGCCGAAATTCTGCACCGACAATGCCGCCATGGTCGCCGGCCTCGGCTGGCATTACCTGCGTAAGGGCATGGTGGACGATCTGGCCATGGGCGTCGAAGCCCGCCTGGACCGCGCCCTCGGCGTCCTGCCCTTTGTCGCTGAATGAAAACCGGAAAGACCGGTTCCGCGCCCGGCCGGCTGACTCCCGGCGGGTTCAGGCCGGCACGATTTCGCCGAACAGGGAGTTGGCCGAGGTGCGCAGCACCCGGAAAGGCGCCAGGTCGCCGGGGGCCAGTCCCGGAACCGGGGCGAAATTGCAGGTCTTGTTGAGGTCGCAGCGGCCGGTCCAGCGGTCCGGGTTGCGCTTGCTGACCCCTTCCACCAGCACCTCCAGGACACGGCCCTGCAGGGAGCGGTTGCGCGCCGTCGCAAACTTCTCCAGATCTTCCAGGAGCAGTTGATTGCGTTCGTGCTTCACGTCCTCCGGGACGTCGTCGGGGAATTTTTCCGCGGCCCTGGTGCCGGTCCGCGGCGAATAGCGGAAGACGTACGCCATGTCGAAGCCGACTTCGGCCATCAGCTCGCGCGTGCGGGTGAAGTCCTCGTCGGTTTCGGTCGGGAAGCCGACGATGACATCGGTGGAGAAGGCCACATCCGGCAGGCGGCGGCGGATGGCCGCGACGCGGTCGCGGTATTCGGCCGCCGTGTAGGAGCGTCGCATCATGGCCAGAATGCGGTCGCTGCCGGACTGCAGCGGCACATGGAACGCCTTGCAGACCTTCGGCAGACGGCAGACGGCGTCGACAAAGCGGTCGTTCATGAAGCCGACATGTGGCGAGGTGAAGCGGATCCGGGCCAGGCCCGGCACGTCATTGAGGGCTGCCAGGAGGTCGGCGAAGGGAGACCGGTCGGGCGCGGGGCGCTGCTGGTCCCGGCGCCGGATTTCGGCCAGGCCGTAGGCCGTGATGTTCTGGCCGAGCAGGAGGATTTCCCTGGTGCCGGCGGTGGCCAGCCGGGCGGCCTCGGCGACGATGTCCGCGATCGGGCGGCTGTGTTCCCGGCCGCGGGTGTGAGGGACGATGCAGTAGGAGCAGAACTGGTCGCAGCCGCGCATGACGGCGATCATGGCGCTGACGCCGCCGGGGCGATGGCCATTGGCCTGCGGCGTCGCGGAGCCGGCGTCGCGGGCGAGATCGGCCTGGCGTCGGCGGCCGGCCAGGGCCTGTTCGATCAGGTCGGGCACGGCGGCCAGGCGGTCGGTGCCGGCGATGAAGTCGAGATGCGGCAGTTCAGCCAGCAGGCCCTCGCCGCGGTTCTGCGCCATGCAGCCAATGATGCCGATGACCAGCTCCGGCCTGGCGGCTTTCAGCCGTTTGAGCAGTCCGGCCTTGCCAATGGCCTTGCGTTCCGCCTGGTCTCGGACGCTGCAGGTGTTGAGGATGATGACATCGGCGTCTTCTTCGGAAACCGCCGCCGTCATGCCGTGCTGTTCGAGCAGGCAGGTGAGCGCTTCGGAGTCACGCTCATTCATCTGGCAGCCGTAGGTCTTGAGATGGAAACTGGTCATGTTGATGGAGCAGCGCGGCCGGCGGGCCTGGCTGTGATTCAGTCCTGCAGGTCGAGGGTGTTGCGCCAGCGCGGATTTTTGCGCGAGATGTCAATGGTGTACTGCCGGCTGAAGCGCGGCTTGCCGATCTTGAGCACATCGCGGTACAGCGTATTGACGATCAGGCGTTCGATTTTCAGGATGAGCATCTTGCGCCGCAGCCGTCCCTGCATGTCGCGGTTCAGAATGCTGGGCAGGGTGTTGGTCGTGATGATGTCGTCAATCGCCGTGTCATTCAGGTTCTCCTTGACTTCCGGTGACGAATAGAAGTGGGTGACGACGAAGATGACGCGGCTGGCGCCGGCCTCCTTCAGGCTGCGGCAGCATTCGACGATGGTGTTGCCGGTGCGCACCATGTCATCGAAGACGACGACTTCCCGGCCGCTGATGTCCTCCAGGCGGGTCGGACTGTCCTGGTGCGCCTTGATGACGACTTTCCGTTCGCCGCTGCGCTCCTTGTCCATCAGCAGCAGGGAAGGCTGCATGGGCAGCAGCATATGCTTGGCGTGCGCGTCGAGATACGTGTAGACTTCGGAGGCGAGGTGTTTCGCGCCCTTGTCCGGGGCGCACAGCACGAAGCCCTTCTGATGCTCCGGATGCAGGAAGACCTCGTGATTGGCCAGGTATTCGGCGTACAGCTGGGCCGGCGAGATGTTGAAGAAGTTGCCTCTGAACTGGCGCATGAACAGTTCCTGCACCGAGGTCGAGTGGTTGTGGACGGTGAGCACGTCGTCAACGCCGCTGGTCTTGAGCAGTTCGGCGTACAGGGCCGCGGAAAAGGGCTGGCCGTCAAACTTCTTGTAGTCGGCGGCCGTACGGGTGAATTCGACGCGGCCGTGTTCCGGCCTTGGGCCGCGGTCCTGGGCGCTGTAGAACAGGTCGGGTTCGACCAGGACGACCCGGCTGGCGCCGTTGTCGCGGGCGGCCCGGGCGACCAGGAAGGTGCGCATGGCGCGGGAGTTGCGGGTGTATTCGCCGCTGCATGAGGACACGATGACGACCGTCTTGCCCTCCAGGCTCCGGCCGATTCTGGTCATGTCATTCTCGTCATACAGGAAGCGCGGGCAGAATTCCGTGTTGGCGAAGCTCTTGATGGACATGAGATCGGAGATGTCTGCTTCCTGGCCCATGCCGGCCGCGACGTCGCTGGCCAGCGGGTCGTCGGAAACAGTGCCCACCACAATGATTTCTCCACTCATGACAATTTCCTTTGGTTGGTTCCTTCGCCGGGACACCGACGGTTCGGCGCCGCTTCCGGCTGCGGCCGAGGGAGGCGCCGGCCAACGGGAAGGAATGGGCCTGAGCAGGGCCTGGGGGATTTGTTAGGACTCGGTAAAAGTCATACTATAAATGCAAAGCAAAGTTGACGCAAGCGCGGATGGCGGTGTATAGTTTGCATGAGGCGTCAATCGCGCCTGTGCCCGCGGTTTTCTACCGTGGCGCGGGTGACGGCAACGGTGAACGTGTCCGGCGGGGGCCGGGCCCTGGTTGGCGGCGTCGGCGCGAGCCCCAGGTTGGACGACAGGTCGACGGCGGACACGGCTGGGCGAGCCGGGCCGGCGTCATATCATAGGCGGCAAAGCATGAGACAGCAGAAGCAGATTGGCAAAACGGGGATTGTTGACGACCTGATGGCGTTCATTGACGCCAGTCCCACGGCGTTTCAGGCGACCGAACAGGCGCGGTGCCGGCTGGCGGCGGCGGGCTTTCGCCCCCTGGCCGAAGGCGATCGCTGGCAACTGGAGCCGGGCGGCAAGTATTTTGTGGAACGGGGCGGTTCGGCGCTGCTGGCCTTTCAGCTGCCGTCGCCATGCTCGGCGGCCACGGGCTTCCGGCTGTTGGCGGCGCATACCGACAGCCCCGGCTTGAAATTGAAGCTGCCCGGCGGCGCCGAGGTCGGCGGCCTGCTGATGATTCCGGTCGAGGTCTATGGCGGCGCCATCCTCGGCAGCTGGCTGGACCGGCCGTTGGGGATCGCGGGGCGGGCCGTGCTGGACACACCGGCTGGCCTGAAGGTCCGCCTGCTTGCGCTTGACGAGCCGCTGGCCGTCATCCCCAACCTGGCGTTGCACCTGAACCGCGAGGTCAACCAGGGTTTCGCCTACAACCCCCGGCAGCACCTCTCCGCCTGCCTGGGCCAGGCGTCCCCGGCCGATTTCCGTCGGCGGCTGGACGAGGCCGCCGGCTGCCCGGCCGGCACGACGGCGCGTTATGAGCTGTTCCTGCACGACGCGACCCCGGTTCAGCGTGGCGGCCTGCACCGCGATCTGCTGCACGGGCCGCGTCTTGACAACCTCACCTCATGTCACGCGGCCATCGCGGCCCTGACCACGGCGCTGGCGGCCGACACGGTCGGTGTCGTCTTTCTGGCGGACAGCGAGGAGGTCGGCAGCGTCAGCGCCCAGGGCGCGGCTTCCTGTTTCCTGCGGGACATTTTGCACCGCATCACGCTGGCCTGCGGCGGCGACCACGAGGACTGCCTGCGGGCGCTGGCCCGGTCGCGGCTGCTGTCGATGGACTCGGCCCACGCCGTGCATCCGTCCTATGTCGACAAATATGACAGTGCGGCGACGCCGGTCATCGGCGGCGGGGTGGCCGTCAAGGCCAACGCTTCGCTGCGCTACTGCACCAGCGCCCTGAGTGCGGAGCGCTTTGCGGCAATGTGCCGCCGCGATGGCATTCCGTGCCAGAGTTTCACCAACCGGGCGGACATGCCGTGCGGCAGCACGATTGGCCCGACGTGCACGGCGCTTCTCGGCCTGGAGGGCCTGGATGTCGGCACGCCGATTCTGGCGATGCACAGCATTCGGGAGACGGCTGGGATTCTGGACCATCTGGCGCTGGCGGCGGCGGCGGCGTCATTTCTGCGCCAGGCCTGATTCGCCGCCGCGGCCGCCGGGGCGGTTCCGGCGGCCAGGTTTGCTTTTCCCCCCGCATGTCCAGGGCGTTTTACCGGTTAGTCTCTGTTTCACACCTCAACATCCAGGAGGGCGGTCTCATGGCGACAACAGAAAAGCTGTGGCTCGGATTTGACTTGGGCGGCACCAAGATGTGCGCGTATGTGTTTGACAACTCCTTCAAGGTGCTGGGGTTCCGCAAGCGCAAGACCAGGGCCAACGAGGGCATGGAGGCCAGCTTCCAGCGGATTTTCCAGACCATCAGCGAGGCTCTGGAGAATGCCGGGGTTGGCGCGAAGCAGCTGGCCGGGATCGGCGTCGGCTGTCCCGGGCCGCTTGACCATGTCCGCGGGATTCTGCTCAGCACCCCGAACATGGGCTGGGTCAACGCCCCGCTGAAAAAAGTGCTGGAAGCCGAATTCAAGTGTCCGGCCGTCATTCTGAACGATGTTGACGCGGGAGTATACGGCGAGTACAGCTTTGGCGCCGGCAAGAATGGCCGCTGCGTCCTCGGGGTCTTTCCGGGCACCGGCATTGGCGGCGGCTGTGTCTATCAGGGCAATATCATCACGGGGCCGACCAGTTCCGTCATGGAATTCGGCCACATGCAGATGATGGCCGACGGGCCGTTGTGCGGCTGTGGCCGACGCGGCTGCCTGGAGGCCCTGGCCAGCCGGCTGGCCATTGCTTCGGCCGCCGCCGCCGCCGCGCAGCGGGGCGCCGCGCCGTGGCTGCTGAAGAACGCCGGCACGGACCTGGCCGAGATTCGCAGCAGCACCCTTGCCGACGCCATCAAGAACGGCGACAGCGCCGTCGAGACTGTCACCCGCCAGGCCGCGCAGTGGATTGGCATCGGCGTCGCCAATGTCGTCAATCTGCTCGGGCCTGACGTCGTGGTGCTCGGCGGCGGCCTGGTCGAGGCCATGCCGGCACTGTTCAAGAGCGAAGTCGCCAAAGCCGCGGCCGGCCGGGTCATGCCGGGCTTTGTCGGCACTTTCAAGGTTGTCACGGCCAAGCTCGGCGACCAGGCGACCGCGCAGGGCGCCGCCGGATGGGCCCGCAAGCAGGTGTTCAGCGAAGTCAGGTGACAACAGGACGCCCGGCGCCCGGCAGGGGCTGGCCTGGGCAGAGGCAAGGCAGTGCCAATGGCCAAGAAGAACGTGAAAAACAAGGTGCGGCGCGGCCGGGTCAACCCCGTGGCCGTCATAGAGGTCGGCTCAACCTCCGTCCGCATGATCATCGGCCAGGTCGATGACCGGCATCAGTTCCATATCCTCGACAAGCCGGAGCAGAACATCGCCCTGGGCGCGGATGTTTTCCGGACCGGCGCCATCAGCGGCGAGACGACGGCGGAGTGCATCCGGGCCTTGACGGCCTTCAAGGCGCTGCTGGCGGAAAATGGCGTCACCGGCCATCCCGCCAGCCTGCTGGTCGTCGCCACCAATGCCGTCCGCGAGGCCACCAACCGCGAGGCCTTCCTGGACCGCGTCTTTGTCGCCACCGGGCTGGAAATCCGAGTCCTGGACGCCCAGGACACCGGCCGGTGCACGTTCCTGAGCATCCTGCCCTACATCGACCACAAGCCTTTTGGCGACAAGGGCGCGGTACTGTGCGTGGAAATGGGTGCCGGCGGCACCGATGTCCTGGCCGTTGACAAGGGTCGGGTCAAGTTTTTCCAGAGCCACCATTTTGGCGCGATGCGCCTGGTGCAGCAGGACGAGGGCCTGGGCTTGGAATCCGTCCAGTTCCGCGAAGTCATGGACACCCAGGTCGGCCGCATGGTCGAGCAGGTGCTCAGTCCGCTGCAGTCGGTCAAGAAGCGGTTCGACCTGCTGCTGGAGGGCGGCCTGATTCGGGAGACGATGCGGGCCCTGCGCAAGACCTGGCCGGCCGATGGCCTGCTCGCCGTGCCCACGGTGGAACTGGACGAATTTCTCCATTACGTCCTGAGCAGCACGCCGGACCAGATGGTGCAGCATTTCAATTTCAGCTACCAGGTCGCGGAGACGCTGGCGCCGGCGCTGATGGCCTACACGGCGCTGGCGCACCTGCTGAACCGGAAGACGGTCCTGGTCACCAATCAGGGCATGCGCGAGGGGCTGCTGGCCGAGCTGGTCGGCCGCAGCGCCAACTACAAGGTCTTCCACGACCAGGTCATTGACGCCGCGCTTGCCCTGGGGCGGCATTATCGTTTTGACGAGCAGCACGCCCGGCTGATCGCCGACCTGGCCATGCAGACCGCCCGCGCCCTGGCGCCTCGGCACGCCTTCAGCCGCAGCTCGCTGCTGGTCCTGCATGTCGCGGCCCTGCTGCATGAAATCGGCCTGTATGTGAGCAATCGCAGCCATCACCTGCATTCGCAGTACCTGATTCAGAACAGCGACCTGTTCGGGCTCAGTGAGAGCGAGAAGAGCCTGGCCGCCTGCGTGGCCCGCTATCACCGCCACTTGCGCCCCGCCATGAGCGACCCGGAGTTCAGCCGCCTGGACCGGGAGGAGCGCATCCAGGCCGCCAAGCTGATCGCCATTCTGCGGGTGGCCGACTGCTTTGACCGGACGCATTCCCAGCGTGTGGAGAAGGTCGAGATCGAGATGACTGAGACCAGCCTGGTTTTTCGCATCCCCAAAGTCCGCGACCTCAGCCTGGAACGGCTCGCCGTGACCCATAAAGGGGCCTTTTTCACGGAGCTGTTTGGCCTGGAGGTCGTCCTGAAGAACTGACCGCTTGCGGGGCCTTCCGGCCGCCGCCGTCGTTTTCTCGCGGAGTGCGTGGTGACATCATGCCAACAAACGCTTTCGAACAACCCGGATGTCCGTATTTCAGCCGTGAATTAAGCTGGCTTGCCTTTGACTGGCGTGTTTTCGAGGAGGCCGCCTCGCCGTCGGCGCCGCTTTTGGAGCGGCTGAAGTTCCTGTCGATCACGTCATCGAACCTGGACGAGTTTTTCATGGTCCGGGTTGGCGGTCTGCGTCTGCTGGTCGACGCCGGGGTCAGTACCGGCGACATCACCGGGTTGTCGCCGGAAGCGCAGCTGGCCGCGATTGACGCCGGCGCCCGGCGGCTGGCCGATGCGATGTACCGCGCCCTGGAAGAGATCGAACAGGGTCTGGCCGATCGCGGGCTGGTTCGACTGCGCGGCCGGGAAGACCTCGACGAGGATGAAAGCACGTTCCTGCAAACTGTGTTTGCGGACGAGATTGCGCCGGTGCTCTCGCCGGCGGCGGTTGGCGGCGGCCGGCCTTTTCCACGCCTGGCCAATCTCGGCCTGAATCTGGCCGTGCGCCTGTCGCCGGAGGGCCGGAGCCGCACGCCGCGCTATGCCGTCATTCCCCTGCCCGGCCTTCTGGAGCGGCATGTCGTCCTGCCGACGCGGCCCGGCGAGGCCGTCCGGCACATGCTTTTGGAGGACGTTGTCAGCCTGTGGCTGGAAGACTTGTTTCCCGGTGAGCCGGTGCAGGAGTGCGTGGCTTTTCGCATCACCCGCAATGGCGACATCACCGTGGACGAGGGCGCCGGCGAGGACCTCAGCGAGGACATGTGGCGCGTCCTGCAGTCACGCAAGACGAGCCCCTGCGTGCGCCTGGAGCTGGAGGCCCGGGCCTCGGCGCCGATGCAGGCCTTCCTGCGGCGGGAGCTGGCCGTGGCGCCCAGGGATGTGCATCTGCAGCCCGGTCCGCCGGGGCTGGCCACGTTCATGCACCTGACCTCCCTGCCAGGTTTTGACGATTTGCGCGGGCCGGTCTGGGAGCCGCTGCCGCCGATGAACGCGGACCTGCGGCCGGGGATGTTCAAGGCCATGGTGCGCAAGGACATTCTCCTGGTCCATCCGTACGAGGATTTCGCTCCGGTGACGCGCTTTCTGGAGGAGGCCGCCGAAGATGACCAAGTGTTGGCGATCAAGATCACCTTGTACCGCACCAGTCGCAACAGCCCGATTGTCGCGGCGTTGGCGCATGCGGCGCGGCACGGCAAAAGCGTCACCGCCCTGGTGGAGCTGAAGGCGCGCTTTGACGAGGAGCGCAACCTGCTTGATGCCGAAGCCCTGCTGGAGGCCGGCGTCCAGGTGCTGTATGGTGTCAAGGGGCTGAAGACGCATTCCAAGGTCTGTCTGGTCATTC
>CAYOUR010000067.1:0-18717 GCA_964407145.1 uncultured Lentisphaeraceae bacterium | reverse complement strand
AAAACGGTCAAGCTGTGCTTCCGGCAACGGGTAGGTGCCTTCCAGCTCGATGGGGTTCTGGGTGGCCAGAACAAAGAACGGCTGGTCCAGAGGGTAGGTCGAACCGCCCACGGTGACATGGCCCTCGCCCATCGCCTCCAGCAGCGCGGCCTGGGTCTTCGGCGGCGTACGGTTGATCTCATCGGCCAGAACCAAGTTGGCGAAAACCGGCCCGGGAATGAACCGGAACCGCCGGCCGCCATGACCGGGGCTGTCATCCAGCACTTCGCTCCCGAAAATGTCTGCCGGCATCAGGTCCGGGGTGAACTGGATCCGCTTGAAAGTCAGCGAAAACAGCCGGGCGATACTTTTGACCAGGAGGGTCTTGCCCAGTCCCGGGACGCCGGTCAGCAGAGCATGGCCGCCCGCCAGCAAGGTCACCGAAATCTGCTCGATGACGGCTTCCTGGCCGATGATCACCCGGCCCAATTCCCGGCGCAGACGCGCCATTGCCGACGCCGCTTCCGCGCCGGTCCTGTTCTCTATCGCTTCGGTCATGCTGCCTCGCTTCGACAATTATCTGTTTTCAGAATGGAAAAAACGGCTTGTTGCGCTATAATCGCGTCATGCCTGTTGCCGAAATGACCAATATAATCACCGGAGTTTGACAATGCGAGTCATCGAACCCCACATTCACATGATTGCCAGGACCACCGCCGACTACGAGCGCATGGCCCTGATGCACACGGCCGCCTGCTGCGAACCGGCCTTCTGGGCCGGCTATGACCGCACCTCGGCCCAGGCCTTCCACGATTACTTCACCCACCTGACCACCTTCGAGCCGAAACGCGCCGCCCAGTACCTGATCCGGCATTACTGCCACCTCTGCATCAACCCCAAGGAGGCCGAGGACGTCGCCCTCGCCCGCGAAGTCATCTCCTTCATCCCCGATTTCCTGCAACGCGACAACGCCATCGGCATCGGCGAAATCGGCACCAACCGCAACACCCGCAACGAAATGATCATCTTTGAAGAGCAGATCGACCTGGCCGTCCGACTGAACCAGCTGGTCTGGATTCACACCCCGCACCTGGACGACAAGCTCAAAGGCACCAGGATGATGCTGGACGCGCTCCGCAACCGCCGCGACCTCAACCCGGAAAAAGTCTGCTTCGACCACGCCGAGGAGCATACGGTCAGGCTGATTCGGGACCAGGGCTTCTGGGCGGCCATGACCATCTATCCGGTCACCAAAAACTCACCGCCGCGCGTCGTCGACACCCTCGAAGCCTGCGGCCTGGACCACATCATGGTCGACGCCTCCGGCGACTGGGGGCCGTCCGACCCGGCCACCCTCCACAACGCCATCTTTGAAATGCGCCGCCGCGGCTACGACGATGCCACCGTCGAACAGGTCTTCTTCCACAACCCCAAGCAATTCCTCTCCCAGTCGCCTAAATTTTTCTGCTGAAGGCCAGTCCCAGTCGCCGCATCCACCGCGCTTATTCCTGACCGTCCTTGTCCATCAACCCCGAGGTCCTGTCATGATCAAGAAACACGCCCTGGTTGTCGTCGTGCTCATGCTGTTGTCAGTGGCGGGCCCGGCTTCCGGCGCCGGGGCCGAGCCGTCCAGTGCCTTTCTGGAGAGCGGGCACATCACCTGTGCCGATGGCGCCGCCACGGTCGCGCGAGTCAGCGCCGTGCTGTTCCAGGATGATTTCCGCGGTGCAGACAACCACTGGCAGCCTGTCGTCAACTTCGAGAATCTGCTGACCTTCACGCACACCGACCTGGACGGCGTCAGCGCCCTGGTCATCACCAAGGCCGCCGCCAAACCGACCGACACGGCCTTCGAACTGACCTCGCTGCCCTTTGCCGTCACTCCCGGAGCCGCCTTCACGTACACCATTGCCGCCCGGGGCGACACCGACATGAGCCGGGCCAGGGGCCACCAGACACTGTACCACAACCGCATCCAATGGCATGACCGGGAGCGGCAGGTCATCCGCGAAACACCCTATGCCTTCAAAACCGTCCCCAGCCGCATCATCGCCACGGCCATCACCGGAACCGTGCCCGAAAACGCCGCCTTCGCCGTCGTCCGCATCGGCGCCGACTCGCCCAACATCACCGTGGATTCCCACCTGGCCCTGACCTCGGTCACCTTCGAATCGCTGCCGCCGGACAGTCCCTTCCACCCCGAGGGCTTCTTCGTGTCACGACCCCTGCCCCTGGCGGCCGGCGCCGTCACCCTGAACTGGGAAGCCGACACCCCCGCCGGCGCCGCCATCAGCTTCCAGGTCGCCACCGCCCCGGATGACGAAGGCTCGCCCGGCCCCTGGTCCGAATGGAGCACACCGGCCATCACCGCACCCGACACCCGCCTGCCCGACTTCCCGCCAAACCACCGCTGGCTGCGCTACCGCGCCCGGCTCCAGGCCACGAGGGACCTGGCCCCCGTCCTGAAAGCCGTCACGGTCAACGGCCACCTGGACCAGAACTGGTCCGGACAGGACATCACTCCGCCCAAGGTCGTCCGCCTCACGACGGCACGGCCGTCCGACCCGGCCGCGCCGGTCGCGTTCCGCATCACCGACGACACCGGCGTCGACTGGAAACACCTGCGGCTGCACCACCATGGCCACGACGCGCTCGCCCACTGCCGCCGCGATGGCGAGATCATCACCTTCACCCCACCCACACCGCTGACGCCTCCCGGCTTTGACATCCACATCCGCCACTGGCCCTGCACCAACTACCGCAACGCCCTGTCCTTCTCAGCCCCGCCGGACGCCCCCGAAGCCATCCGGGTCAGCCGCGAACAAGGCGAGACCGACACGGCCTTCTCCCTGACCAGCCCGCCCTGCCCGGTCGTCCCGCGCCAAAGCTACACCTTCAGGTGCGACACCCGCCACGCCCTCGACCTGGCGGCGCCCAATTCCACCGGCGACGGCGCCGCCGGCCAAATCACCTGGACCGATGCGACGGGACAACGCCTGGAACCAGCTGTGCCCATTTTCCTCAACGACGCCAACGGCGCCTGGAAAACCGTGACCGTGACGGCGACCGCCCCCGCCAATGCCAGCGCCGCCACGGTCAGCTTCGGCTTCGACCATCCCAACCTGGCCAACAACGACTACTTCGACCTGCGCCATGTCCTCCTGGACGGCCCGCGCGCCACCCCGGCCGCCCCGCTGGCGCCAAACCTCCATGCCTTCCAGATCACGGCCGCGGACCTGGCCGGCAACCACGACAACACCGAACTGTACGTCCTCGTCGACGACCCGCCCACAAAAAACGTCGTCACGCTGCGTGACGACGGCTTTGTCCTCGTTGACGGCCAGCCCTTCTTCCCGATCGGCGCCTACGCCGTCAGCAAGCGTGAGGCCAACAACCACAATTTCGACCAAGCCTTTGCCGACCTGAAGAAGGCCGGCTTCAACTTCGCCCACACCTACCAGTCCACCCGCAACGAGAACTTCCGGGAATTCCTGGACGCGGCGGCCAGGCACGGCTTCAAGCTCTGGATCGCCTCCGGCGCCGGCGCCAATGCCACCCACGTCGGCAACTACCTGCGCACCGTCGCCCGGGAATACAAGCACCCGGCCCTGCTGGCCTGGTACCTGGCGGACGACACCAGCGCCCATGTCTCCCCGGAAGCCCTGACCACTCTCCACCAGGCCATCCGCGACCTCGACCCCTTCCATCTGACCGTCCAGGCCGACGGCGTCGGCTCGCCGGAAAACTCGAACTACCGGCCATACGTCCAGGCCACCGACGCCTTCCTGCCGGAAATCTACCCTGTCCGCGATGAGGGCTCCGACGGCCCCCCCAAGGTCATCAGCGACATGCGGCTGATCCACGCCGACCTCGCCGCCCACGGCCATCCGGTCAAATCCATCTGGGCCATCATCCAGTACTTCCAAGGATGGTCCAGCTGGAAACGGTTCCCGACCTTCGCGGAACTGCGCGCCATGAGCTTCCTGGCCGTCATCCATGGGGCCCATGGCATCACCTGGTACACCTATGGCGGCTTCAACAACAACCGCGGCCTCACCGACACGCCGGAAACCTGGAACAATATCTCCACGGTCGCCAACCAACTCAAACAGCTGAGCCCAGCCCTCCTCGAACGAACCCCGCCGCAACTGGAGCCGGCCGCCATCCTCCACGGACCAGACCTGGATGCCAGAGGACATCACGCCATCAGCGCCCTGCTGAAAATCCACCAGCAGGACGCCTACCTCATCACCGCCAACTCAACCCGTAATACCGTCCAGGCACAATTCTCCCTGCCGGCCGACATCGCCGGCAAAACCACCGCCCGGGTCCTGTTCGAAAACCGCAGCGTGCAACTGCAGAACCAACGCCTGACCGACGACTTCAAACCCTATGACGTGCATGTCTATCACTTCCATGAACATTAATGCCGAAACCAACAACCGCATAAATCATTGAAATCCAGGAACCGATTTTGACAACTCCCACCTCAAGCCTGTCAAAACCATGTCCGTCATGAATGATTTTTCCGGTTTTTCTGGATGTTGACATTGTCATCCCAGGGTTCCGGGCTATATTAGCCGGCGGTCGCGTCATTGCTCCGGTCAAGCTCTTTGCGCCTTCTTTCATCATCTGCCGAGGACCACCGCCATGCACCACCTGTTTTCCGCCAACACCCTTGCGCCGCGTCATTTTGAACTTGACGATGTGCGCGAGCCGAATCTCCTGCGCGAGCAGTTCCCGTACACGGCCGTGCCCAGAATCCTGTTTGACGGACAGGACGTCCTGCCCTCGCCCGCCGAGGACATCTGGATTACGGACACCACCTTCCGCGACGGCCAACAAGCCCGCCCGCCCTACCGGCCGGAGCACATCGTGCATGTCTACGACCTGCTGCACCGGCTGGGTGGACCACGGGGGGTCATCCGCCAATGCGAGTTCTTCGTGTACAGCCAGCGCGACCAGGAAGCCGTCGCCGGCTGCCTGGCTTTGGGGCACCGCTACCCCGAGGTCACCGGCTGGATCCGCGCCAACGCCGAAGACTTCCAGCTGGTCAAAAAACTCAATCTCAAGGAAACCGGCATCCTGACCTCCGTCTCCGACTACCACATCTTCCTGAAGCTGAAGAAATCGCGGCGCAAGGTCATGGACGACTACCTGGCCACGGTCAAGGAGGCCCTGGCCGTCGGCATCATCCCCCGCTGCCATTTCGAGGACATCACCCGGGCCGACATCTACGGCTTCTGCCTGCCCTTCGCCGAAGAGCTCATGAAGCTGTCCCAGGAAAGCGGCATCCCGATCAAAATCCGGCTGTGCGACACCATGGGCTACGGCGTCACCTACCCCGGCGCCGTCCTGCCGCGCAGCGTGCCGCGGCTGGTCAACGCCTTCCACCAGGAACTCGGCGTGCCCTCCGCCCAGCTGGAATGGCACGGCCACAACGACTTCCATAAGGTCCACACCAACGCCGTCACCGCCTGGTTCCATGGCGCCTCCAGCCTGAATGCGTCCCTGCTCGGCTTCGGCGAACGCACCGGCAACCCGCCCCTGGAAGGAGCGGTCATGGAGTACATCGCCCTCAAGGGCGACGACACCGGCGTCAACACCCGCGTCATCACCGAAATCGCCGACTACTACCGCGACACCATCCAGGCCGTCATCCCCGACAACTACCCCCTCGTCGGCGCTGAATTCAACACCACCAGGGCCGGCATCCATGCGGACGGGCTGCTCAAAAACCCGGAAATCTACTCCATCTTCGACACGGTCGCCCTGCTCAACCGCGACATCAAGGTGATGGTGACCGACAAGTCCGGCCTGGCCGGCATCGCCCAGTGGCTGAACGACTACATCGAGGAAAGCCCCAGCGACCACGAGCCGCTGTCCAAACGCCATCCCGGCGTCCGCCGCATCTACGACTGGGTGATGGAGCAGTACGCCCAGGGGCGGACCTCGTCCATCTCCAGCGAGGAAATGATCGCCCAGGCCAAACACCACATCCCCGGCATGTTCGAATCCGACTTCCAGAAGGTCAAGAAGGCCGCGGCGGAAAAGGGCCGCCGCCTGGCCGCCAAAATCGGCGCGTCACCGGAGGTGCTCTCGCTCAACCCCAAGCTGATCGAGCCGTTCCTGCGTGAGGTCATCCGTTCGGAACCGTCCATCCAGTTCCTGGCCATCACCAACCATGACGGCCAGCAGCTCAGCCAGGTGCATACCCAGCGTGGCGACAAGGGGCTGTTCCGCTCCCTGCTCAAACTTGACTTCAAGGAGAAGGAGTGGTTCCGCAACGTCATCGCCACCGGCGAGCCGTACTGGTCGGACCTGTTCTTCTCCCGCTTCACCGGCCGGCTGATCATGACCTTTGCCGAACCAATCCGCGACCGGGACGGCGACATCGTCGCCATCATGGACGTCGACTTCAAATTCGACGAGCTGACCAAGCTGGTCAACACCCTGCCGGTGGATTCCACCGATGCCAACGGCAAACCGAAGACATGACGCCCCCGGCCAGGGCGGCGCTGAACCGCGCCGCCCCGGCCGGACCGTGCCTGCCACCACCTCCTGCCAAGAAACACCATGATCGACCCCGTCGCCTTCAAGCTCGGACCACTTGCCGTCCGCTGGTACGGCATCTGCATCGCCGCCGGACTGGTCGCCGGCTTCAACCTCCAGCTCTGGCGCGCCAAAAAGTACGACTTCACCCAGGACCAGGTCTCCGACATCACCTTCCTGGCCATGGGCGCCGGACTGGTCGGCGCCAGGCTGCTCTACGTGCTCCGCTTCTGGCAACAGGAATTCGCCGGCCGATTCTGGGACATCTTCAAAATCCACCAGGGCGGCCTGGTCTTCTACGGCGGCTTCCTGGGCGCCGTGCTCGCCCTGGTGCTGCTGGCGCACCGCCGCCGCTGGCCGGTCTGGCGCCTGGCCGACCTGATCGCCCCGGCGCTCGCCCTGGGGCACGCCTTCGGCCGCATCGGCTGCCTGATCAACGGCTGCTGCTTCGGCTTCCCCTACCACGGCCCCGGCGCCATCCGCTACCCAGCCTGGACAGACGGCTTCCTCAACAGCGTCGTGGCCGTCCAGGCGGAAAAAGGCCTGCTCCAGCCGGCGGCCGACCTGGCCTGGTCGGCGCCGACCTTCCCGCTGGAAGGCGTCGCCGCCCTCGGCAACCTGGCCATCTGCCTCATCCTCCTCTGGCTGGAAAAACGGCAGTGGTTCCGGAAACGCCTGTTCCTGGCCTACATCGTCATGTACACGGTCGGACGCTTCCTGCTGGAATTCGGCCGCGGCGACTACCTGGTCAAGATCGCCGGCCTGACCCCGGCCCAGATCACCTGCCTGTGGCTCCTGCCCGCCGTCGCCGCCGTCTACGCCATCGCCGCTTTCTGGTCAAAACGGCACCCCAAAACACCAGCCTGAACCCGCACGCATCACCATGGAAGATACCGGCAGCCAGCCGAAGACCACCCTCGCCGTCGACAACCAATATGCCGACGGCATCAGGGTCGACTCGTTCCTGGCGCGCTCCTTCCCCGAACACTCCCGCACCTTCTTCCAGAAATGCCTGGCGGAACACCGCGTCCTGATCAACGGGCGGCATCCGCGCCGCGCCGACAACGTCTGCCCCGGCGACACGGTCGACATCTACTGGCCTCCGCAGACCCCGGGCCAACTCGAACCGGAACCGGTCCCGCTGGACATCCTGGCCGAAGACCGGGACGTCATCGTCCTGAACAAGCCCCCCGGACTGGTCGTCCACCCGGCCCATGGCAACACCTCGGGAACGCTCGTCCACGGACTGCTCTTCCACCTGGGCGACGCCTTCGCGGCCATGGCGGACGAAGAGCAGCGCCCCGGCATCGTCCACCGCCTGGACAAGGACACCTCCGGGGCCATGATCGTGGCCAAGCATGCCGCGGCCCGGCAGTTCCTGAAGGAGACCTTCAAGCAGCACGTCGTCGAAAAGACGTATCTGGCCATTGTCCTCGGAACCTTCGACGTGCCCGGTGGCCGGGTCGAGACTGCCATCGGCCGCCACCCCGGCAACCGGCTGCGGATGGCCGTGGTCGAACGCGGCGGCAAACACGCCGTCACCCTGTTCCGAATCCTGGGCCAGAACAACGGCTGCGCCCTCCTCGAAGTCAGGATTCTCACCGGCCGCACCCACCAAATCCGCGTGCACTGCGCCCACCTCAACCACCCGGTGCTGGGCGACACCCTCTACGGCGGCCAGCCCCGGAACGCCCCCTACCTGGCCCCACGGCAAATGCTCCACGCCTGGAAACTGGTGTTCCCGCACCCGCATTCCAAAATCATGCGCCAGTACATGGCGCCCCTGCCGGAAGACTTCCGCGCCGCCCTGACGGCCCTGGGCCTGCCCTTGATCGGCGAACACCAGGCGCCCCGCAACCCGAGCCTGGACGAGGATTCCAACCCGGCCGACGCCACGCCGCGCCTTCCGCCCGACCTGGGAGACGACGAGGAGAATGATGAGGCTGAGGCCGACGACGGCCCGGACGGCACGCTCCACCAACGGAACCGGAACCAGGACCAGGAAGACGTTCAGGACGCATGGCCCGACCCGGTCCGACGCGACCGGCCCAACCGCGGAAACGACGATGACGATGACGACAACCAATGACCCCTTCCATGATGACGACATCGCCGCCCTGCGCACCGGCGCTGGCGCCATGCTCCTGCCCTCGGGACGACGACTGGTCCTGCCGGAAGCCTTTGGCTTCTGCCGCGGTGTCCGCCACGCTGTCCGGCTCCTGCAGGAAACGGTTGACCAGACTGCCGGCCGTCAGGTCTGGCTGCTCGGCGCCATGATTCATAACGAGGCCGTCAATGCCCACTTTGCCGGCCGAGGCGCCCGCATCATTGAGGAACACGACCTGGAATCCCTCTTCACCCTGGCCAGCCATGACGACGTGTTTGTCATTCCGGCCTTTGGCCTGCCTTTGGATTTCGACCGTCGCCTGCGTTCGTATGTCACCCCGCCGGGCCTGATCGTTGACACCACCTGCCCCTTTGTCCGGCGGGTCTGGCAGGCGGTCGCCAAGGCCACCGCGGCCGGCAACGCCGTCATCATTCACGGCAAGCCGGGTCACCAGGAGACGGCGGCGCTCTGGTCACGGGCAACGGCGGCCGCCGCCCTCGCCATCCTCCCGAATCCCGGACGCGCCCGGCAATTCGCCGCCGCCAGCGGCCTGCGCGACCTCCTGGACACCTACCCGTCCGAACTGCTGCTGCATCCCGAACACCTGGCCGAAACGCCCTGGACGTTGGTCAACCAGACGACCATGCTGTGCACGGAGACCACCGCCATTGCCGGGCTTCTCCAGGCCGCGGCCTGGCACCAGGCGCCCCTGCAGGTCGCCGACACTCTGTGCGAGGCCACCCACTCCCGCCAGGCCGCGGCCCAGGCATTATGCTGTCAGCCCTGCGACCTGTTCCTGGTGCTCGGCGGGGCCAACAGCAGCAACACGATCCAGCTCTACCGCCTTGCGGCCATGCATGCCACCGCCTTCTTTCTGCAATCGCCCGACGACCTCGAGCCGGACCTCGTCCGCCACTTCGATCCGGAGACCTCGACCCGACTGGAAACCAGGGACTGGCTGAAGCCGTCCTGCCGGACCGTCGGCATCCTCGCCGGGGCGTCTTGTCCGGACTCCGAACTGGGACTGCTCGTCCGGAAAATGCGCCGGCTGGCTTGAGGGGGCGCCGAGGCGCGGGAAGCCGGCGGTCGTCCTCGGCCCTGGCCGGCCCGGCAAAAAACGCCTCATGACGACCGGGGCAAACCGAACGTCACATTCCGCCAGGGGGAATAGCCGCAGCGCAGTCCCAGCTTATGCGGCAGGCGACGGGCATATCGCGCGCACAGCCTTTCGCCGACTCCGGCGTCACGCAACAACCTCAGCAGAGTCTCGCGATGCGGCCGCATCAACTCCAGGGTCGCGGACCGGACCGCCGCCGCCGCCGGCGCCCGACCCGCATACTCGCGGACCGCCGCCGCCACTGCCGCCACCTCATCCGGGACTTTCGTCATGGCGAAATCCGGCATAACCAGGTCGCGGCCGCCGATGTTCGCCGTGTTCACGACAGCCAGCCCGCACAGGAGGTATTCCGCGCTGACGAACATCGCGCCTTCCTCGGCGGAAAGGCACAGCCCACAGCGCGCCTGGTTGATCGGATAGGCAATCAGCCGGGACGGATAGCTCCTGGTCACGGTCGCCTGCGGCAGGACTTGCAGGGTTTTCGCGGCATACTCACGCTCCTTTTCGGAAAAAGCGCCAATCAGGCGCAGGCTTTCCACCCCGGCGGCCAGGGCATGACGCTTGAACGGCGTGACCCGGGCAATGTAGATGGCGTCATGGCGCTTCCCCACCCAGGGAAGAATCGGGTAGCGGCGTTCGTCCAGAAACGCGTTCTGATGGCAGAAGACACTTTCCAGGCCATGCCGGGACAAGGCCGCCGCCTCTTCCGGGCAATTGGCCAGCACCAGCACCCGGCTGATCTGCGGCAGCCGCTGCCGGGCCGCCCGGAATTCCGCCGCCAGGCGCACGGCGGCTTCTTCCGTCTGGCACTGCCATCCCAGTTGAATGAACAACGTAACCGGGCTGTCCCGCGGCAAGGCGGCCTGATAGGCATCAAGATAAGCCAGAAAGTCACGCTCATAGGCCGCCAGCACATACGGCTGCCGCGACAGCACCGCACACGGCAGATAGGAACCCATCCCGATCCTGGCTCGCAAACTGAACATCCTCGCCCTTCTTCCTGAATGCACTCATCAACCAAAACCGCCGGCGGCGGCACAACTCCCAACCTGCCGAAGGACAATGTAATCCCGGTTCGACATTTTTCCCCGCCGGAAAAGGGATTTTCACGGCATAGACGCATGGGACGTTTGGGACCAATTCTCTTTATTTGCCGTCCCATCCGTCCTATAGGTCCCATACGTCCTATTCCACCGTCCGATGGGTCCCATGTTTCCTGCCGGAGTTGCGCATATGTGAAGAGCATTGGACGTAGGGTGCCTTGGGTACATTGCCCACGGCCCGTTTCATCCGCGGAACCGCACGGCAAGCTTTGCAAACGCAGTCCGGCACCTATATTAACCCCTGCCGACTGCCGACCTGGCTTGGCGCCAACGTCACCTTTGTCGACCCTCAACCTGAACCAGGAGCACTTGACATGTACAACTCGAACTCAACGGCATTGATGCGAAGCATGGGCCTGGCGCTGCTCCGGTGGGGCATCGGGCTGCGCCTCCTGGTCAGCGGTCTCGCCAAAGTCGGAGACCTGGGCGGCTTTGTCAACGGGTCCATCCTGCCGGCCTTTGCGGAGACCATCCTGCCGAAATGGATGCTGGTTCCGTATGCCTATGCCCTGCCCGTCGTGGAGCTGCTTCTGGGCGCCCTGCTCATCCTCGGCCTCTTCCGGTGCGTCAGCCTGTTCCTTTCCGGGCTGACCTTCCTGTCCCTCGCCTTCGGACAGATGCTGCTCAAACAGCATGCCACGGTGCTGGACATCCTCGTTTATCTGGCCATGACCGCCGCCCTGCTGTTCTTCGGCGAACACGACCGCTGGATCCTGCCCTGCCCCAAGGACGACGCTTGCGGGAAACAAGCATGATGGCCGCCCCGCTCGAGACCGGCAGCCCCCTGGCCGGCCAGGCGCCGGACGACACCAGCACAACGGCGCATAACACCAGGCCGCCACCCGAACGGCGCCGCGCGGCCTTGCGGCCCACGCACCTGGTGAAGGCACTGCGCCTGCCCTTCACGGCGGCCAGCGTCCTGCCTTATCTCACCGGCGCCTTGCTGGCCCCGACGCCGTGGCGGCCATTACTGTTGGCCCTGGGACTCATCGCCGTCGCCGGCACCCACCTCTCCGCCAATGTCATCAACGACTACGCCGACGCACGCTCCGGCGTTGACGCCCTGGACCCGACCTGCTTCGGCTTCTTTGGCGGCTCCAAGCTGATCCAGCAGGGAATTCTCCCGGCGCGCTTCTTCTTGCTGACCGGCCTGGGCCTGGCCGCATTGTCGGCGACCGCGGCGCTTCTGGGCGCCCTGCTGCTGAAACAGCCGCACCTGTTCCTGGTCTTCCTCCTGGTCTGGACGGCTGGCTGGGCTTATTCCTGCCCGCCCGCCGCCCTGGTCTACCGCGGCCTGGGTGAGCTGACGATCTTCCTGCTCTTCGGCCTGGCCACCACGTGCGCCGGCTACATCCTGCAGACCGGCCGGCTGACGCCGGACGCCATCCTCCTCGGCCTGCCGCATGGCTTTCTCGTCGCCGGCATCCTCATCGCCAATGAAGTGCCCGATGCGCCGGATGACGAACGTGCCGGGAAACGCACCCTCGTCGTGCGGGCGGGCGCGGAGCGCGGCTGCCTGCTTTACGCCTTGGCCGCGATTCTGGCGGCGGTGGCCATGGCCGTCGCCGTCGCCCGGGCCATTCTTCCCCTGGCCGGCCTGCTGGCCATTCCGGCCGCGCTTCTCCCGGCCGCGGCCGCGGCCGGGAGGCTGCGCGCCTCACCGGCGGACAAGCAGAAACTGGTCAAGGCCTCGAAGCTGGCCATCGCCGCCCATGTCGTGTCCAGCCTCGTCATCATCATGACTCTGCTGCCAGGGAAAGGACCTGCATGAGTACAGTACGCATTGCCATCGCCGGCGCCGGCTTTGCCGGCCTGGCCGCCGCCCGCCAGCTGACCCGACTGGCGCGGTCCGGCGCCGAAGTCCACCTGTTCGACCGGCAGGCCTTCACCACCATGCTCCCGGCCCTGCCCGATGTCGCCGGCGGACGCATCTTGCCCGAACACCTCTGCGAAGACATTGCCCGGCTGGTCAGCCCGGCCGTGCACGTCCACGCCGAAGCCGTCCAGACCGTCAATCTGCACCAGCAGGCCCTGACCACCGCCAACGGCGCTGCCTTCGCGTACGACTACCTCCTCCTCGCCACCGGCGCCGTCGCCGACACACGCGGCCTCCGGCAAAACCAACACCAGGCGCATACCCTCGCCACCATCGAGGACGCCCGGAAAATCCGTCAGGACTTCGCGGCCTTTGCCCAGGCCCGAAGCCAGCCGACCGCCGTCATTGTCGGCGGCGGCTACACCGGCCTGGAACTGGCCGGCAACCTGAAAATCCTCGCCAACCGACATGGGCGCGACGCCCGCGTCCTGGTGGTCGACATGAAAGACACCATCCTGACCGGCCTGCCGGAAAAAATCCGCTCCTACCTGGAAGAACAAGCCCGCCGCCAGGGCATTGACACCATCACCGGCGCCCGCGTCGAGACGTTCGACGGCGCCAACGCCGTGCTTTCCAATGGCGCCCGCCTGGAAGATGTCTTCCTCTGCTGGTCCACCGGCACGCGCCGCGGCCTGCCGGAATTGACCGGCGACCAGGAAGAACTGCCCGACGGCCGCATCCTCGTTGACGACTTCCTGCGCATCCCGAGTCACCCGCGGGCGTTCGTGGCCGGCGACGCGGCCGCCATCACCGCCGGCGGCGCCCCCCTGCGCAAAGCCGTCAATTTCGCCTGCTACTCCGGCCAGACGGCCGCCCGCAACATCCGCCGCGCCGTGGCCGGCGCCCCCCCGCGGCCGTTCCGGCCCCTGGACCTGGGCTGGGTGATTCCCTTCGGCCAAACCGCCGCCGGACAGGTGCTTGGCATCAACTTCATCAAAGGCCGCCTGCCCCTGGCCATGCATTATGCCATGTGCGGTTACCGCCATTATGGCCTGCGCCACCGGCTCCGTTTCGCCGGCGTCGCCGTACGGGCGCTGTTCGGACGGCTCTGACCGGCCGCCCGACGCCGGCGGTCGGCCTCAACCGCGAAATTCCTTGCAGGCCCGGACATAGGCCTCGACGTTTTCCCAGGGCACTTCCGGCTCCAGCAGGTGGGTCGGGCAGACAAGCAGGCCGCCGCGCGGACCGGCCTGCTCCAGGTTGCGCCACGTCACCCGCCGAACGTCCTCCGGAGTGCCGAAAGGCATGGTCGTCTGCGTCCCCAAAGTGCCGTTGAACGACAGCCGCCCCCCGTATTCCGACATCACCTGGACGACATCCATGGCCTCCGGCTGCATCGGATTGAGAATGTCCACCCCCACTTCCAGCAGGTCCGGAATGAATGGCGTCACATGGCCGCAGCTGTGGTAATGCACCAGCACCTCCGGCTTGACAGCCTTGGCGGCCGCAATCACCCGCGCCAGACGCGGCTTGAGCCACTCACGATACATGGCCAGGGACATCATGATCCGGTCCTGCATCCCGATGTCGTCGCCCATGATGATGACATCGGCGTCAGCCTCCGCGTAGGCCCGGGCGCGCAGCACGGCATCCTCGGTGATCTTGTCCAGAAGGAAAACCGCCTTGGGGTCGTCTGAAGCCATGTCCATCATCAGCATCGTCATGTCACGGATGCCCCAGGCCGTCTCCCAGATTGAACAGGCCATGGAACCGAATACCGGCAGGCCGTCGCGGTGAGCCGCCGCCGACTCGGCCCGCAAATGCGTCGAATCCGGGTCCCATTCCGGCCACGGATAGGCCTGCATCTGCTCCAGAGAGTCGACGTGCGCCAGCGGGTGATGCAGACGCGCCAAGTGGTACGTGCCCTCGTAGCCAAATTCACGGGCCGCGCCATAGACGGTGAAGGACGTGTCCGGATGCAAAGGCCCCGGATAATAACGACGCCAATCCGGCGGCGACGCGCTTTTCAGACGCAAGCCGCCCAGGCCGCGGCGCGCAAAGCCCTCAGGGTAGCCAAAATAATCCGGCAAAGGCGCCCCGCCGGTCGCGGCCTGCATCTTCGCCTGCATCGCCGGGCAAAGCGAAAATTCAACCGGGGCGAACTCGTACCCGGTCCGCCGATACAAGGACAACATGTTCTCGCGGGCATTCATGCACGACTCCCTGATGCTGCTGACCACAACGCGCCGGACCCGGCCCTGGCGCCCGCGCCACAACCTGAAACGGCGCGGCCAAAGACGACACCACCCCCCGGCCAAGCCGTCGGACGGCCGCCGGGACGCACCTCACCGATGCCCGAAAATGGCACTTCCGACCCGGACGATGGTCGCGCCCTCCGCAATCGCGGCTTCCAGGTCGCTTGACATGCCCATGGACAATTCCGGCAAGGCCCGGCCCAGACGGTCCTGCAGGCGGTCACGCAACTGGCGCAGCCCGCCAAACACGCCGCGCAAGGCGCGCTCGTCCGCCCCCATCGGCGCCACTGTCATCAGGCCGACGCATTCGGCCGGTCCGGTCGGCATCCCGGCCAGGGCGGCCTCGACCGCATCCACCCGAAAGCCGAATTTGCTTTCTTCACCGGAGACATTGACTTCCAGGAGCAGCTTGGGAGCGGCGCCGACTTCCTCGGCCAGACGCTGAATGCGGTCCAGCAGCGCCGGCGTGTCAACCGAATGAATCCAGGACGCGAAGCCCAAGGCCTGACGAACTTTGTTCTGCTGCAGATGTCCAATCAGATGCCACTCGCAATCCGGCGGCAGCGCCGGGGCCTTGGCCGCCAGCTCCTGCACCCGGTTCTCCCCAAAACAGCGCTGCCCGGCCCCATAGGCCGCCTGCACCGCCGCCGCGGGGAACGTCTTGGTCACCGCCAGCAGGCGCGCCGAGCCCGGCGCCCGGCCGGCCCGCGCCAGGGCGGCGGCGACGCGACCCTGCACGGCCTGCAGATTGTCCTGAATTGCATTCATCACCATGACTCCGACTCAAACCGGCGACGCGGGTTGCGACAATGCCGGCCCGATGTTATGTTATGCATGTTTTTGCGGCCGGTCACAGCCCGGCTCCGCGACAAAATCACGACGTATCAACGTACCTGCACAGGCTCTTCCTGTCAACCCGACGGGCCATATTTTCCGGCAACGCCCATGACCAGTGACAAACCTTCCAACCGATGGCTGTCCCGCTCCGAATACAGCCATACCTGGCGACATGGCAAGCCCAGCCCGCGGGAACGCTCGCGGGAGTCGGCCATGGCCGACTGGCTCGGCGAAGACCGGCGCGCTGGCGTGTTCGCCGACCTGCGCCCCGCCTCCAACACCATGGCCGACCTGGTCAGCGAGGTGCTTGACAGCGTCAAAAACCCCGACCTGGCCCTGCTGGAAAAAATCCAGGCGGCCTGGCCGGAGCTGGTCGGCGCCGACAATGCCCGGCAGTCCCAGCCCAGCCGCATTTTCGACGGCCGGCTCCTGGTTGAAGTGCCGGCCACGACCTGGCGGTTCATCTTTGCCAGCCAGCATCAGGCCGGAATCCGTGCCCGCGTGGCCGAATTTACCCAGAACGCCATCACCGCTGTGCAGTTCGTCCCGCCGGGAATCAACCCGCCCGCGAGCAAGAATCATCCTCCCCGCAAAGGCTCATCATGACCAGCCGAACCACTCTCTGCCGCCGACACCCCTTCGCCAGCCTCGCCCTGGGCTTGGTTCTGTTTCTGACCCCGGCCCTGGCGCCGGCGCCGTTCAGCGCCGCCCGCGCCGAAACCCCGGAAGAACTGCTCAACCATGTCCCAACCGTGCCGACCCCGCTGCTGCGGGAACGCCTGGTCAGCAAATACGTCGCCATCCTCCTCTCCAAATACCACTACCACCCGCAGAACATCACGCCGGCCATCTGCTCCGAATGGTTCACCGAATACTTCAACAGCCTGGATTTCAACCGCTCCCTCTTCCTGGAATCGGACCTGGAGGAATTCCGCTCGTTTGAAACCGTGCTCTGGGACCAGCGCACCATGACCGCCAACCTCGAATTCCCCTTCAAAGTCTACCAGCGGTACCTCGAACGCGCCCGCCAGCGGGCGCTCTTCTCCATCGCCGCCATCGATGACGCCCATGACTTCTCCGTGCGCGAATACATCAATGCCGAGGCCAAGGACCTGCCCTGGTGCAAAACCATGGCCGAACTGGAAAACCAATGGCGGCTGCAGGTGAAAAACGCCCTCCTCGTCAACCAGCTGCAGCAGGAAAAGGACGCCGCCCGCCAACAGAACGCCAAGCCCGAAACAGACAACGCCGCCCCGAAACAGCCCGAAACAGACAACGCCGCCCCGAAACAGCCCGAAACAGACAACGCCGCCGAGCCGGCCGCCGCCGAGCTCCCCGCCCTGGAGCCGTTCCCGGGACGTCTGGCCAAAAACTACGCCCGCAACTACCTGCGCCGGGCCGAAGTCGAGGCGATCAACATCCTGGAAATCTACCTGACGGCGCTGTCACGCGTCCTGGACCCCCATTCCGCCTACATGGCGCCCGAAACCAAGGAGAACTTTGACATCAACATGCGCCTCTCGCTGGAAGGCATCGGCGCGACACTCTCAACCAAGGACGCCTACACCGTGATCGTCGGCATCGTCCCCGGCGGCCCGGCCGACCGGGACGGCCGCCTGAAGGAAGGCGACCGCATCACCGCGGTGGCCCAGGAGGGCGAAGAGCCGATTGACGTGATCGAAATGCCGTTGAACAAGGTCGTCGCCAAAATCCGGGGGCCGAAGGGCAGCACTGTCCACCTGACCATCCTGGAAGAAGGCTCCAGCACCCCCACCCTCGTCAGCCTGGTCCGCGACGAAGTCAAGCTGACCGACCAGGAAGCCCAGTCGGAGACCCGCCAGCTGACGCTGCCGGGCGACCAGAACGCCAGGGTCCTGGTCATCTACCTGCCCAGCTTCTACGCCGACTTCGCCGCCCGCGCCAAGGGCGACCCGGACTACAAAAGCTCTGCCCGGGACATCAGGAAGCTGATCGAACAGGCCATGGCCGAACCGCAGCAGCCCGACGGCATCATCCTCGACCTGCGCGGCAATGGCGGCGGCGCCCTCGACGAAGCCGTCGAACTGGCCGGGCTGTTCATCCCCTCCGGACCCGTCGTCCAAGTCCGCGACAGCGGCGGCAAGATCGACCGCAAGGAAGACAAGAATCCAGCCGTCACCTTCAACGGGCCGCTTATCGTCATGGTGGACAAACTGAGCGCCTCGGCCTCGGAAATCGTGGCGGCGGCCCTGCAGGACTATGGCCGGGCCGTCATCGTCGGCGATGGCAGCACCCACGGCAAGGGCACCGTGCAGTCGGTCATCAACCTCGCCAACATCCGCGCCCTGAGCCACGCCGTCAGCCGCATGCCAGACCCCGAACCGGGATCACTGAAAATCACCATCTCCAAATTCTACCGCATCAACGGCAGCTCCACGCAGGTCAGGGGCGTGACTTCGGACATCACCTTCCCGTCCTTCCTCGACCAGCTCGACCTGGGCGAGGACAAACTCCCGCATGTCCTGCCCTGGGACCAGATCAAGCCCCTGGAATACACCGCCCTCAACCAGACCGCCGACGTGCTGCCGGCGCTGCTGCAAGCCTCGCTGAAACGCCGCCAGGACAACCCGCTCTTCCGCGAATACCTCGGTGACATCGACTTCTATGCCGCCTTCCGCGCCCAGAAACAACTGCCGCTGGAGCTGCAGGAACGGCGACAGCACCAGGAGAACGAGGAAAAATCCGTCCGCATGTTCCGCAAATTCCAGGCCCAGCGCAAAAATGCCCGGCGCAAAAGCACCGTGCGCTCCGACGACCTGGACGACCTGGAAGTCCCCGACGCCCAGGACCTGATCCTGGAGGAGACCATCAACATCATGGCCGACTTCATCCAGGCCGACCGGCAGACACCGCCGGCTCCGGCCCCGGCCCCGGCGCCCGTGGTGGCCATGCCGCCCGAACGCCCGGAAGGC
>CAYOUR010000066.1:16237-18781 GCA_964407145.1 uncultured Lentisphaeraceae bacterium | reverse complement strand
CATCGTCGCGGATAGAAGTCTACCTGGAGCGCAGCCCGTGGGTTCCGGTCATCCGTTTCCCTGGCCGCGGCGTCGTGCCCCCTTTTTTCCAGCGCTACCTGAAAGTCAACGGCCGGTTCAAGGAGCCGGTCGCCAACACGCTGATGGCACTGCTGCGGGACTTGAAGACCGCCGACCCGCGCCTGGAAAAATCCGTCCGCATCTCGGCGGAGGTGCCTTTTTTCCTGGAGCAGGAACACCAGAAGCGTCTGCTGGCCCGGTGGGGCCGGGAATACGCCAGCCGCCTGCAGTCCAGCGGTGGCCAGATACCCCAACTGCGCCATCCGCTGTATGACTACCAGATTGCCGGGACGCTGCACCTCGCCTTCACAGGCCGTGCCATTCTGGCCGATGAAATGGGCCTGGGCAAGACCATCCAGGCCATCGCCGCCGCCATCCTGCAGAAGGAATGCTTCAACATCCAACGCGTCCTGGTGGTCGCGCCCGCCTCCCTGAAATGCGAATGGGAGGACCAGATCAGAATGTTCACCGCAATGCCGGTCGAACTGGTCTACGGTCTGCGCCCAAAACGCCTGGAGACCTACCGGAAAACCACGGCCTTCTTCCTGGTCGCCAATTACGAGCAGGTCCTGCGCGATGTCGATGACCTCAACGACCTGTTCCATCCCGACCTGGTCATTCTCGACGAAGCCCAGCGCATCAAGAACTGGCGGACCATGACCGCCAGCAACCTGAAACGCCTGCAGTCGCGCTTCGCCTTCGTCCTGACGGGAACACCACTGGAAAACCGCATTGACGAATTGTACTCGCTGGTGGAATTCGTCGACCCGACCCTGCTGGGGAGCCTGTTCCGCTTCAATCGCCGCTTCTACAAATTCGACGCCGAGGGGAAAACCATCGGCATGCAGAATCTGCGCGAGCTGCACGACCTGGTCAAGCCCGTGATGCTGCGCCGCCGCAAGGACGAAATCGACGAGCAATTGCCCGAACGCATTGACAACAACTATTTCATCAAGCTCACCGAAGAGCAGAAGAAGAGATACGGTGACTATTCCCAGATCGTGACCCAGCTGGCATCCAAGGCCCGGCGCTACGCGCTGACCCCGGATGATTTCAAGCGGCTGCAGATGAGCCTGGCCTGCATGCGGATGCTCTGCGATGCCGTCTACATCCTCGACCAGACCATCACCGACTCGCCCAAAATCACCGAAATGATGCGCATCCTGGCCGACATCTGGGAAAACTCCCCGGAGACCAAGGTCGTCGTCTTCTCGGAATGGACGCGGATGCTGGACTTGCTGGAAAAGGCCTTGGACGACAACGGCATCCCGTACGCGCTCCACACCGGCGCCGTGAACCAGCAGAAGCGCCGCGAGGAAATCCGCCGATTCAAAAAATCGCCGGACTGCCGGATACTGCTCTCCTCGGACTCCGGCAGCGTCGGTCTGAACCTGCAGGTGGCCAGCGCCGTCATCAACCTCGACCTGCCCTGGAATCCGGCCCGTCATGAACAGCGCATCGCCCGTGCCTGGCGCAAGCACCAGCGAAACCGCGTCCAGGTCATCAACCTGGTGGCGGAAAATTCCATTGAGCAGCGCATGCTGGGCACGCTTGACTACAAAAAGGGCCTCTCTGATGCCGTGCTGGACGGTCGCGGGGACTACCAGGTCTTTGAAAGTGAGAACAGCCGCAAAGCCTTTCTGGAGCGCCTCGGGCAGATCATGTCCACGCCGTTGGTCACGGAAGAAACGCCGTCCGTGGCCGAAATCCTGCCCGCGGCCACGCCGATGGAGCTGCTGTCAGAAGAGCTGCGCCTTGACGACGGCGGCGGCGCGAGCCTGTGCCAGGCCGCCTGCGATGGCGAGAGCGGCAGGGTCCGGGCCATTTTGGCGGTGGCGCCACCGGCGCGGGCGGCCGCCATCAGCGAGAAAATCACCAAGGCGCTGCCCGCGGAAAGCGTTGCGGACAAGACTGCCGTCATCACCCCACAGGAATACGCCCTGTTGCAGAAGCTGGCGCAAATGGGCGTCATCTCCATCAATCCGGAACTGCAGACGGCCTTTGCCGCCACGACGGCGACGGAGGCGCGGCCGTCAGAGACGGCGCTGCGGCTGAAGAAAAGCGCTCCGTTCCTGGCCGAAGCGGAACGCCAGCTGAAGATGGCAAACGTCCTGCGTGGCAGCGGCTTTGCCGGCGAGTCGGTCCGGCCGGCAGCCCAGGCCATTCTCAAAACCGGCCTGGCGCTTTTTCTGCATTGCGTGGAGACGCTGCCTGCCGAGGACCCGTCCGTCTTCAGTCCCGACATGCTGAAAACGCTGCAAGCCGCCAATCCAGTTCCGCGGGAACTGCTGCTCTACCTGCCGCTGTGCCTGAACAGCCTCGACAGCCTAGACGACTCCTTGGCTGACACCGCCGGTGAATTTCTGAAAGCAGCCCATGAATTCAGCAGCCGGCAAGCCATCTCGCCTTGACGCCGCCGGCTGGGGTCTGGCCGCATGCCGCCGCGTACGGCTGCCGATTCGTGTCGACGCCGGTTTTGACCGC
>CAYOUR010000066.1:10241-16137 GCA_964407145.1 uncultured Lentisphaeraceae bacterium | reverse complement strand
CTTGCCCGGGAAGGCAGGAACCACCGATGAACTCAGATTGACACGGATTCTATAAAAGGAAGAAACGCGTCAGGCCATGGAATCGGTTTGCTGCAGAGGCGACATTCGTGTCGACGCCGGTTTTGACCGCCTTGCCCGGGAAGGCAGGAACCACCGATGAACTCAGATTGACACGGATTCTATAACAAGGAAGAAACGCGTCAGGCCATGGAATCGGTTTGCTGCAGAGGCGACATCGGTGTCCGTCTGTGTTCATCGGTGGTTCAAATCAGCGGGAGTCACGACGGCGCCACTGGTCATAATCGCGGATGGCCAGTTCATAGGACGGGCTGCGCACCGGCCCCTGCAGAATGGGGTCGCCGACATCTTCCAGCCATCGCCAAAGCCGGTCGTCCAGCCGCCGTTGCACTTCAGCGAGTTCGGGCCGGTCCGACACATTCTCGAACTCGTCCGGGTCGGCGGCCAGGTCGAACAGCTCCACTTCCGGGATGACGCGCTTGTTCAGGCAGTCTTCGTAGCGCACTGGCACCCGGTGAAAGTCGCTGGCGTTGTCGAAATGCCGGATCAGCTTGTGGGTCTCGGTCCGGATGCACCTGGTCTGGGTCTTGTGGTAAAGGCTGAACACGGCCTCGCGGCCGGGCGACGATTGACCCGACGCCACGGCCGGGGAAAAGTCGACGCCGTCCAGCCCGTCCGGGACGGGCAGCCCGAGCAGGCCCATGACCGTCGGCAGATAATCGACATTGCTGAGCAGCATGGGGCAGACGCGGCCGCCGGTCAGTCCCGCGGCGGGGAAGCGCATGATCATGGCAATCGCCATGCCGGCATCATACAAATGCCATTTGGCGCGGGGCATTTCCAGGCCATGGTCGGTGGTGAACACCAGCAGCGTATTCTCTTCCAGGCCGCTGTCATGCAGCGCCTCCAGGATGGTCTGCACCGCGCGGTCGGCTCGCTTGACCGCTCCCTGGTAGCCGGCCATCGCCTCGCGGGCCATGGGCGTGTCAGCCAGGTACGGCGGCAGCTCCAGGCCCTTTTCCCGGTCAGGCTGATTCTGGCCGCGGCTGAACGGGGTGTGCGTCTCGACCAAGCCGACCTGGGCGTAGAAGGGCGTTCGCCGGCTTTCCAGCTGTCGCAGAAAAGCCGCCACTTCGGCGGCGAGGACCTCGGCATTCTCCTGAACGGGCCGCACGTCGTCAAAGCCCAGAGCGGGCAAATCACTTTTCGGGACTTCATGCTGCAACCCGAACAGCACCGTCTGATAGCCGGAATCCTTGAACCGGTGGCTGGCATGGCGCACCTCCGGCCGCATCCGCCAGCCGAAACTCGGCAAGTCAAGCAGGCCATGCGTCTGGGGGTACAATCCAGTCAGCTGCGTGGCCCGGCTCGGGCTGCAGATCGGCGCCGTGCAGAAATAATTGGCGAATCTGACGCCATCGGCCGCCAGCTGGTCAATGGCCGGCGTGTTCAGCGTCGGATGGCCATAACAGCCGAAATGGCGCCCGGAATCATGCGTCGTGATCTGAATGACGTTGGCGTGTGTTGACATTCATCGCTCCTCTGGCCGTGCCGGCCGTCGTCATGCGTTTGCCCCACCGGGAGCATCCCGGGTTTCGGGTAATATACCCCGCATTCGGCGATAATGCCGTTGCCGCCGGTTGCCGAAAGCGCCGCCCGTCACTATATTTATAGGCTCGGACAGATGACCTCAACGCAAAGGACGCGACATGGCCGCCAAGGCATTGTACCAACTGCAGGACGTCACCAAGAATTTCCATCTGGAAGGCAGCGTCATTGAGGTCTTGCGCGGCCTGACACTGGGCATTGCGGCCGGCGGCTGGGTCGCCCTGGTCGGCCGTTCGGGCTCAGGCAAGACCACGCTGCTGCACCTGCTTGGCGGTCTGGACCGGCCCAGCTCCGGACAGATCTGGCTTGACGGCGGGGACCTCGCCACCATGTCCGCCGCCCAGCTGACCGCCCTGAGGCGCCAGCGCATCGGCTTTGTCTTCCAGTCGTATCACCTGTTCCCGGAATTGACGGCCTGGGAGAATGCCGTCCTGCCGGCTCTGCACTGGGGCCGCGACCGCGACGCCGCCTACCAGCGCGCCCGCCAATGGCTGCACGCCTTCGGGCTGGACGACCGCCTGCGGCACCGTCCGCGCGAATTGTCCGGCGGCGAACAGCAGCGGGTCGCCATCGCCCGCGCCCTGATCAACGACCCGGACATCATCCTGGCTGACGAGCCGACCGGCAACCTCGACGCCGCCGCCGCCAGCGGCATCATGGAAATCCTCAAGAATGTGCACCTGGAAGGCGGGAAAACCCTGATCATGGTCACCCATGACCAGAAACTGGCCGAACAGGCCGACCACGTCATCCGCCTGGCCGACGGTCCGCCGCCCGTGCCCCCCCTTTCGGCGACAGGCCAACCCGACCTCAACGGCTAAAACACCTCACGGCGCCGTCATGCAATCACGGACGAGAAGCGGCCGGAGCCCCCATGACGGCCACGCCCGCGCGAGGGTAACCGCGGGATCTTCGCAAAACTGGGGAGGGGCGTCTTCCGGCACCCAACGGCAAGGGCGTTTCCGCCGATGAAAAAGGCGGGAACCGTATGCACGATTCCCGCCTTGGGCTAATCAGAAATGGTGGCGCCAGACTTTTTCACTCTGCTTAATAAGTGAAGATAAGGTCATGTAGACCCCAATGCAAATTTGTTCAGAGTACCGTACATGGAGCCACCAAGTCTTAAGATAACACACCCGGTTTTTTTTGCAACCGCAGCTGGGTGTTTTTATTGCTGGGCGGCGTTTTCCGCCTCAGGGCTGCTGTCCTGCGGCCGGGGCAGCAACGTCCAATTGAGGTCCTTGGCGCGCTTGCGGGCGGCGAACGTCTTCATTTCTCCGGCGAGTTGTTCAAAGAAGGCCAGAAGGGTGCTCAGAGCCTGCAGGCAGGCCGGGGTGACCCAGGACGGCTTGCACGGCTCGAACGCCGCAATCCTGGCCTGCAGCTCATCCTTGGCCTTCAGGCAGGCCGTGACCATGCTCTTCTTGACCATGCCCGGCTCCAGGGCGGCACGCAGCTCGACCAGCCAGGCAAAGGCGTTGGCGTAGGCCTGCACGCGCAGAGCTTCACCGCAGAGGCTCTGCAGGCAGGCTTCGGCGCTGTCGGACAGCGTCGTCGTCGCCAGGATGTCGCGGAACAGGTCCTCGGCCTCCTGGGCCAAGGCGGACGCCTCGCGCAGCTGCGCCGCCACGTCAACGCCTTCGAATTTCGTGGCCAGGGCATCGAGCGCCTCGCCCGGATAAAGGCGCGGCCAGTTGGCCTTCCGGTAATAGGTGTAGATGTAGTTCGGGCAGAGGCCATAGGCGGGCGTGCGCACCGCCTTGAGCAGCTTGTCGGCGGCGGAGACGTAGCTGTCCACGAATTCCGGTCCGAAGGTTGCTGCCGCCCAGCGGCGATGGACGTCTTCCTTGTCCTGCCCGGCGGTGGATTCCCAGGCATAGGCAGCCATCAGGGCTTCATGGTCGAGATGTGACGGGTCATGGACCGCGTAGGACACTGTTCCGGTGGCGCCTTCGGCATCGGCCATGCGCATCATCAGGTCGATGTTCGGACGCCGGAAGTCGTAGGTGTTCCAGTTGTAGTAGCAGGTCATCGGCGCCACCCACCCGTCAATGCCCAGCTTCTTGCCGATGGAGACCAGGGTCTTGTCGTTCAGGGCGTCGTTGCTGTACCACCACCAATGCAGGATCAGCTTGTCCTTGAGGCCGGCCTTTTCCAGGCGTTTGACGAATTTGGCGTCAAAGGCGCTCATGTGGCGGGTCAGCTGGTCGTTCCACATCACCACCTTCTTGACGCCCTTCCGGGTCAGCATGTCAACCAGCCAGAAGACGTAGTCGAGGAGATTCTCCTCCGGCTTTTTGGCGGTGCAGCGCTCGCACTGGCACCACGGGTCGCCGACCTTGGTCGGGTCGTCCGGCCAGGGATAGTCCGGCCAGACCTCGTCCATCTGGATATGGAAATACTCAATCGACTTGTCCTCGCCGCCTTTGGCGACGAAATGCCGGGAGATGATGCCCTCATAGAACTTTTCGACGAACTCGCGGGTTTCGGGGGAAGTGATGCAATAGCCCACGCCAGTCGGGTTGCCGTTGGCGTCCTTGGCGGACAATTCCGGCAGCGTGCGGGCAAAATAGGTGTTATGGCCGAAGCTGTTGACAAAGGGCACGACGGTGACGCCGCGTTCGCGGCCGTATTCCACGACATTGCGCAGCAGGTCTTCCTGGACGACAAAGGGGGCCAGGTACGTATCCTCATGCCACTGGTCGTCCTTGGGCGAGAACCAGCGCAGGGTGTGGGGTGTTTTCAGGTCGTCACGACCCGCCACGGGCACCATCAGGAATTCGGTCGGCTTGTCCGGGCCCTCATAGCGGCAGCTTCCCCAGCAGCCATAGAGGCCGATGCCCATGGTGTTCATCTTGACGGCAGCCAGGCGGTCGATGGTCTGGCACCAGTCGCTGAAGGTCATGCGGTCCGGTCCCCATTTGTTTTCGACGAAGACGCCGCGAACCGGGAGCGTCGGCCAGTCGCGGATGGTCAGATTAGGCAGGGTTTCGCCGCGGATGACCACCTTGAACAGGGCGGCCAGGGTCTGCGCGGCCCACACGGTTCCTTCCTGCTCCGGCGCCCGAATCGTCACCTGGCTGTCCTGGATGGCCAGCTCATAGTACTCGCCGCGATTGGCGGCCGGGACGTCCTTGAGATTGAACGCGGCGGCGTCCTCGACCAGAGCTTCGACCACGTAGGTCTTCTTGTTGGCCACCACCCGCACGCCGACATCGGTCAACACCGACCGGACGGCTTTCCTCTGCAAGGGCGAAACATTGCTGGTTGACAGCCGGACATCAATGGACAGACTGCTGTCTCCCCCGGTCAGGCTAATCTGCTTCGGCTGCGGAAAAAGTTCGGGGATCACAAACGGGCTGGCGGCCATATTCTGCCTCCTTGATGGCAAGTCCGGAAATGCTGCACCTGCACAGAGCTTCCACAAACAACCGTCCGGGAACGCCAGAGAAAGCATTCGGGTTGTTGCGCGACCTTACATAACTTACTACACATCAGAAAAAAAGCAAAGCCGGCCTGACTTATTAAGGGCCATTTCGCCCCTGGCCAAAACACTTGCAACCGGCTTGCCGGCATGGAGTTAAAAATATCTTCAGGAAAAAAATCACAATTTCGCCCAGATGCAGCCCGGATGGCATCCCGGGGTGGGAGAGGACGGATGGGACCTGTATTCCTGCCTGTTCCGGACCGGGTGATGGCGGCGCTGTCATGGTCCAAGCCATAGCCGGCAGCGACGGAGACGGCCACCGCGGCTCGATGAGCCGCAATCAGGCAGGCAGGGACATGGCTTCACGCCGGGTCAAACCGTGCCTCAAGGCATCTTCCCGTCCTGGACCGGCAGAAAGCGAAAATGCGTCCATTCGGCATGCCCTGTGGTGCCGGGCAGATTTTCCGGTCCGGTGACGGTGCCAAGCCCGGGGAAGGGAATATGCGCGCCGAGCACGACGGCGTCCTGCCGGGCCGCTTCCGTCATGACGTCAATTCGGGTTTTGACGGCCAGGGCCGGGTCGCGGTCGTAGCGGGCGCAGAAAACCGGGTGTCGGAACTGCAGGCCGGCAGCGTGCACCAGGTCGCCGATGAACCACAGCCGGTCCAGTGCAAAAAGCGTATGGCCGGGCGTATGGCCGGCAGTCTTGCGCGCCGTGAAGCCGCCGGGAAGCGTATCGCCAAACGCGAACAGCTGCAGGCGGTTGGCGTAAGGCTCCAGAAACCGCCCCAGGGCCTGGCGGCTCTCGTCGTTCTTCCAGGCGTCGTATTCCTCGCGGGCGAT
>CAYOUR010000066.1:0-10141 GCA_964407145.1 uncultured Lentisphaeraceae bacterium | reverse complement strand
TGAGCTTCATCGGATAGTCCGGCCTGGTGTTTTTGAACAAGTCAACTTTCATGCGCGTGGCCGTATCCTGGATGGCAATGACCGCCACGCCGTCCCGTTCCGGGAAGACCATGGTCCCGGCGACGGGGCCGTCCGCCGCCTCGGCCGGCAACAGCCCGCACGCGCACAAGCAGCAAAGCGCAAGAACATTCCTGGTCATGATACTTGCCCCCCTGTTTGATGTTGATTATTGAGCCATCGGTGTCCATCAGTGTCCATCGGTGGTTCTTTCATGGCGTTCCCCTGCCCGCCGCGGCTCATTCGGCGCCGTCGCGGAATCGCAGCAGCAGCCGAATGCGCAGGTTGGGTTCGTCGTTTTCGGCCGGCGACTGAGACAGGTCCCGGGCAAAATAGATGTAGCCCAGGCGCAGTTTTTCCGGGTTGCCTTCCGGCAGCTCCTTCCAGGTCATGGCAATCGTGTTCTCGCCCTCCAGCAGGTGCGCCGCCGGGAAGCGCAGGTGATGGACTCCCACGCTGATATGCCGGGCCGCCGGCTCATCGAGAATCAGCTGGCCGTTGACGCGCACCAGGAGGTTTGACCACGGGTAGTTGGCCGTCCTGATATGCTGTTTCAGGCCAGGATCATAGGGCGCCGTCTGAATCTGATACTCCAACACGGCCTCGGCCACTTCGGAAGCGGGGAAGTCGAGAGTCAACTTCTTGACGGCGGAGCGATGCGGTGAACTGACCATGAACCAGCGGCTGCCAGCATCGCCGCGGTCCGACATCACGCGGACCCATTGCGGATACGAGAACTCCTCGCCCCGCAAAATGCCGCCGGCCAGCAGCGACATCAGCAAAACCGTCAACACCGGCATTGGCCGCGACTGCGGCCAATGCCGCTGCCAGAGGTTAGACATAAGCCTGAGCATGCGCGTCACCATCATTGCACCAGAAACACCTGGACGCGGTTGTCCGACAGATTGACATCGAGCCCCCCGCCCAGCGCGGTCTCCGCCCGGGTCAGCGTATCCATGGCCCGCGAGTACGTCCCGGGGAAGGTCACTTTCGCCTTGACGCTGTCGGCATCGTAGTTGCGCACCAGCACCGCCAGCGCGTTGCCATGCTTCCAGGCCGTCACCTTGACTTCCGGGTTGGAGCTGAGCACGTCGTCGACCGGCTGGCCGCGAAGCAATATCTCCTCGACCGGCTGCAGCATGTAGACCGCCTGGGCGATTTTATGATAGTCATACGCTCCGCGCAGCGCCGAACGGTACGCCCAGATGACGGCCGCCTGGCCGCCATTGAAGAAATTCTCCAAAAGCTGCTGGCGGATGGCGTCCATGGGCGCCAGGTTGTTGGAGGCCACGCGGTAGTATTCGTAGGTCCGGTTCGGCGACAGCCCGGCGCCGATTTTCCCGGGTACGCCGGTCAGTTTGCCGGCGCCGGCGGCGACGACGCGGCCGACATCGCCGGCCATGGGCGTGTAGATCATGGGCAGGAGCAGATCGGCGTACTGTCCGAGCTTGGCATAATCGGTCAGCCGGCTGGTAATGGCGCCATAGCGCCCTTCCCCGACCGAGCTGTCCACCCACACCCAGAGCTGCCGCTGCACGCCGGGACGGACTCCATACGTCGCCATGGTTTGGCGCAGGGTCCGGTAGATTTCCGCGACCAGGCCGGTCTTGAAGTCCCACCAGGCGTCGTAGACCGCCGGGAAGTCCTGCGGTTTCAAGGTCGCCTCGGCCGGGTCGACATACGGTACCTGCGGATATTTCTCGCGCAGGAATTCGGCAAAGGCGGCCTTGCAGTGTTCGCAGAAGCAGAGGGTGTTGCCGCTGCCCCACATCTCCTCGTCGTAGCAGACATGGTCAAAGCCGTAGTCGATCAGGCTTTTCAGGGAGTCGACGGCCTTGGCCAGCAGCTGGCCATGGTAGGACGGGCACGGCATATGCAGCTGCTGGCCGTGAATGTCACGGGCGCGGGCTCGCGACAAGTCAAGCCCGGGGCGCGTCTCCTCCGGATGATACAAGGTCCCGGCGCCGGTGTAGTACGGATTCAACTCCTTCATGACGCGGTCGATGTTGCAGTACGGCGCGCCGGCCCCGAAGATCGGGAACAGCCCTTCGGCCTTGATCTGGCTGACCCTTTCGGCAAAAAAGTCCTTGCCTTTGTAATCGTACAGGATCAGCGGCGGCCCCCAGTTGCTCACCATGACCGTGTTGATGCCGATGCGCCGGTACTCCGGCCAGGCTTCCTTGCCGGCGTCGCTCTCCACGCCGATCTTGAAATGCTTCAGGCCGGCGCCGATGTCCGGCAGCGAAGGCGCCCGCCGGACCGTCAGCACCTGCGGCGTCTGCTCGCCGCCCCGCCATTGGGCACGGACATAGAGTTTGGAACCGTCCTCAAAACCGGCGCCCAGGCGCAGATTGACCCGCATCGCCGAAAAATAGTCGACCCGCCGGTGCGAGAAAATCTCCTGGCGCGCATAGGTGACCCCGTCGATGACGACTGGGCTTTCCTGCAGGACCTCCGCCCGCGAATAGGTCATCTCGACGCCGGCCGGGAGGTCCAGCACAAAGCGGAAATCGTCGTTCTTCTTGAAGTCGCCGCGCAGACCGAACGACAATTCCGCCGCCGTCTCGTCCGACAGCCAGACATCCGGATAGTAGTAATAAAAGCCGCTCACGCCGGTGACTTCCCGCGTCGGCATCTTTTTCTCCAGGGCGACGGGCTCCTGCCGGTCAAAGTCCAGAGGCAGGGTCATGGCGACGTCGAAATTTTGCGCATTGAAGCGGATGTCGCAGGGCGCCTGGTTTTCCGGGATGGCCCAGGCGAGGGTCACGGTCTGTCCGGCGCGGGTCAGGTCGGCCGCCGTCTCCGCCAGTTTCTGCTGTCCCTGCCAGACCGAGAGTGTTCCCTGGCACGGGCCGGCGGCCATGAAGATCACCTTGACGCGGTCCTGCTGGCGTTCGGCCCCGAAGGCGCCGTTGGGGCCCACCTGCCGCAGGAATTGCATCCCCTGCAGGGGCAGCAGCCGGAACGCGGTCTCCCATTCATCCGCCGCCGCCATCGGCCGCAGCTGCACGTCCTTATAGTTGGCCTCCAGGGTGAAGGCGTCATTCTGGCCCCAGACGTACATGCCGTCCAGCTGTTCCAGATTCTCCAGCAGCAAGGCCAGTCCGACGCCGGTCGACCGGTCCGCGAAGGCGCTCCACGGCGCCGACGGGTCAAGGGCCAGGCTCATCTTCTGCAGCTTCGCGGCGGCATGGTCAAAGGACGCCAGCCCGCGACGCGTCGGCAGATAGCAGAACACTTTTCCTGAATAGGGCTTGACCGGGAAAAGATTATGCAGGTTGATCTGGAAGTTCGCCGGCTGCTGGTGGCATTTCACCAGCACGCGGCCGGTCAGCAGCGCGCTGTCCGCGGTCATGACGTACTGGCGCCGCACCTCCATGCCGGCCAGGTTGCCGGTCTGGGCATGATACACGGCGTTGACGGTCAGCTGACCGGCTGTGCTTTCGTCCACAGTCAGGACATGCCGTCCGGTGACGGTCTCGATGTTGTTGAAGAGGATGTCCCGGATTTTGCCCAGGCCGCTGAACGTCTGCTGCGCATCGTCGCAGTATTCCAGCTGCAGCGCCGGCACCTGCAGGCTGTCAATGCGGCCGCCCCGCTCGCTGATTCGGACCTTGAGCAGGCCATTTTCCAGGATGACGGCAGACACGCGCTCACCGGCCTGTTCGGCGCTGAAGCGCAGCCCCTGGGCCGACGCCATGCCGCCGGCCAGCATCAACAGGCCGGCAAAACCAGTTTTCCACCATGACATACGTTATTTCCTTCTTTGGTTGCAGCAAAAACCATCAATACGAAAGCCCAAGCCGGCCGTCAGCCGGGGAGTTCAAAAACACGCTGGCCGGGGATTGGGCCCGGAAGCACTCTTTCACCTGGCGATGGCAAGACCGCCGGTCTTCACCCGGTAGCCCATGGTTCCGGCCACGCCGTCGGCTTTGGCGTCCGCGCCGAACGTGCCCGGCGTCACCGAGCCATTGGCATGACCGTCAAGATACGCGATGCTGAGCCGGCCATTGTGGGCGGCGTGGACGCTGCAGTAAGAGCCGCCATCATAGTCATACCGGCAAGTGGCGGTGTTGAACTGCTTCACCGCACCGGTGCTGGTGTAAAGGGAATGCTGCAGCGTGTCGGCGACAAAGTAGAACGACGACGGATTCTTGACCTTGTTCATGAAGATGTTCTGGAATCTGTTCCCGTCCGGCCGGTTGTCGCGCTGGTGGCAGTAATCCGGCGTGGCGTACGGATGGCCCATGCGGACGCCGGTGGTGTTGTAGCGCCCGTTGCCATTTTTCGGATCCCAGTAAAACGGCTCGTAGACGGGGCAGAGGGAAGCGGGACTGGCGAACGGCAGATAGCCGCCGCTGTAGGCCAGGGTCGTGGCCCAGGTGGGTTCCTTGGCTGTGGTCGGGTACTGGGGATTGACGGCATTGCTCGTCCAGATGCCCTCGTTGTCGTCACCATACAGGAGAATGGCCAGCATCACCTGTTTCTTGTTGTTGACGCAGGAAATCTGCCGGGCCTTGTCGCGGGCCTTGCTCAGAGCCGGCAGCAGCATCGCCGCCAGAATGGCGATGATCGCGATGACCACCAGCAATTCGATCAGGGTGAACCGGCGGCGGCCGACCGCGGCGCCGCCGTGACCGGACCGGACCATCGGACTTCGCGGGGTGACTTCGGAGGCGCGCGACTGGGCGCGTCGTTTCTTTTCAGCTTGCATGGTGTTTGCTCCTTGTGATTGGCGTCAGGCAGTGATCGGATGACTTCGCCGCACCGCCTGATCAGTTTACTTCGCTGTTTCGCCCTGCAATTTCAGGATGAGTTCCGCGGCTTCCTCCCGGACGGTGTCCGGCATGGTCGGATCATGGCCGAAGTCGACGACGACCCGACGCGGAGCGGCTTCCAGGAACGCCTGCGCCTCCGGATTGCCGGCCGCCAGCTTCCGCAGCGCCGCCAGGTATTTGACATCCGTCATGCCCTGGCGCAAGGCCATGTAGCGGATGGACGGCATGTATTCGTCAAACAGCTTGAAGACGATGCCGCCGTGGGTCGTGACCTTCCAGTCCGACGCGCCGCGGCCGCCGTAGGTGTCAGCGAAATGGAACATCTCGTTGCCGTCCAGGCGGTGGTATTCGCCGAACCAGTTGTTGCGCCGATAGCGGCGCGCCAGGGACGAGCGCATGCTGGTGTCGCACGTGTAGTGGCGGAACAAAACGCCTCGCTGCTGCTGTTCGCGAATCAGCTGCAGGTGCTCAGGGCGCTTGAAATAGCCGTCGGACCACAGCGTCCACTCGTCGGTCAGTGGCGCCAGACTGGCCATCTTGTCGGCCGGCATGATGTGCGCTCCCAGGGTCAGCGACAACCGGACCCGGCTCGAACCGGCCTTGGCCAGCTGATGCGACTCGATCAGCTCGGGGAATTTGTCCGGATGCGGCTCGTCCCAGGTCTCGATGACATAGCGTTCCGGCTCCACGCCGAGTGAGCTCATGTATCCCTCCAGGGCCTTGATCCACTGCGTCCAGACCTGCTTCTTCTTTTCCGGCTTCCTGGTCAGGCCGTAGACCTGCTCGAAGGCGTGATACGAGGAGAAGCCGATGAAATAAGTCAGGGTGACGCCGTATTTCCGGGCCCATTCTTCGTGCTGGGCCACGATGTGGCCCTGCTTCTGCAGCGTCTCAGTGACGCCGTCGGCAATGATGTCGCCGTTGCCGTCGACCTGGAACAGGAATGACCAGGGGGACAGGCCGATGTTGCGGACGCCGACGTCGAGCATCAGCTTGAAGCAGAGTTCATTGTCAGCCGCCTGGAAGAATCCCATGGGCAGGCTCGGGTCGCGGTCCAGGACGATGTCGCGCACGACGAGCGTCAAGGGAATGTCCTGCATGTCGCCGGTGTACTGGCGGTTCCAGTAGGCGCCCTTGATCGACTCCCACTTGGCGACCTCGCTGAGCGGAATGATGCGCAGGCGGCCTTCGTAGCTGCCTGGGGCGACGCCGGTGGTGTCGAAGTCGAGCCAGACCAATCCGGCCTCCTTGGGCAGGACCATCAGGGTGCTGGCCTGGTTCATCTTCGGCAGGGGGTCGAGGCGCAGGCTGCCGGGGTCGTCGTCGCTGTCCTTGAAGCGCACGGCCTGGCGCATGACGAACTGTTCCGGCGGAAAGCCCTCCAGGCCCCAGGCCCCATTGTAGCGACCCTTCGTCTCCAGGATGACCTGGTATTCCGCGGCGCGGTCCGTCAGATTCGCCAGCGCCACGGGCACGCCCTTCAATTCGTTGACTGCCGCCGTGACCGTGATCTCCTCAACCGGCGTAAACACCTCTTCGGGAATGAACGGAATCGCGAAATTGGCCGTTACCGGCACCGGCGCCACGGCGAATTTGCGGCTGGACAGACGCTCATACCGCTGCTGCCGCTGCTTCAGGTCGTGGTCATGCAGCGCCTGCGCAAAGGCCTCGGCGTCCGGCACGGCGACGTGGTCCTGGCCGGTGGCGCGGCTCAGCGCCACCGCGAAGTCAGCCAGGACCAGCACGCCGTAATTTTCGACTTCGTGGAACGATTCGCGCAGCCGGCTCCAGGTGGACAGCTCCTTGGCGGCGCGGCGCTGCCGCGCGACATTGAAGGCCACCAGGTCGCCATCGGCGCCAAAACCAGCCTCTGCCAGGAGCCGGAACGGAATCCGCAGCTCGGCCTGCCAGAAGCCGTCGCCGACGCTGGCCTTGCCCTCCCAGGCGTCATAGTCGATCGGCAGATTGCTCGCATTGCCAAAGCCCAGGTAGCGTCCGCCGCCGGCGGAAATGACGAACTGACTCAGCTGGCGGTCCTCCGCCACGGGTCCGAAGAACACCTCGACGACATCGTCCCGCCAGATGACCGTACCGTTGTCCGCCTGCTGCGCAGTGACTTGGCCGGGCTCCTGGCAGCGGATGCCGAGATAGATGTTTTCCGCATCGGAAAGCAGGGCGACCACCGTGTCGGCCGCGGCGGGAGTGTCTTTCCCGAGCGCCAGGAAGCCAGTGCTGCTCGGCGCCTGCTGCCAGTCCGCCTCGTCGAGTCGGCCGTCAATGGCGATGGCGCCCTGGCGGCGGCCAGTGCGGACGGCCCGGCGCTGCCGGATTGCCGCGCCGTCATCGGCCGCGGCCGCGACGGCCGCATCGGCCAGGCCGCGCTTGTCCTCCGCGATCTCGACATTATCAAAGAGAATGCCGTCGCCGATCTTGTAGACCAGCGGCCCATGCTGCGAACTTTCCCACATCTGCAGCTGAAGCGCTGCCCGCCGGGCATCCGGGCTGGTCGTGAACGTCCCTTTGTAGACAGTCCAGCCCTTCTGCACCTTGAAGCCGCCGACCGTCGTGCTGACGGTCCGGCCGTCGGTCCAGATATTGTCGCCATACCAGCACCTGGCGCTGATGCCGGCGGAGCCGGGCACGTCGCCGCGCACCTCGATGGAAAACCGGTAGGTGGTCTCCGGGGTGACGTCAAAGCCCGGAATCGTGCCGTTGGAGCCGATCCAGACAGCGGCGGAATGGACTTTGACGCCATCGTCACGCTCGTTGACCCGGTCAATTTCCAGCCGGCCGCATTTATTCCAGGTCAGCTCCTCGGTGAAAACGCTGAATTTGCCGCCGTTGGTGCGGAATTCCCGGGCCGCCTCCTCGCCGTCAAAGCTGCCGTTGCGAATCAGATTGGCGGCCGCCATATGAACACAACCCAAAAACGCCGCCAACGCGGCCATCTTCCATCGACATGACATCATGTAGGTTCCTGTGGTTTCTCCGCCCTGCCCGAAAACAGGACGCGGTGGACAAAAGAACGGCCAACCCGGCCGCAGTCATATGACCTAAACGCAAAACAATCTGAAATTCTTGAACTATAATTCCATAAAACGGTTTTCGCCAACAGGGGAATGGACCGCGGATTGTAAATAATGGACAAGAGAAGACATTAATGAACTTCAATGGATAATGGCCAAAAACATTCGCGGTCCGGCTAGGCAAACGCCTCGTCGGACCGCGAAACCGAAAAAGCTGGTGAAAAAGACCCGAGGCGCTGGAAGACGCGCACGCCGTCCAACAGCCCTTGCGGCCCCCGTCAATTCCGGCGGGCGCTGATGGTGCCGGGGTCCCAGACGTTGATGTAGTCGCCGGTGTTGACTTCGATGACATTCATCAGTTCGGCATGCCCGTCCATGAAGCCGGTCGTCATCCGGTCGCCATGGGCGCCATAGGTGTTGCCGACATTGGTCCGGCAGGTCGGCGTGGTGTTGACGCCGTAGCGATTGTAGCCGGCGGCCCAGGCGTTGTAGGACTCGCCCCCGCCGCGATTCTGCATATTGTTCAGCACTTGGTATTTCCAGTCTTCGCAGAACATGATGGTGCGGGACACATTGCGCTTCAGGTACGGTTCACTGGGCAGCGCCGTCACCCCGCTGACAGACGTGCTGGTCCGCCCGGCAAAGTAGTTGTACAGGTAGTCCGTCACGCAGTTGTAAGCATGCCAGACGCCGAGATGGCTGGGGTTGGACGGGCAGAGGAAGGAGGGATGATAATAGGCCACGGTCGTGGGATACTGCTTGTTCAGGCCGACGGCCGTCGCCCGGTTGCCAAAGAAATTCGAATAGGTGATGCCCTCGAACCACCAGAAGTCGTAATTGGGATAGGTGGCGCTCTGGTAGGCCTTGTAGGTCTGGGGCAGATAGAAGCCGCGATTCTCCTCGGTATACAGCAGCATTCCGAGCGTCGCCTGCTTCATGTTGTTCACACAGCTGATGGCCCGCGCCTTTTCCCGCGCCTTGCTCAAGGCCGGCAGCAGCATCGCCGCCAGAATCGCAATGATCGCAATCACAACCAACAGCTCAATCAGGGTGAAATAGACAGCCTTCATGCCAGACCTCTTTCTCGGTAGTGTTGTTCGATCTATGTATGAACGTCCGCCGGTACAATCAATAGAGTCATCCACCTCCGCTTCCGCTGCATGCCTTCCAGGCTCAACCCAACCAACACCTTGACTCAGGAAGAGCGACGCCGGCGCCGCAACTTCATGACAACTGCTGCCGCTGTCCATCGGCGGCACAGCCCGCCTGAGCCCAACGATTCCAGACGCCCGGGCGGTGATCAATAGCTTAATTCCTACGGGCGCTGATGGTGCCGGAATCCCAGACATTGAGGTAGTCGCCGGTATTGACTTCAATGACATTCATCAATTCGGCATGGCCATCCATGAACCCGGTCGTCATCCGGTCGCCGTGCGCGCCATAGGTGTTGCCCACATTGGTCCTGGTGACCGGGGTGCCCGTGGTGCCGTAGCGGTTGTACCCGGCGATGGCCAAACCATACGCCTCGCCGCTGCCTCGACTGGTCAAGCTATTGAGCAGCTGATACTTCCAGTCCTCCGCAAACATGATGGTACGCGACACGTTGTTCTTCAGGTACGACTCGCTGGGCAGGGCTGTCACCCCGCTCACCCCGCTGGTCGTCCGCCCGGCAAAATAGTTGTAGATGTAGTCCGTCGCGCAGTTGTAAGCGCTCCAGAGGCCCAGATGAGCCGGATTGGACGGGCAGAGGAAGGACGGGTTGAAATAGGCCAGCGACGTCGGAGAGCCGGCTTTGACGCCAATCGCCGTCGTGCACGGCCCCAGCTGCCCAAGCACGCTGACGCCCTCGAACCATTTATGGGCGTACCAGGGATGAGCCGCACTCAAATACCGGTAGAACGTCTGCTGCAGGTAGAAGCCGTTGTTCTCGCCGGTGTACATCAGCATACCGAGCGTGGCCTGCTTCATGTTGTTCACGCAACTGATGGCCCGCGCCTTCTCCCGCGCTTTGCTCAAGGCCGGCAGCAGCATCGCCGCCAAGATCGCGATGATCGCAATCACCACCAGAAGCTCTATCAGGGTAAAACAGACTTTTTTCATGTCAACTCACCTTTTCTGATTAACCTGGCACGGCCACCTCGCCTCAACGTCCGCCGCCCCAGGGGAAATGGCAACGCCAGCAAAACTTCCTCCCATCATTGTGACAATTATAGCATAGATGTCCGCCGTTTGCAAATCAATTTCCCGACGTCATTCCGAAAAAACTCTCTTTCGGGAAAT
>CAYOUR010000065.1:0-18860 GCA_964407145.1 uncultured Lentisphaeraceae bacterium | reverse complement strand
CAGCGACCTTCCGGCCCTCCGTATTCCCGCCTCGGTGACCTCAATTGGTGATCTGGCCTTTGACCTGTGTGACGAACTGGCCTTTTTTTTCATGGGGCCGCCGCCGCAAGTCGGTGAACAGGGCCTGGCTGACATGGCGGAAATGGCTTCCGAGTATGATGCCGCCCTGGTGGTTTACCAGGCCGAGCACCAGGCAACCTGGACGGCCGTCCTGGACGGCGAAGGACGGTTTCACGGCTACCGGACCGAAGCCCTCGCCGGCGAGCCGATTCCGCTGCCGGAGATTTCTACGCCTGGAGACAAGACCTCGTTCATTGACAGCGTCACCGTCACCTTCACCCTGCATGCTCCCTTGCCTGGTGACCAGTTGCTGGTCGAGTATTCCGAGGACGATGGCGAAACCGTCGTGCCGACCTTTCTGGCGCCAGGCGAGAGCAATGGTGGTTTCCTCGCCATTGGCCCGGCGCAATGGACCTATACTTTGTTCGTGACCGCCAGTTTCCGAGCCCGGGCCGTCCGTCCGGCCGGGGGGACGCGTGCCGTTCCCGGCTACAGCCGCTGCTCCGGTTCGGTGGACAAGGATTTTCTGCGTTGGAACGATTTTGCCGACGCCCTGGACAACCATACCTTGGACTTCAGTCTGGAAGACCAGGAATACTGGAGCGTCAGCACGGCGCAGTCCATGGTCGGCGGCAGTTCGGTGCTGGTCGATCTCGGCGGCCCCGAGGACAATCCACCTTGGACGACGCAGCTGCGCGTCTGGGTCACCGGCCCGGGGCTGCTGACCTTCTGGGTCTATCCGGAACGGGAACAGATCAGTGTCAATTTCGGCGAAGTCGATCCGACCGGCAATGACTGGAACGGGTTCAAGGAAAACAGTCCTATCGTGACCCAGAACATCGCCTCCTACCAGGACAATCCGAAGACCTGGGTCAAGAGGTCGATTGCCATTCCGGCGGGCGACTTCCTGGTTGGCTGGAGCTTCGGTGGTTGGGGAACCGGCGGGGCGGCGTACATTGACCAGATTCAGTTCATGAGCCAGGAGGGCGACTTCGGCTATGTCGTCAATCCCGACGGCGTCAGTGTCACGGTCATGGCCTTCATCAACCATCAGGACCCGTGGATGCCACCGACGCCGGTCGACGTGAACATTCCCGCCACGCTGCGCGGCCTGCCGGTCACAGCCATTGGCGACTACGCCTTCGTCGGCCTGGAGCTTCAGTCCCTGCTCATCCCGCCTTCGGTCGCGGCCATCGGCGACTATGCCTTCAGCGGCTGCGCCGGATTGGACGAGATCGTCATCCCGGCATCCGTGGCGACGCTGGGCGAGGGCGTGTTCGCCGATTATGACGATTTGCGCCATGTCGTGTTTGAGGGGCCGCGGCCGGCCGCAGCCGGCGGCGACCTCGGCGGCCAGGCGGTCATCCTCTTTGCCCAGGGGCAGCCCGGCTGGGTTGACGGCGGTACGTACCGCGGCCTGCCGACGGTCTATGTCAGCGGCGAACGGGTCGACGAGCCCGAATTCAGCCGCGGCGATATGCCGTCGCCTGCGTTCATGTACTTCAACCAGGCCTTTACGCTCGCCATGACGGAGAACGCCGGCCTGGCCATTCGCTATGCGTTGGGCGGCGCGGTGCCGACGTCCGCCAGCCCCGGCACGCTCTACCAGTCGCCCATCGAACTGGACGATCCCGCCGGTGACATCACCGTCAGCGCCCGGGTGTTCCGGGGTGCGGAGCCCTGCAGCGGCGTTACCCGCGTCACTTTCCGCAACGCCAGGGAGCTCAGCGAGATTCTCGATTGCTTTGACGCGATCTTTGTGCTGCGCGACCCGGCCAAGTGGCAGGTCGTCGAGGAGACCAACGACCAGGGCGAGGTCGTCAACCGCTACCTGCAGGCCGGCCCCTATCCGCAGCAGGCCTACGAACAGGCGCATCTTGACATCTATATGCACTACCCGGAAGTGCCGGACAGATTCGGCTTTCAGTGGCGACTGGTCTCGTACTTGCCCAGCCCTGGAGATAATGACGCCGGCGAGTGGGAATTTGCGCTGGAGCACAATACGACCTGGTATAATTACGAGCATCGCGAGACCTGGCAGACCGCGAATCTCGAGGTGACGACCGGCGGCTGGCTGGCCGGGACGCTGTTGTTCGGGGATTCGTGGGCTGCCCAGGCCGGCATTTGCCATTTCGAGCTGGACCGGGTTGTGGTCGGCGCCCCGCGGGCCGTGCCCAAAGTCACGATGGAGCCGCCGGGCGCCGGGCAGGTCAGCTTCTGGTCCGACAGCGCCAATCCGCCGGGGTGGCAGCCCTTCACCGGCGCCGAGCGCCTGCTGGTCGATGAGTGGATGCAGTTCCAGGCCGAGCCGGCCGCGGGCTATATGCTGGTGGAATGGCGGCGCTTTGACCTCGAAGCCGGCCAATATGTGCCCTATGGCACCAACCCGCAGCAGGATTTGCCGATTCGCGCCGATGAGGACGGCGACCAGGCCGAAAACGATTTCAAGGCCGTGTTCGCACCGGCGGTCAACGTCACCGTCACTCTCAGTGAAGGCGGCTGGTGGCCTTACCGATACGGCTACGCGCAGGATTACTACACTCAGGGCCGCCCGGCCATCAAGGATTCCGTGCTCAAATTCTGGCCGCAGGCTTCATCCGGATATGTTTTCACCGGCTGGAGCGACGGCGTTACGGACATCGACCGCACGGTCGTCTGCAGCCAGGACATCGTCCTGCAGGGCAATTTCACCAGGTGCATCACTTCCGCGCCGTCTGTGAATGTCGTCAACACCGGCGATGCCGGTGACATCGTGATCACCAGCGGCAAAGGGGAGCTGACTGGACTCAATCCCGACGGGACCATCACCTATACGATCAGCGTCGAATATCCGGAACTGTACCGTTTCGCCGGATGGCAGTTTGACCAGGGGCTGGTTGTCGCCGCCCAGGCTGATGGTGACGACTTGACGGTCACTCTCGACTGGGACCAGACCAAGTATTTCGCCCCGGAGGCGAGGTTCTACCAGCAGACGCGCCTGGCGGTCCGGGCCGCGGCCGGCCAGGAAAACCGCGGCCTGCTGCAGGTGCGCAAGACCAACGCCAATGGCGAGGAGATCCTCCTCGGCCAGGACGGGACCGCGTACGTCGACATCTTTTCGACGGTCTGGCTCAAGGCCGCGGCTCTGGGCGTCAACCGGTTTGATTCCTGGCGCTGCGTGTATGGCGGGCTGGACACCAACAGCTACTATGCCGAGATGGCGATGTACATTCAGGACTATCCGTCCTACGAGTTCACGGCCTCGTTTGTCGCCCAGGCGCCGCTGATCCTGCAGCTTGACCCGACCGGCAACGGCACTGGCACCTTCCTGGTCAACTACCAGGCTTACCAGCCGGGCATGACCTTCGATATCGGCAGCCAGGTCTGGTTCCAGGCCACCCCCGACCCCAACAACCGCTTTGTCAAATGGCTGGACAATGACAGCACCTGGTGGTCCCGCTATGTTTACATCGAGCCGGGCGACAATGTCTACACCGCCCGGATCGTCAAAACCGGCACGATCACCATGAAGGCCAAGGTCATCACCACTGGCGAGCCTGGCGGCGGCGTCACCAATGTCTATACTCCCGACCTGGGCACGGACCTGACCATCACGGCCACGCCGTACTATGGCTACAGCTTTGTCAAATGGGAGGACAACGACAGCACGGAACCGAGCCGGACCATCACCAACGTCGGCATCGACAGCCTGGAGTTCACGGCGCTCTATCAGCCCGTGGTCAGCGTCTCGGCCTCGGCTCCGGTCGGCGGCGGCTCCTTCACCGGCACCGGCCAGAAGCTGTATTCGGAATTCCCCCTGACGGTCACGGCGGTTCCGTACAACGGCTACCGTTTTGACCGCTGGCTCGACGATGCGGCCGCCCCGGCCGCCCGCGTCTTGACCGTGGACGACGTTGTCAACAGCCGCATCAGCCTGCAGGCCATGTTCGTGCGGGTCTACAACGTCACCGTGCAGCCGCAGCCGGGCCAGCAACTGCTTGGCGCGGTCGCCATCACGGATGATGGCGGCGCCGCTTTCACCCTCAATCCCGACACCGGCGCGTATTCGGCCACGATAGACGCCGGCACGAAGATTTCCTATCAGGCCATCGCCAACCCCGGTTGTGATTTCGTGCGCTGGACCTGGGACGGCTCCAAGAATCCGACCGTCACGGACATGACCATTGACTATTCCCGGACTTTCTCGGCCGCGTTTGCGCAGCGGGCCACGATCACCTGCGGCGTCAAGCCCGGCCAGGAGGCTTGGGGCACGGTCGCCATGGTCTACGAAGGCGCCCCCGCCCAGTCCGGGCCGAATTTCCATGTCGGCAAGTGGATTCAGATCACCGCGACGCCGAATCCCAATGCCCGCTTCGTGCGCTGGAATGACGGCTCGACCGCGGCGGTGCGCAACCTGCAGGTGACCGAGGGCGAAAAGACGTATGTGGCTGAATTCGTGCGTACCTCGAGTGTCACCGTCAACCTGACCTCTGACACGCCCGGCGAACAGCCTCCGGCCATGCTCTGGGGCTTTCCCTGGACGGCTTGGCTGGCCTCCGGCAACACCGTGGTTTTCGACGTCGCGAGCGACGCCGGCAAGGATTGCGTTTTGCAGTTCTACGGCCAGTATGGCTGGAACCTGCCGGTCGAGCACAACGAGACCCGCACGGTGCTGCCGCAGCAGAACCTGGTCTGGGATTTCCAGTACCGGAAGATCACGACCGGCACCCTGGTCGGCTGGCTCAACCCGAGCAATCTCGGCGCCCAGTGGCGGGTCAAGGCCAATCCGCAGACCGGCTACCCGGGCGGGGAATGGCTGGGCAACGGCGCTTCCGTCGTCTTGGAGCAGGGCGAGTATGACATCGAATTCACCCCGGTCTTGGACGAGCTCGGCCTTGAAAGCTGGCACCGGCCGAGTGTTTTGGTCCTGGATCAGGGCGAAGGCGCGACCGTCACCGTCGCCGCCAACCAGCGGCGCAACTTCACCGGCAAGTACCGCAAGTACATCCCGGATTTGGAATTGAGCTTCTCGCCCGGCGAGGCTTCGGAAGGCGCCGGCCCGTCCGCGACGGTGGCGACGTTGCGCCGGCTGCCGCGCGTCCCCGGCGGGGAGACTGACCGCCGTGAAAGCGTCACCGTCACCTTCACGCCCAGCGAGGCCGGGGCGCTTATCTTCCCGTCCTCGATCACCATTCCGGCCGAGCGCGAACGCGTGCAGTTCATGATCGGCGTCATCGACAACGACCTGCGCGAAGCCACCGAGATTCTGGCGGCGGACGGCGAGACTGTGCTGGGGCGCGGCCGCGTGCTCCGCCTGAATGGCCGGGTCTCCGTTCCGTCAAGCTGCAACTGCGACGGCACCCCGAGCTCGGGCGCGGAAATTTTCGCCGAATTGGCGGTTTATGACAATGACGGGCCGGCCCTGCAGGTGACGGTCAACCCGTCGACCATGCAGGAGCCGGAACCCGGCGCCAGCGAGAAGCTCTATCCGAATGCCCTGACCGTGCGCCGCAACGACCGCACCGGCGACGGCCTCCCGGCCATCACCGTGATGTTGTCGGCGCTGGTGAACGGGACGCCGGACGACAGTGAATTCGAGTTCCGTCAGAACGGTCTGGCCGTGACCGAGGTCGAAATCCCGGCCGGGGAACTCCAGGTCACCTTGGACATCGCCACCCTGGACGATGGCGAGGAAGATGGCAACCAGCTCCTTTCCGTGTATGCCGACACGACGGCCGCGCCGCCGGACGAGCCGGATGCCAAGTACGCGCCCGGCTCCTGCTGGATCGTGGTCAGCGACCTCAGCTTCCCGGATTATGTCGTCACCTCGGTCGCCACCCCGGCCGCGCCGCTGTCCGGCGGCGACGTCCATGAGCTGGAGCTGACCTTGAAGAACCAGGGGCGCATGGCCATGGCCGGGAATATCCCCCTGGCCGTCCACGTCAGCGCCAACGACGTGCTCAACGATCAGACCCGGGTCCTGGAGACGAACTACATCGGCGGCCTGGACGTCGGCCAGAGCGCCAGCCTGCGTCTCAATATCCCGCTGGAGATGGCGCCCGGCGCCAACTGGCGCTTTGCCGTCGTCGTCAACCCGCGCAGCACCCTGCGCGAAGTCAGCCTGCTCAACAACACGTCCTGGTCGGGGAAATTCACGGTGGAGGCGTCGTACCGGGCGGTGGTCGAGTTGGCTGACCCGGCCCAGGTCACGTCCCTGATGGGACAGCCGGTGGCGCTGGTCGGCAGCACCTTGCGCCTCAACAACGACGACCCGGTTGCTCAGGTTGACGCGGACGTGTACGTCATCGTCAACGGCATCCGCCGGATTCTGCCGGTGACCAGCGGCGCCGACGGTTTTTTCACCGTTGACTTCACGCCGTTGCCGGGCGAGGCCGGTCATGTCGTGGTCGGCGCCTGCTACCCCGGCCTGGGCAGCACGGCCGTCCAGGATGAATTCGACATCCTCGGGCTGCGTTTTGTCCAGAGCGTCTGCACCGGGGTCACCTCCACCAGTTATATCCAATGGGGCGTGACCATGAACGACGTCAATGTCTGCTCCCTGCAGCTGAGCAATCGCAGTCCGGCGCCGCTGTCTCTTCTGCAGGCCCAGCTCGTCGGGGCGCCAGCCAATTGCGAAGTGGCCTGGAATGACGCGGGAACCGGCCTGCTTCTGGACGACCTGCCAGGCAACGCCACGCGCACGGTCATGTTCACGGTCAAGGGCACGGCGCCGACCGAAGGGCGGAACTTCCAGTACTTCACCGTCCAGGTCACGTCGGCCGAAGGCGTCGAACTCAATATCCCCGCCTATTTCCATGCCAAGCCGCGCTATGCGCAGCTGGCCTTGGCGCCGACGTCGCTGGATGTCACCATGCAGCTTGACCCGCAGAACAACCGCGGGGTGCCGCGCAACCTCGAAATCGCCATCCGCAATGACGGGGCGGACGAGACCGGCCCGGTCACGGTTTCCGTGCCCAGCCTGACCTGGCTGAAGCTGGTCGGCGCCAACACCCTGGCCAGCATTCAGCCAGGTGAATCGACGTCGTTCCTGCTTACCTTGACCGCTGACGCCAACACGCCGCTGAACGCCCCGCTGAGCGGTTCGGTGGCGATCAACGCGCCGAAAGCCTTTGCCGGGGTGACCTTGCCGTTCCGGGCGACGGCGGTGGCGGAGGGCACCGGCAGCCTGACCGTGGACGCCATTGACGACTATACCTATTATGAACCGCACGCCCCGCACCTGGAGGGCGCCCTGGTGGTGGTGCGCAATCCCTACACCAACGCGGAGTTGGCCCGCGGCGTCACCCTGGCCAACGGCAAAGTCACTCTGGAAGGACTGCCGGTCGGCCTCTGCAAGGTGATCGTCAGCAAGGAGAAACACGCCACCTACACCAACAACGTCGACATCCAGCCCGGCCGGGAGACTTTCCTGGAGGCCTTCCTGGACTACCAGGCCATCACCTATTCATGGGAGGTGGTCCGGGTGGAGATCGAGGACCGCTACGAAGTCGAACTGACCATCACCTATGAAACGAATGTGCCGATGCCGGTGGTGGAGACCATCATGCCGGCGAAAATGCCGTTCCTGCGCCCGGGTGAGACCTACATGTTCAGCGCGGTTCTCACCAACAAGGGCCTGATTCGCGCCGACGATGTCGAATTCACGCTGCCGGAGGTGTTCAACAGCGCGCAGTGCGCCATCGCCTTCAATTACCCCCAGGGCAAGTACAGCCTGCTGCCGCAGCAGGCAGTCACCATCCCGGTGGTGGCCACCGGGGTGGCGCCGACCAGGTCCAGCGAATGCCTGGGCTATTCCGCGACCTTGTGGTCCTGGGAGTGTGGCTTTGACCGCAAGTGGCATCGGGTCAAGAAGGTCTTTTCCGTCGAAGGCACGATCTGCGGCGGGTCCGGCTACGGCATGCTTGGCGGCGGAGGCGTTGGAGCGCCAGTCGCCTCCGGCCCCGGCAGTTCGTCGCAGGTGACGGAACCGCCGGTGCCGACCGTGCCCTCGACTGACTCCGGGTGCATTCCCTGCACCAACGGCCTGGGCATCAACATGACCAAGTGCGTCATTGGCTTCATTCCGGGCTTCGGCTGCGCCTTCGGCCTGGGTGACTGCCTGTGGGGACTGTGGGGCGCCGCCGACAGTGGCACCGCCTACTCCTGGGGTACGGCCGGACTCAACTGCGCCTTCAATGTGGCCGGATGTTTCCACCCCGGCGGCAGCGTCGCCAGCTGCCTGCTCGGTCTGGCCACCGCCTGCGACGACGCGGCCGGACTGTCCACCCGCGATGGCGAGAATGCGCACAAGCCGCAATGGCTGGCCGACTCCCAGGCGAAGCTCCAGATTGCGGTTGACTTGGCCGAGCAGCACGTGGACTATTTCCGGGAAATCTACGGCGCGGCCTGCTGGGGCGAGGCCGATCCGGAAGCCGCCAAGGCGTTCTTCAATGTCTTCCTGCCGCTGGGACTGCCCAATGGCGTCGCCGCCCAGCTCAGTGATGCGCAGAAGGCCACGTTGTTGACGGTCTTGCCGGAAGGCGTCGAGCCAGGCGATCTGGATGTCTTCGTGGCGCGTTGGAACCGCTCCGTGGCCTACTGGGAGACTTGTGGCATGGACGCCCTGCCGGACTATCCGGAGGGTGCGAATCCCGATGATTATCTCAGCCTGAAGCGGCTGTTCGACCTGTCCCGGGAAATGGTTCGTTGCGAGGACGAGGCCAAGGCCCTGGGCTATGCATCGGTTGAGGACCTGTACGTCAAGGTCACGGAGTACATGGACACGGAACTGAAAGGTTCCAGCTCCGTCTGCGCCCAGGTGACCATCAAGATCACCCAGACGGTGTCTCTGACCCGGGAGGCCTTTGAAGGCACCCTGACGCTGTTCAATGGCCATGAGAACAAGAACATGACGAATGTTCGTCTGCAGCTGGTGGTGACCGACGCCCTGGGCAAGGACTGCACCGACCTGTTTGACATCAGTGAGCTGCAGGAGCGCTTTGTGGAGTTGACCGCGATTGACGGCACCGGCGCCCTCGGCCCCAAGAAGACCGGCAGCGCCGTGGTGCGCTTCATCCCGGAAAACGAGGCCGCGCCGGTGACCAGCAAGACTTACTTCTTCGGCGGCATCCTGTCCTACACCAATCCCTTCTCGGACGAGACGGCCACGATTGAGCTGACCGCCGTGCCCCTCGAAGTGTTCCCCGGCCCGCGCCTGCAGATGCACTACTTCCTGCAGCGCGATATTTTCGGCGACGACCCGCTTACCGAGGCCATCGAACCGTCGTATCCGGCCGAATTGTCCGTCCTGGTCTATAATCCGGGCTTTGGCGACGCCAGGAATTTCCGCATTGACTCCGGGCAGCCGGAGATCACCGGCAATGACAAGGGCCTGCTGATTGACTTTGCCCTGTGGGACTATGACCTGGACGAGTCGGTGCTTAACGGCCAGCCCAATTCGGCGCCTTTGGGGCAGGTCAATCTGGGTACGATTGAAGCCGGCACGTATGGCCTGGCGCAGTGGTGGATGACCGCCTCCCTGCAGGGGCATTTCACCGGCATGAGCGCCACCTACACGCACCTGACCAGCAACGGCAACCCGGACATCTGCCTGATCGACAGCGTCGATATCCATGAGTTGCATCGTTCCGGGCAGGACCTCGAGGGCAACACCGCCTTCCTGGTCAACGATGTCTCAGACCCGCTGGATACGCCCGACACCCTTTGGATAGGCAAGGATTTTGCCAACGGCGCCGAGCCTGTGCCCGTCGAGGTGTACGATACCTGCACCGCCAGCGGCCAGTCTTTCGACCCTGGCTCGGAAGACCCGGCCGATCCGCCGACGTATTCATTCACGGTTACGCCGCAGGGCGGCCAGGCCTGGTTCTACCTTAACATCCGACAGGAGGAACTCGCCGGCTATGAGATCGTCAGCACCGCCCGTTCCGGCGGCACCCGTGACGCCGCGGACATTCCCTTCCGCAACTGCTGGCTGACCGACCGAACCTTGCCGGACGGCAGCGACCCCGTCTACGAGACGCGGTTGCACCTGTTTGACTTTTTCCCGGGCGACGGCGTCCAGGACTATGTCGTCACGCTGCGGAAGAAGGCCGAAGTCACCCTCGAAGTCGTCAGCTTCGGCGGCGTCGACGGTTATGTCGTGCCGACGGCCTTGCCGTACGTTGACGTGTTCTTCAGCGACCGCATCCGCTTGAGTTCATTTACGGCGGCGGACGTGACCCTGCGCCGCCAGGGCGTGCTGGCCAGCCAGCAGGACCTCGATAGCCTGACCTTCACGGTTGTGGCCGAGGACGACGCCAACAAGATCTACCAGTATCGCATCGGCAATATGGGCGCTTTGACCATGGACGACGGCTTCTACGTCCTGACTGTCCAGGCCGCCGGCATCACCAACCGGGAAGGGGCCGCCGGGCAGGTGGGCAAGCAGGTGATGTGGGTGAAGAGCACGGCCCTGTATGGCGGCGTCACCATCGCAAACATGCAGAAAGTCGTCGCCGATGGCATGCGCGACGGCGAATACCGGGTGGATCTTGACTTCAACGGCGCCGTCGTTCCCGCCAGCGTGACCAACAATGGCCTGACGCTGACGCGGGACGGCCAGGATGTGCCCCTCGGCGAGGACGTCGTCGTCAGCACGGGCGAACTGCCTGGCCAGTTCCGTTTTGCCAAGGTTGACGCCTATACCCAAGGCGACGGCGTTTATCGACTGCGCTTCGACGCCGCGGCTTCCGGGGTCGTCGACCAGGGTGGCAATGCCAGCACCGCCACCAGGGAAATCACCTGGACGGTCGACACGACCCCGCCGGGGAACCTCGCCGGACTGCACATCGAGGTCGATGATGGCCTTTCGGCCGCGGACGGCGTGACCTGGGGCCGGGCCAAGACCGTCGCCGGCACTTTGCCGGAAGGCGGCCTGAAAGTGGAGATATTCTACCGGATGACCGGCGCCGGCGTCAGCGCCCTGCTGACCAGCCGGCAATATGCGGCCGGTGAGACGGCAATGAGCATCCCGATCACCTTGCCGGTGGATGGCGCCGTCACCCTCACGGTGCGCATGACCGACGCCGCCGGCAACAGCACCGACAACAGCCTGGACATCTTCATCGACGCGATTCCGCTGTCGGCGCAGATCACCGATTTACCGGATGTGTCCCCGGCCGTGACCCGGCTGCTGTTCAGCGCCCCGATTCTTGATGCAGGCAAAATCCGCGAGGGCCTGAGCCTGACGGTCAACGGCAGCGCGGCCGGCGTCGATCTGTCCGGCCTGGTCATCACGGCGGCGCCGGGCGGCGATCGGGAATATCTGCTGGAGGGTTTGAGTGAGTGCACGACGGTTTCCGGCATGCACGCGTTGCGGCTTGACCTGAGCAAATTGCAGAAGAGCAGTTCCGGCCTGCCTGGGGCTGGCACGCACACGGCCACCTGGAAGATGATGTATCCGCTGACGGCCGCTCAGAAGCTGGCCCTGGCCCAGGCGGTCAACAGCCGCCGAGCCGGTTTTGACAGTGCCGGGGACGCGTATTGGGTTATGGATGAGCAAGTCTATGCCGATGCCCCGGACGCCACGCCGCGCCAGTCGCTGCGTTCGGGTGCGCTCGGCAATGGCGAAGCCAGCGTCCTGAGCCTGGTTGTGCCCGGACCCGGGGTCTTGAGCTTCAGCTGGAAAGTGTCATCGGCCGCCGGCAATGACCTGCTGGCATTTGCCATCAACGGTGCGGACCAACAGGCCATCAGCGGCACGGCCGGCGACTGGGCCGTCGTGGAAGTGCCGATCACCGGCATCGGTGATCAGGTCCTGACCTGGACCTATTCCCGCGGCTATGTCACTCCGGCCGGTCAGAATTGCGGTTGGGTCGACCTGGTGTCCTACCGGAAATATTATGATGTGAGATTCACGGCCGCCAACAAGGTCTATGATGGCAGCACGGCTGCCGGTCGCACTGGCGAGCTGATCGGCCAGGGGAAGGTCGATGGCCATGACGTGGGCGTCACCGACATGAATGGCGCGTACGCCTTCGCCACACCGCGTCAGGGCCTGCAGAAGCAGGTGACCTTGACCGGCGCCGAGTTGACGGGGGCGGACGCGGATTTGTACCAGCTCCGCGTGGCGACCGGCCTGGCTGACATTCTGCCCAAGGCGGTGACGGCCGGCTTTGTCGCCGCCGACAAGGTCTACGACGGCGGCACGGCGACGACGGCGACCGCCTTCACGTTTGGGGGTCAGCTGGCCGCTGGTGATGCTCTTGCCATAACCAGCCAGGCCGGCGACCCGGCCGTGCCGGCGACTTTCGCCGAGGCCAAGGTCGGAACTTGGGGCGTGACCGTGGACCCGGCCGACTGCGTCATCACCGGCAATGACGACGGCAACTACCAGGTCAGCTTCGCCGTTGGCGTGACCGCGTCGATTACGCCGAAGCCGGTGACGGTGTCGTTCACGGCGGACGAGAAGACGTACGACGGCGCCACCGCCGCCACGGTCCATGACTTCGTCTTCCCCGGCGTCGTCGCGGGCGACGCCCTGACGATGGCGGCCGCCACGGCCCAGTTCGCGGAAGAGCGGGTCGGCACGTGGCTGGTGACGGTCGACGCGGGCTACACGGTGACCGGCAACGACGACGGCAACTACACGCTGTCGTTCGCCGAAGTGACCGCGCCGATCCTGGCGCGCCCGACCGAAGTGGCCTTCACGGCGGACGACAAGGTCTATGACAGCACCAGGACCGCGGCCGTGCATGACTTCGTCTTCTCGAACCTGGTCGACGGCGATGTCCTGGCGATGGCCCTGGCGACGGCGCAGTTCGCGGAAAGCCGGGTGGGCGACTGGGCGGTGACGATTGACGCGGGCTACACGGTGACCGGCAATGACGAGGGCAACTACGCGATCACGTTTGCGCCGGTGCAGGCCTCGATCACGCCGAAGGCGATTACGGTCGGCTTCGCGGCCGAGGACAAAGTCTACGACGGCACGACCGAGGCGGTCATCCCGCTGGCCGGCGTCGACTTCGGCGGGCAGCTGGCCGGCAACGACGTTCTGGCAGTCACGGCCATTGCCGGCGCGTTCGCCGAGGCCAGGGTCGGCGCCTGGCCGGTGACCGTGGACCCGGCCGACTGCGTCATCACCGGCAATGACGACGGCAACTACCAGGTCAGCTTCGCCGTTGGCGTGACCGCGTCGATTACGCCGAAGCCGGTGACGGTGTCGTTCACGGCGGACGAGAAGACGTACGACGGCGCCACCGCCGCCACGGTCCATGACTTCGTCTTCCCCGGCGTCGTCGCGGGCGACGCCCTGACGATGGCGGCCGCCACGGCCCAGTTCGCGGAAGAGCGGGTCGGCACGTGGCTGGTGACGGTCGACGCGGGCTACACGGTGACCGGCAACGACGACGGCAACTACACGCTGTCGTTCGCCGAAGTGACCGCGCAGATTCTGGCGAAAGCTGTCAGAATCGGGTTCACGGCGGCGGACAAGGAGTACGACGGCACAACCGCGGCGGCGGTCACCTTGCTGGATTTCACGCCCCAGCTGGCTCCCGTTGACCAGGGGACGGTGATTGTCACTGTTGTGCAGGCGGCATTTGCGGCGCCAGACCCGGGAGTTTGGCCGGTTGCCATTCTCGACAGCATGATCACCGGCAATGACGACGGCAACTATGACGTCAGTTTTGCCGATGATGTCGAGGCCGAAATCCGGCACAATACCCAGGTAGTCCCCTCTGGCTGGAGCATGATGGTTCTGAGTCTCGACAGCCTGACCGCCGAATCGGTCGCCGCCTGGGGGGACTTGGGCGTCATGGCGTTCAGGGACGCGGCCATGCAAATCCAGCGAGGCATGCAACCCGGCTACGGCGAATCGTTCTGGGTCTTCAATCGCGACAACGCCGCCGTGATCCTGCACGGCCTGAAACGCCTTGACCCGCCCGCCTGGGCGCCGCCGGCCAGCGGCAACGCCTGGGTTATGACCGGGCCGCCGGCTGAAGACTATGTCGTGCCCGAAGGCGTACAGGTCTGGGTCTGGGATGGACGCCTCTTCGTCCTGGTTCCGGCCGGCGGGAAGCTGCCGGCCGGCAACGCCGCCTGGTTCTGGCCATAAAGATGTGTTCGCGCCGTCCATGGCGTCTGCTGGACCCCATGGACGGCATCCGAGGTTCTTGACCATCGGGAAACGTGCCGCATCATGAGAAGTCTGGTTGATGTCAAACAAGCCGTGATCCGTGCCATTGAGGCGCGCCGCGATGCAATCACCGCCATCGGCGAGCAGATTTGGCGGCAGCCGGAAGCCGGTTTCCGGGAAGTGAAGACGGCGGCCCTGGCGGCGGAGCATCTGCGCCGCCTGGGGCTGGACGTCCGCGAAAAACTCGCTGTCACTGGCTTTCGCGCTGATTTGGCCGGTGTCCGTCCCGGGCCGACGGTCGCCCTGCTGGGCGAAATGGATGCCCTGATTCTGCCTTCGCACCCGGCGGCCGACCCGGCGACTGGCGCGGTCCATGCCTGCGGCCATCACACCCATGTCACGGCCATGCTCGGCGCCGCCATGGGCCTGGTGGACGCCGGCGCGGCCGCGGAACTGTCGGGGCGAATTGCGCTGGTCGGCACGCCGGCGGAGGAAAGCGTCGACCTGCCGTACCGGCTTTCGCTGCTGCAGCAGGGGCTCATTCAATCCCTGAATGGCAAGCCGCAGCTGATTCGCGAAGGCGTTTTCGACGATGTCGACATGGCGTTGATGAATCACATCGGCGGCTACCTCGTGACGGATTTCAGTGGCCATGTGAAGAAGCTGGTGACGTTTTTAGGGCGGAGCTCGCACGCCGCCAGTCCACAGCGGGGCGTCAACGCGCTCAATGCCGCCAATCTGGCGCTGCACGCCATAGCCCTGATGCGCGAGACCTTCGCCAATGACGACCGGATTCGCGTACATGGCATCATCACCCACGGTGGTGACGCCACCAGTATTGTGCCGGACCATGTTGTGCTGGACTACATGATCCGGGCCGACACCGCCGACAAGATTCAGTCTTTGAGCGGGCGTTTTGACCAGGCCATGACGCATTGCGCGCTGGCGCTTGGCGCGGATGCCGAGGTCCGGACCTTTGCCGGCTCCATGCCGTTGGACAACGACGACGACCTTTGCGAGCTGTTCCGTCAGACAGTGATCCTGCTTGACCCAGTCGCCCGGCCGGCCATCAAGCCGATGTTTAACCAGGGCTGCACCGACATGGGCGACCTCAGCCAGATCATGCCGGCGTTGCATGCCGGCGTGCCCGGCTGCTCGGGCACCTGTCATGGCGCTAATTTCCAAATCACGGACCCGGAATTGGCGTATGTGACCAATGCCAAGATCCTGGCGTTGATGGCGGTCGAGCTGCTCTACGGCGAGGCTGCCGCCGGCAAGGCCATCGCGGCGAAAAAGGCCGGCAAGACGTCTCTTGCCGAATACGTCTCCCAACTGGATGCCCTGACAGTGTCGTGCGCGACCCGGCATGAGGAGAACCCGCCCGCACCATGAATCGGCGGCGCGCCTGAAGCCGCGGGTGATGGCTGGCTTGTTTTGGCGTGCTGCGTGTCACTCGGCGATTGGTGTGACCATCACATCGTCGATTCGGACGATGCCCTCCTGGTGGAAGAAGCGCACCAGCAGCCTTGGTTCATCGCCCTTGTCGGCGTCCAGCGTGAATGTTTGCCAGGCGTCGCCTTGGACCTCGAAGTCCAAGCTGGCGGCGGTGCCCTTGAACGGGTAGCCCAAGCCCTTGGCCGCTTCGTATTTGCCGGTCCACAGCCGGGCCTTGCCATGGCCGGACGCCCGGAAGGTGACGCGCAATTTCGCGCCCGGGCTGACAAACCAGTTGCCGATGACGCCTTTTTCCAGTTCCACAAAATAGTTGCCGTTCGACTCCGGGTGCAGGCGGACGCTGCCGGCGGTGTCCGGTTCGGCGCCCCAGGCCGTCGGCACCAGCGCGGTTTTCCAGCTGGAACGCCATTGCCGCGATTGGGGCAGAGTCGCATTCTCCACCACTTCGTTGAACGACGCGTTTTTCCAGGCTGCCGGGTCGTGTCCCTGGGCCAGGCCGGCCGGGCGGGTCGGGGTGAATTTCACCACCCCGAAATTGTCGATGCCGTGGAAATGGCCGCTGCCCCAGCTGGAGAGTTCGGAGGAATCCTGGCTGACCCGGCGGCAGCGGGCGATGTTCAGGCGCCAGGTCGAGCCGTCAAAGCACTTCATGCCGATGCCGGCCGTCGGAATCCGCATTTCCAGGTTCCATCGGTCGGCCTGCACCTTGACAGCGTATTCCACCTCGCCGTGGTAGGCCAGGTCGCGTTTGTTCGGGCCGTGCCGGGCGTCGATGATCGACCCGGCTGAGTTGATGATGTAGTGAAAATATTCCTCGGCCATGTCCGGGTAGCTGAGGAAGATTTCCAGCGAATTGCCGATCTTGCTGTGCGGGCCGTCCTGGGGTATCTGTCCGGCGATGAGGGCATCGGGCGTGGGTTCCATGGCTTCGATGGCGAGGAACACGTTGTCCGGTTCGTAGACGACGCGGAAGAACGTCGGTTCCGGCTGGTAGTCTTTTTTTGACCATGGCGGGATCATGAAGCCGGTCATGACATTGGCGTCTTTCCAGTCCTGCTCCTCAATGACGCCGTCGATGGCGATGGGCGCCGTCCGCCGGAAGGCGGTCAGTTCGCGATAGCTTTCGAGGTAGGTGACGCGGGCGGCTTCCCAGGTGTAGGCGAAGATGTCGCGTTCGCGCTGGACATGCTGAAGCGCCCGCGGGTCCGGGTCCGCCGCGGCCGCCTTTTCCGCCTGGGCCAGCAGGGCTTTCAGTTGTTCCTGGACGCCGGGCTGGTCCAGGCAGCGTCCCAACGGCGCGTTCTGGCCCCAGCCCATGCAGCCCGGGGTCTCGGTAAAGGCCTTGGTCAGCAGAGCCCGGAACTCCCGCATGCCGCCTTCCCAGCCCTGGCCATAGAACAGGCGGTTGCATTCCTCATAGAGGGCGTCGAAGTCAAGGGTGATGTCATACATGAATTGGGCGGAGAGGTAGTTGGTCTGCCACATGGCAGCCCATTTCAGGTTGCGTTCGGACATGATGCCGCGGCGCAGGGGGGCGTAGACTTCGGCGTCCGGCGGCGGGGGCACGATGCAGAAGCTCGAACCCGACAGGCCCAGGCTTGGATAGTCCAGAAAATTCCGGTGCAGGATTTTTTCGGCGGGGAGGAAGTTGCTGCCGACCGAGCCGCTGGCGGCGATTTCGTCCCGGTTGTACATCTGGACGCCGAGGTTTTTCCATTCCAGGTAGAGTTTGTGGAATTCGCGGTTGACCGAGCATTTGGGGTCGGTGATGGCGTGCCGCCAGCACTGGTTGTTGAAGCTGATGCAGACGACGAGGCGCGGGTCGAGGGTGATGCCAGTCGGTGGCGCCCAGAAATTCTGGTAGGCCCAGCCGCCGAGCTTGGCGTCGGGCTTGACCTCCCAGACGCGTTGGGCGAGGGTCTGGACAAGGGTCCAGTAGCGGGTGGCGACCCGATTTTTGGCGGCTTCCTCGGGCGGGTCGAGGCGGCGGCAGTTTTCGCATTCGCACCAGCCGGTGCCGTCGTTGTTGCCGATGATGATGAGGCCGCTGCAGTCCGGGTCGGTGGCCTTGGCGATCAGTGACCGGGCCATGATGTCGATGACTTCGGGATGGCTGGTGCAGGGCTGGTACTTCTGGCCGTCGAGGGGGATGCGTTTGCCGTTGACGAGCGGGAAGTACTCCGGGTGTTCCTGGAAGAGCTTGTCAACCTCCGCGGGTCGCGGGTACTTGCCGCCGAACAGGAGCGGGGAGAGGACATGTCCGCTGATCGGTACGTTCTGGGCGCCAAGTTCGCGCATGTGGGTGCCGTGCTGCGCGTCGTGGATGTGGACCGGCCGGCATTTGGGAATCATGAAATTGCGCACCTGCCATTCGCGGGTGTCGAAGTACGGCTTGTTGACGACGACGCTGTTGAGCTCCATCCAGCGGTAGGTCAGGTACGGATTGCGGACCGTCTTCTGCTCTGGCACGGCGATGGTCTGTTTGAGCCGGAAGTATTCGCCTTCCTCGCCGGGAAAGAGCCAGCGGATGCCGCCGTATTTTTTCAGGATGTCATAGGCCCCATAGAGAGTCCCGAGCGGGTCGCCGCCGATGAGCCAGACGCCTTTTTCCGTGCCGGTGATGGCGAAACCGCCCGGCGCCAATTCCTCCGGCTTCACCCCCGCGGCCTGGACGAGGTCGCGGTTGGCAATGGTGCCCAGGAAAACCGGGTGGCGCCCTGGCGTCGGCGCCGGGACAATGGCTGGTGGGTCGCCGCCGGCAATCTTGCCCAGAAAGGATGCCAGCTCGCGGGCGGCGTACTGGACGGGCAACGGCGCCGCCTCCGGACAGATGATACTGCAGGTGGCCTGGCCGTCGCTCATCAGTGCCAGGTCGGCGGCAGACAGGGAAAGGAGCGTGGAGGCGGCCAGGGCAGTGGCAATGAGCAGCTGTTGCATGAGCATAGACCCTTATTGAGTTCCTACTGGGGCAGGGTGAAAGCCGTCCTGGAGTTCTACGGCATTCCGCCGTAACGCATAATCGCAATCCAGGTCACTGGAATGCAGTCAAAAGTAACACGTGAAAGGAATCCAGTCAAGCCGCCGCCGACGTTTTCTTGGTAACCGGTCACCCATTGATCATGACGGTCAAAGTGCGAAATGTGGTGATAATCGCTTGATTTCAGGCTGCCGTCTGTCGTCCCGCCCTCCGGGCGGCCAAAGCAGAGGTGTCTCTTCCCCCGGGTTCCCTCGC
>CAYOUR010000064.1:5820-18892 GCA_964407145.1 uncultured Lentisphaeraceae bacterium | reverse complement strand
TTCTGGGCACGAACAGCAGGAAACCCGAAGTGGGATTGGGCGTGGTCGGCAGGAAGATGTTGAGCGTCTCTTCTTCGGTGATGTTCTGGACTTCGCCTTCGGTGCGTCCGGTGATGAAGCCGATCGCCCAGATGAGGACGACCGTCACGGCCACCATGGCATAGCCGAACCAGGTGTGGTACGGGTCATCGAAGGCCGCTGGCCCGAGGCGCAGGTAAAGCAGGCAGCTGGTGATCAGGCGGAGGCTGTTGGCCAGGATGACGGCCGGCACCAGAAAAAGGTAGTGGATTGCCTGCCAGGGGCGCGTATGCTGAAATTGGCGGACCAGGATGTAGCCGAGCAGAAGCATGACCGCCAGCTGGTCGATGCCGCTGCAGGCGTCGGTGACGGCGATTTCAGACTCGCCGAGGTAGATGCTGGTCAGGTGGTGGGAGATGTCCAGCCCGGCGATTTTGAGGCAGGAGACCGTGATGATGGTGGAAATCAGCCGGAGCGGGTAGCTGAAGGACAGGATCAGATATTCCTGGTGGGGGAGGACGAGGAGGGCGACGGCCAGGGCGGGTGTGGCCCAGACGGTGTTTTTCAGCCCTTCGATTCTTGCGGCGGCGGCGAGGGCGAGGCAGAGCAGGGCCAGGCAGTTGAGGAAAGGCGCGTGGAAGCGTTTTTCGATCAGGATGCTCAGGAAGGCGGCGGCGACCAGGGTCCAGGCGGCCAGGCGGTCGGCGGCCGTTGTCGGCGAGGGGCGTTTTGGCAGGGCGTGTGCCAGGTTCCAGGCGAGCAGGGCGGCCAGGGCAGCCAGGAGCAGGGCATTGTCCAGTCCAGGCGGTGAGACCCGGATGGCCAGGGCCAGTCCCGTCAGCAGGGCAAGCAGGAGGAGGAGAGCCAGAGGCAGGTGGTGGCGCCAGATGGCTGCCGGTTTGGGCTCGGGCATGGTCGTTGTTCCTGTCCGGAATTGCGCAGAAGAGAGTGTTTTTGGTGATAAAAATACTGCCTGAAGGCAGATTGGGCAAATTCGCCTTGCGTAAAATCATGCTGTGGAAATCGTTTCGTCCCGGGCAGTCATGAGACGTCTGGAACGGGAGGAAGATATTTTCGTGTCCCCCGGTGGCGTTTTTGCCAGTGCGGCGTTAAAGTTAGGGCAGTCTCCCATCAGGTAGGAGGCCATAGATCGTGGCGGCCAGGGGTATTGGCCAGGAGTCACTATGAGGGTAGACCATTGTGGCGGGTGCGGAAGACAAGGCGGTGGCTATGGAAACGGTGTTGGAGTTGTTGTCCGGTCCGGGCAATCCGCGGAATTCGGAAGGGTCGTTCGTCAGCTTGGCGGACGGGCGGATTCTGTATGTCTATACGCGTTACAACGGGACATCCTGGGCGGATCACGCCAGCGCCGACCTGGCCAGCCGTGAGAGCCGGGACGGCGGCCGGACTTGGAGCGGCGCGGACCGTATCGTGCTGGCGAATGAGGGCAGCGCGAACATCATGAGCGTGTCGCTGCTGCGGCTGCAGGACGGGCGCATCGCGCTCGTGTACCTGCGCAAGGATGTTCAGGCGGACGGCAGCACCACGTGCCTGCCCTGGCTGCGCTTTTCCATCGACGAGGCCGAGACCTGGAGCGCGCCGCAAAAGGCGGTGCATTTTCCCGGGTACTGCGTTGTCAACAACGACCGTCTGACGCAGCTGTCGAGCGGCCGGCTGCTGATTCCCATCGGTTTTCATCGTTACACTGCCTTTCGCAAGGAAAACGACTATACGGTCACGATTGACGGTCGCAGTGTGGCGTGCTTCCAGTATTCCGACGACGGCGGCGCGACCTGGCAGGAGGCCGCGCAATGGGTCTACCCGGCGGTGGGCTCGAGCCGTTCCGGCCTGCAGGAGCCCGGCGTGGTCGAATTGCGCGACGGCCGGCTGCTGGCGTGGTTTCGGACGGACCAGGGCTGTCAGTACAAGGCGTATTCCGCCGATTTTGGCATGACGTGGAGTCCGGCGGTTCCGGCGCCGGAGTTTCTCAGTCCGACGGCGCCGTTGTCGATGCGTCGCTGTCCGCGCAGTGGCCGGTTGCTGGCGGTCTGGTGCGATCATTCGCCGTACTGGAAATTGGCCCGCGAGCCCCAGGCCAGTTGGGGTCGGACGCCGTTGGCTCTGGCCTGGAGTGACGACGATGGCCGCAGCTGGTGTGACCACCAGTTGCTGGAGACCGACCCCTCGGCCGGCTTCTGCTACACGGCGATTCATTTCGCTGCGGACGCGGTGCTGCTGGGCTACTGTTGCGGGGGCAAGGCCCGCGGAACGGCCGTGCTGCAGGATTCGCGGCTGGTTCGGATTCCGCTGTGACGGCTGCCTTCGGAGTGGCCGTTCGGTTCATTTTAGGCATTTGTCGTGATTGAGTTGGAGGCGCATCATGAGTCAGCCGGTTGTCTTGATTGTCGGCGCGCATCATGAAGAAGTCGAGGCGGAATTCCCCAACATCGCGGCGGCGTTGTCGCTGGCGGGCTGCCGGGTCGTGATTTTGAATCCGATCGGGGGGTGGAATTGGACGGCGATTCGTGGTCTGGAGGGGGACGGCCGGGCGAGGACGATTGCGGATGCGACATCCGCGGCCTTGGCCCTGGGCTGCGAGAAGGTGATCTGGGACTATCCGGTCGCTCTGGTCCCTGAGCATCAGGGCGAACTGAAGCACCGCCTGGCTGGTTTCTTCTGCGATTTGCAGCCGGATATTCTGTTGATGCATTGGTCCAAGGACGGACATCCGGACCACCGGGCGGTCGCCAATCTGACCCGGCATGTCGCCAGCGCGGCGCCCAGCTTGATCAATGATCGCCTCGCCACTCTCGACATCAAGGAAATCTATGCTTTTCAGACGGGCGTGGGTCAGGCGTACGACTTTGTGCCGGACATGCTGGTCAAGGCGGACGACGAGACCATGCGGCGGGCCCATGCCGCGTTGGACTGTTTTCGGAACACCGTGCCCGAGTTTGCGGAAATGTGGCGGGCGAACGTCGTGGCCAAGGCCAATTATTGGAAGATGCTGAATGGGGATACTCCGGCCGAGGCCCTGAAATTCATCGGGCCGCGGTTGCCGTTGGACGGTTTTCTGCTGAAGAGGATACTTGGCGACCGGCTGGTGAGCACGGCGTTTGAGCGTTATTGGCAATGGACATTTTGACGGCCTCGGCCCCGGTTTGAACCCTGGTGGCGGTGTGAGGTGAATGAAGGCATGGATAGAAAGCTGGTCATGATCTGGTGTGCCGCGGCCGTCGTGGCGGCGGCTTTGGTCTGGTGGCTGCTGCGGTCGGCCGTGGAGGACGCCCCCGCGGCCGCTTCCGCTTCTCCGGTGGTACGGGTGCTGCTGGCGCAGGAAGGCGGCGTCGGGCTGGGTCAGCCCTGTCTGTCGGAGACGGAGGGGCTGGTCGTTGTCGGCGACGCACAGGGGCGGGTGGCGTTTTGGGAGCTGGGGAGTGGCTCGGTTCAGCCGAGGAAGAGCCTCGTCACGCTTGGTTCCGAGGCGATTGCGGCCGCGCCGGTTTCCGCCGGGGATGGCGTCTGGCTGGTCGGCGACGAGAGCGGCGTCATGTATTGCTTCACGCGTTCCGGTCAAATCCGCTGGCAGTTCAGGACCGGCGGGCAGATTCAGGGCGCGGCCGCGGTCTATGGCGACCTCGTCGTTTTTGGCTCCTATGACCAGGTGCTGTATGCCGTCGGATTGGCGGACGGGCAGGAGCGCTGGCGCCTGGAAACTGGCGGCTACATCAATGGCCGGCCGGTTCTGGATACCAAGCATGGCTGGCTTGTCTTTGGCAATTGCGATGGCCGGCTGCAGAAGGTGTCAGCCGCGGACGGCCGCGAGTTGGCCCGTCTCGAGTTCGGGTCGCCGATCCCGGAGACACCGACGCTCAGCCACGGGTTGTGTCTTATTCTGACGCATGACGGCGAGCTGGTCGCGGTTGAAGTGGCGACGTTTCAGGAGGTCTGGCGGGCGCGGAGCGACGACAACTATGTCAGCTCGCCGGTGGTTGCGGGTAATGCGGTGTTGATGACGACGTCGGCCGGCCTGGTTCACGCCTATTGGCCGAAAGAGGGCCGGTGGCAGCGTGATGTGACGGGCGGCGTGGCCGCCACCCCGGTCGCCGCCGCCGTCAACGGCGGGGGGGCGGCGTATGCCGTCACGGCGGACGGCCAGCTGCTCCGGTTGGCCGTTGCCGGCGAGACCACGGCGGCTGTCCTGCACCATTTTCAGCGTGACTGCGATCAGGGCGTGGTCGTCGGCGACAGGCACATCGTGTTCGTGGCCTTGGACGGGACGCTGATCGCGGCAGGGGTGGAGTGATGAGGCTGACCTTGAACCACAGATGGACACAGATGGACACAGATGGACACAGATGAACACGGATGAACATTGAAAATGAATTGTCCTTTTTTGGTGCTGACCAGCCGAGGGCGGCGGTCGATTGATGGGCTGACCTTGAACCACAGATGGACACAGATGGACACGGATGGATGCTGATGGACACTGGTGGGCACTGAGCATGAATTGTCATTTTGGTGCTGACCAGTCGGGTGGAGGTGGATTGATGGGGCTGAGGGTAAAAGAATTACGCAAGGTGTTTCCGCATGGCGATGGCGACGTCACGCTGTTTGGCGGGCTGTCGTTTGAGCTGGCGTCGGGCGGCAGCCTGGCCCTGACCGGTCCTTCCGGCAGCGGCAAGACGACGCTGCTGCGGCTGTTGGCGGCCTTGGAAACGCCGACGACCGGGGAGATCTGGGTCAATGACGTTCGCGTCGACCAGCTGGATGGCGATGCCGCCCGCGCGTTTCGTTTGCGGAACATCGGTTTTGTCTACCAGGAGCACCGCCTGCTGCCGCAGTTGACGGCTCTGGAGAATGTGGCTCTGCCGGGGGTGGCGGCCGGTGAGGAATGCACGGAGCGTTCGCGTCGTCTGTTGGAGTTGGTCGGATTAGTCGGCAAGGCCAGCCACTTTCCCGAGCAGCTTTCCGGCGGCGAGCGGCAGCGGGTGGCGGTGGCGCGGGCGCTGGTGATGTGCCCGGCGCTGGTGTTGGCGGATGAGCCGACCGGGCAGTTGGACGCCGGGCGGGCGACCGTCCTGCTGGAGCTGCTGCAGCAGCTCAATCAGGAGCAGCGCGTCACCATCGTCATGGCGACGCACAGTCAGCGGGCCCGAGGCTACATGCGTGAGCAGGTCGAACTGGGATGAGGGCGGCCGCGGGACCCAGCGGCGGCGACCACCGTGACAATGTTACAGAAGGAGCGAGTTATGGGCAAGCATGTGGACAGCCTGCTTCCGGCAGGCAAGAGCTGGGAGCTGGTCTGGCATGATGAGTTCGACGGCGAGGTCCTGGACCGCACGAAATGGGACTTCCGTCTGCATCTTCTGCAGCAGCGGCATGAGACGTTCACTGACGAGGGCGCGGTGCTGGACGGCCAGGGCCATCTGCGGCTGACCTTGCTGAAGAAAGGCGACCATTATTATTCGCCGCATTTGCAGACGGGCAGCAACTATCTGGACCGTCCAGGCAAGGGGTTCTGCTTCGAAAAGGGCAAGTTCAACTGGCCGATCGCGAAATTCGCGCAACCGAAGTTCATGCACCAATTCGGCTATTACGAATGCCGTTGCCAATTGCCGACGCAGCCGGGTTGGTGGGCGGCCTTCTGGCTGCAGTCGCCGTGCATCGGGTCGACGCCCAAGGCCGAGGAGGCTGGCGTCGAAGTCGATGTCATGGAGAATTTCACGCGCGACGGGATCATTTCGCACAACAATCACTGGGGTGGCTATTCCGAGGACCACCAGAGCTGCGGCTCCGGGCCGCGCCAGCTGCAGCCCACGCCGGATGATTTCCACGTCTTCGGCCTGGAATGGAACCAGGATGAATACGTCTACTATGTCGATGGCCGCGAGTCGTGGCGCGTGACCAAGCCGTTTCCAATCTCCCAGCGGGAGCAGTTCATTCTGATTTCAACGGAGTGCATGGGGTACCGGAAGGGCGACCAGCCGTCCCCGCTTCTGGACAAGGCCCTGCTGCCGGATTATTTCGTCGTCGATTACGTCCGCGTATTCGACCGGGTGGAGTAGTGGACAGTGGGCGTTTGTGGGCGTTAGTGGACATGAGTGGACGATGGACACGTGGACATGAGTGGGCATGAGTGGACAACATAGAGTGCATTCGGACGCCGGATAGGCCGCAGGCAGCTTGGGTCTGGGCATAGGCATTGATAGATTGCCGGGGCGGCCGGTTGCTTGCCCTGGGTGCATCACCACGGTTTGACGCCGGGTGGGCGGGCTGGGATGGAACGCTGGCGCGTCTGCAGGTCGCGCCAGGTGCCGCCGGGGGCGTGCCGGGAATTCGCTTCGGCGGCCGCTGGCGTGGATTCCGCGGCTGGGTGAGATTCCGTGGCGCTGTTGACGCCGGGCGGCGTGGCCGATGCCTGGTTGTCGGGGGCGGTATGCGGCTTGGTTTTTTCCGGCGTTCCGGTCGTGTGGGGCGCTTGCTGGCCAGGTTGGGCCGTTGTCATCCCGCTCATGTCCGGCGGTGCTGGCGGATTTTCCAGGCGTTGTCGTGCGACGGTCAGGTTGGTGATGGCGGGTTGATAACCAGGGCGCAGGCGGAGGGCTTCGCGGCAGAGGGCAACCGCCTCGGCGGCATCCTGCCGGGCTTGGGGCTGGTCGGTCTGCCCCGGTGGTTCGCGGCAGAGCAGCAGCGCGGCCCAATTGGCCAGGAGGCGGGCGCGTTCCGCGGCTGGGACGTCGTCCTGCAACAGCTCTTTGCGGATGTCGTCAGCCAGGCGTTGATGGTCTGCTGCCGGCGGCATGGCCGTGACTGCCGGCTGTGCGGTCGCGGCGGTGGTCATGAGTGTCACGGACAGAGCCATCGGAACCGCGATTGCCACGAGGGCGGGGTGATGGCTGGATGGCGGGCGAGTACGCCGGAACAGTCCGCGTTTCAACGCCATCCAGGCCGTAAGCATGATCAAGGCTCCGAGCAGGGCAGTTCGGGCATGATTCAGTCGGCGTTGGGCCGTGGAGCCGGCTTGTGCGGAAGCCAGCAGTTGCCGCAGTTGCCGGCGTATGGAGGTTGGCGACGTGTGGTCTGCCAGGCGCCAGTGGGCCGGGGAGAGCCTGGCGAGGCGGAGCAGTTCGCGGTCGGTGGTTGTGCTCAGGCCGGCCGTTCCGGTATCGGGGTCCATCACCCAGCCGTTGTTGGCGGGGATTGGTTTGGGGGTGCCGGGAATGCCGGTGACGGCGATCAGGGCCGGAGCCTGGCGATTGGCCCAGAGTGCGTCTTCCCGGGCCATGTCCGCCGAGTTGATTTCGCCATCGGAAAGCAGGATCAGGACGGGTCTGGCCTTGATTGCCCGCGCCGTGTCCTCGGCCAGGCGCAGGGCTGCGGACGGGGCGCTGCCGGCAATGAAGCCTGGCTGCGGTTTGACCGCGGCGAGGGCGAGGCGAAAATTGTCGTGGTCGCGGCTGGGTGGGAAGTCAAGCATGGCGTTGCCGGCAAACGTCACCAGGGCGACGGGGAGTTCCGGAAGATCGGCTTGCATGCCGGTGATGATGGTCTTGGCCTCGTGCAGGCGACTGGCCGAATGGCTTTCAGCCAGCATGCTGGCCGAGCAGTCCAGAAGGAAGAAGACGGCCGTATCCGGTTCGGGCGCGACTGCCGATGGCCGGCTGAACCAGGCCGCGGCCGGCAGGGCGGCGACTGCGGCGATGGTACAGCCGGTCGCCAGGCGCTCGGCAGTGGCCTGAGATCGACCGTCAGGCGGCGTGGGCAGCCAGTTTCGCAGCCGCAGGCGGCGGCGAAGCCCGGCGACGGCGGCCAGGGCCGTCAGTGCGGCCAGGATGGCCATGATGACCAGGTACAGGTTTTTTATGGCAAAAAGCCCCATCAGTCCGTCCTTTGCAATTGGCGTTGGCTATTGATAATATACATTATGGCATTCGTCTTGCCGACGGCGCTGTGGTGGTTAGTGGACAGTGGATCTCAGCGGACAGTCCATGGACATGAGTAGACCATGGACATGGTGCATGGGGGGCGGGTTGAGAAAAACGGGGGCGGCTGGAGGCCGGTTACGCCGGTTGCGTGATGTCTGTTGCTGACGACGGAGTGATTCTTGATTTTTTGCTGGCATGGTTTTTGGAACAGGAGCGGTAATGGCTGATTTGCGTGTTGACTTGGCCGGGGTGGCGTTGCGGAATCCGATCGTGACGGCTTCGGGGACCTTTGGTTATGGCAAGGAATACCGTTCGTTGATACCGCTTGAGCGTCTTGGCGCCATCACGGTCAAGGGCGTGTCGCCGTTTCCGTCCGCCGGCAATCCCACTCCCAGGACGGTTGAGGTTTTTGGCGGCATGCTTAATGCGATCGGCCTGCAGAATCCCGGCATAGACCAGTTCATCAGCCATCCCGACTATTTGCCTTTTCTGCGCGGCCTTGACTGTCCGGTGTTCGTCAACATCTGGGGGCGGACGATTGAGCAGTACGCTGAGGTGGCTTTGCGGTTGGAGCAGGAGCGCCGTGGCATTGCCGCGCTGGAGATCAACATATCGTGCCCGAACATCAAGGAGGGCGGGATTGCCTTTGGGACGGACCTCGGTCAGGCGGCCAAGGTCGTGTCGGCGGTTCGCGCCGCCACCAGCCTGCCGCTGATCACGAAACTCAGCCCGAATGTCACGAAGATCGGCGACTTTGCGCGTTGCGTGGTCGATGCCGGCAGTGACATGATTTCCCTGATCAACACGATTCCCGGCATGGCGATTGACATTGAGACCAGGAAGTTCCGGATTGCCAACCGTACGGGCGGGCTCAGCGGTCCGGGAATCAAACCGGTGGCGGTCCGCATGGTGTATGAGGCCCGTCAGGCCGTCAAGGTGCCGATCATCGGCATGGGCGGAGTCGGAACGGCCGAGGACGCCATTGAATTCATGATGGCCGGCGCCAACGCCGTCGGCGTCGGCACGGCGATTTTCAGCAATCCGCATTGTCTGCTGGACATCATCGATGGCATGGACGCCTGGCTGGACCGGCATGGCGTTGCGGAGGTTTCGGCGATCGTCGGGGTGATGTGAAGACGGGGTTTCGCCAAAGGAACCACGGATGGACACCGATAGACACGGATGCAGATAGACACGGATGCCGTTAGCCGTATGGACGCCTGGCTGGACCGGCATGGCGTAGCGGGGGTTTCGGCGATCGTCGGCGTGATGTGAAGGCGGGCTTTCGCCCAAGGAACCACGGATGGACACCGATAGACACGGATGCCGTTAGCCGTAGGGGCTGCAATTCGTGTTCAAGGTCCGAAGAGTTTGTCCATGCCGACGTTGAGGATGAAGGTCATCATGCTGGCGGAGAGTTCCCCGGCGCGGCGGTTGAGTGTGTCGTCACGCTGTTTTGGGGCGGCGGGCATTTCGGTGCGGTTTTCCGGGGCGAAGCCGGCCAGCGGTTTTGGGCTGAGCCCGGCCCGGAGGTGTTCCGGGAGGTCGATTTTCTGCCATTTCGGGGCTTGTTGGAAGGCCTTCGCCTCGGCGTTCCATTCATGGCTTTCGAGGAGCAGCATGTCCGGGAGGAGGCTGATGACTTTGAAGGCCGGGCGGTGACTGCGGCCGATGGCCGGGGCGATGAATTGCTTCCAGGCGCCGCGGGTGAATTCCAGGTCCAGGTGCAGGTGTCCGCTGAGGACGGCAAGGACGTGCGGGTTGGCGTTGAGCATGGCCGCGGTTTGTTCGGCGTCGAGGAAAGTGGCGGGCCAGAGTGTTTCATGGAGGATGAACAGGGTCGGTTTGCCGGCGTTCTGCTGCAGGTCCTGCCGCATCCAGGACCAGGCTTCCGGCGAGAAGACGGCGCAGCCTTCAGTGCCGATGGCCTGGATGTCGGTGGCGGCGAACTGGAAGTGGATGCCGCCGAAGTCGAAGCTGTAATGGTGCGGCCCGAAGACCTGGTCGAAGCCCCATGGCCAGTTGTCGCCGGGTATGATGCAATAAGGCGAGGCCAGTTCGCGGTCGAGGAATTGCTTCAGCCAAAGTTGGCGTCGGTGGGGTTGCGGCAGGCGCTTGGCCGCGTCATCGAGGCCCTGGTCATACGCGCAATTATCGCCGGTGATCATGGTGAAATTCGGCTTCAGGACATCGCGGATGGCATGGCAGGCCGCCGTGACCAGGTCAATGCTTTCCTGGTCGATGATATGCAGGTCGCTCATCCAGGCGACCCGGAAAATGGGCGTCTGGCCCGGGGAAGCCCAGGACGGCCTGGTCATCGGGGCGATTTCCAGCTGCTTGGCGATTTCAAACACATCGGTGACGGCGGCGCCGCGGGAGTTCCGCTTGGCGGCCGTCGCGGGCTGTGACCAACCGGTCATGGATAGCAGGAGCAGGGCAGTGACGAGGGGCGGGATGTTTTTCAGCATGAGGGAACCGGCCTGGGCGGCTTGGTGGACAGTGGACGTTAGTGGACACGAATGGACGTTAGTGGACAATGGACAATGGTGGACAATGGACGTGTGGCAGAACGCGGTTGGGAGGGAAAACGGGTGACATGCCGGCGGGGTGCGCCGGCGCGATAATTGCATACCATAACGCGAACAGGCACGCCTGTCAACCGGGACCGGAGGATGGTGACAGTGCCGGGCTACCAGGCCGCCTGGGCGCAGCGGAAGATGATCAGGCCGCAGACCACGGCTTTGGCAACGGTTCCGAGCAGGAAGCCGAGAAAGGCCCCGAGCGCGGCGCGCATCGCGGTCGGAATTTTCTTACCGCTGGTGATTTCGCCGATAAAGGCTCCGAGCAGCGGGCAGAGGACCAGGCCCCAGGGCGGGAACAGGAAAAAGCCGGCCATGACCCCCAGGGCGCACCCCCAGGTGCCGTGTTTGCCGCCCCCGAATTGTTTGTTGCCCAGCACGGGCAGGATGGTGTCGGCGGCGGTGGCGACCAGCGCCGCGAGCAGCCAGAAGACGAGCTCTGTCGTGGGAAACTGGGCGCGGCTGGTGAAGTGCAGGGCGACCATGCCCAGGTATGCCAGCGGCGGCCCCGGCAGGGCCGGGAGCACGCAGCCGACCAGGCCGGCCAGCAGGCAAATCACGGAGGCGACGCACAAGATGATGTCAAGGCTGGACATGGCAGGTCAGTCTCGGTTGTTGGCGACGTTGCCACGCCGTCGATTCCGGCGGCGCGGACTTCGTGGCCGCACCTCGCCAGGCCGGCTTGCCTGCGCGGCGCGCGCTGTGGCGGCGCCGTCGTGAGGGCCGCGGCGGTCAGGGCATGACGATGCTGCACGAGACCTTGGCGTTGACTTCGGCCTTGATCTTTTCGGCCAGAGCCGCCGGCACCGGCTTGTCGGTCATCAGGATGGCGATGGCATTTTTGCCCTCGTGGTCGCGCGGAGCGTGGATGTCCTCGATGTTGATGTTCTCCTCGGCGCAGGCGCCGGTGATTTTGGCGAGCACGCCGGGGCGGTCGCAGTATTCGACGATCAGGGCGTTGCCCCGGGGTACGAAGTAGACGTGTTCGAAGTCGTTGATGCGGGAGATCATCAGGTTGTTTTCGGCGATGGTGCCGCGGACGCTGACAAAGCCCGTCGGGCCTTCCAGGTCGATGGTCATCGAGTTGCCGTATTTCTTCGATTCGTCGGTGTTGCGGATTTCGCAGGAAATGCCCTTGTCCTGCAGGTACGACTGCGCCTCCTCGGGGTCCTGCTGGTATTCGAAATGCTCGGACAGGGCCGCGCAGATCGGTGACAGGAACCACTTGGCGAACTGGCTCAGCTCGCCGTAGAAGCTGCATTTCACCTGGCGGACCGGGGACTGCCGGCCGATGTAGCAGCGGGCCACGTAGGCGATGCGGTAGGCCAGCTGCTGGTAGCTCTCGTTGAGCTTGTCCGGCAGGCCTTTGTTGACCACGTAGGTGTTGACGCCATTGTCGAAGTAGGCGATGAGCTGTTCGGCGGCGCGCTTGGCGGCGTTGAAGTTGGCTTCGGCGGTGTTGGCGCCCAGGTGGGGGAGCATGATGTCGGCGATGTCGGCTACGCTTTTGGGGCCGGGCGCGTCGGCTTCGAAGACATCCGTGCAGAAGAGAAGACCCTTTTCTTTCTTGATGGCGCGGAGGTCGTTTTCATGGATGATTCCGGCGCGGGCGCAGTTGATCAGCAGGCAGCCTTTTTTGACGCGGGCGAGCAGGTCGCGGTTGACGAGGCCGCGGGTCTCGTCATTTTCCGGGATGTGTAGGGTGATGATGTCGGCCTGCGCGAAGATGTCTTCGAGGGAGGTCAGTTTGACGCCCAGTTCGGCGGCGCGCTGGGCGGCGACAATCGGGTCGTAGGCCAGGACTTTCATGTCAAAGCCGGCCATGCGCTTGGCGACCAGCTGGCCGATGTTGCCGAGGCCGACGATGCCGAGGGTCTTGCCGGTCAACTCGCGCCCCATGAATTTTTTCTTTTCCCAGCCGCCTTGGCGGGTGTCGATGTCGGCCGGGATGATGTGCCGGTAGGCGGCCAGGGCCATGGCGATGACCTCCTCGGCCACGCCATTGGAGTTGGCGCCGGGGGTGTTCATGACGTCGACGTTGCGGCGGCGGGCGTACTTGATGTCAATGGTGTTGTAGCCGGCGCCGGCGCGGACGATGGTTTTCAGGCCGGGCAGGGCGTCGATGACGGCCGGGGTGACTTTTTCGCTGCGCACGACCAGCGCTTCGGCGTCCGGATGGGCCGCCAGGAGGGTCATGAGGTCGGTTTCAGAATCCTGGACGACATGGAAGCCCTTGGCGCTCAGGATGTCCTTGGCAATGCTGTCCAGCTTGGTCGGAATCAGAACTTTTTTCATGAATGCGCTGTCCTTGAAAAGGGAGTGGGGTGACGCAACGGCTGTTTGAAATAAAGCATTTACTATAAGTTTTCCTGGATGCTTTTCAATTCAGTTCCGGGTAACTGGTGTTGAGGAATGGGGCGTAGGGAAGGTGGCCAGGGCCAGAAGGTAGCCAGGGCTTCCAGCCCTGGCGGGCGCCTCCGTACGCGAGAGTAGCCAGACCAAGATGGTCTGGCTACCTTCCCGCCCTGGCGGTTCTTGGTGTGCTTT
>CAYOUR010000064.1:621-5720 GCA_964407145.1 uncultured Lentisphaeraceae bacterium | reverse complement strand
CCTCGCACGTAGGTGGCCAGACCAAGATGGTCTGGCTACCTTCCCGCCCTGGCGGTTCTTGGTGTGCTTTTTGCTCCGTGGCAGGGAAAGGTAGCCAGGGCTTCCAGCCCTGGCGGGCGCCCCCTCGCACGTAGGTGGCCAGACCAAGATGGTCTGGCTACCTTCCCGCCCTGGCGGGCGCTATCTGCGTACGAGGTTGCGCCGCCAGGGCGGCAGGAGCGTTTTTTTGTTGTCGTCGCCTTTCGGCTTGGAACTGGCAATCCGCGTGCTTGCGTGGTATGGTAATGTTTGTTCGGCATCATGCCGACGCCGTTGGTATCTGGAGTCGGATCACCCGCAGTCAAGGTGGAGAGCCATGTTTGCTGTTCAGGAGTTATGGTCCCGCTGCCGTTGCGGCGGTGCCTGCAGTGTTGAGGTGGACGGGGGCGTCAGGGCCTTGGCCGAGCCGACGGCGCTTGGCGCCGGCGAGGTTCGGGGCGTGCTGGCGGGCACGGCGGTGGAATACTGCTGGCGTCATCGCGAGCAGGATGGCTACGGGGTGGTCTCGCTGACGTTGCGCAACAGCGGGAGTGAACCGGTGCGCATTGGCGACATCGTGTTGTTGACGCATCGCGAGGACGGCGATGGCGAAGACATCTCCGGCCGTTTGGCGCATCGTTGTGTTTTCGGGTTTGCCGACACACTGGCGTACAACTATGTCAGCCGTGTGGTGAGCGCGCGGCATGGGGCGGTGCATCACACCGTGCCGCTGGGGTTGGTCTACAACCTTCCAGCCCGGAAGACTTTTTTTGCGGCGCAATTGACCTTTGAGCGCAACACGGTGGAGTTCAACAGCCAATTCGCGCCTGAGGACGGCTCGCTGGTTTGCCTGGACTGCCTGATTCGCGGCGAGGGCCACATCCTCGGTGGCGGGGAGGAGATCGTGACAGACGAGGTGGCGCTCCGCTTGGGCAATTCCGGCGAACCGTATGACGAGCTGTGCCGGTGGGCGGACGCCGTGCACGCGATTTACCGGCCTGAGCTTCCTGGCCACGGCTTTATCGGTTTGACCGGCGGCACCATGATCAGCACCAAAGCCGAGACCATGTCGGAGAAGATTCGGCGGCAGCTGACGGCGGCGCCGGGTTTGCGCAAGCTCGGCTTGGAGTACTTCTGGATCAGCATCGCCAATTTGCAGGACGGCCTGCCCGGCAACTGGCTGGTGCCGAATGACGTGGCCTTTCCGGACGGCGTGCGGACGATTCTGGGGGAGATCATGGCGGCCGGCCTCAAGCCGGGCTTTTGGATGAATCCATTTTATCTGGCCGAGGGTTCGGCGGACTTTGCGCGGATGCTGCCGTATGTGATCCGCGGGGCGGATGGCCAGCCGGCGCCGCGCGGCGTCTGGCATTGGGGGCGGCGCCGGGCGGACGGCACGCTGCCGCCGCTGTATGCCCTGGACCCGGCCTGCCCGGAGGCGCTTGAATACGTGGGCGGCGTCATGCGCCAGTATGCCGAATGGGGCATCAGCTACTACATGCTGGATTTTCTGGAGTCGGGCGTGTACCATCCGGATGAGCGTCGGCACGGCTTTGGCGGCGAGCATCACCGGCGTTTTCTGCGGTCGTTGTCGCGTTTTCAGGCACCAGGCACGCACCGTCTGGTGGCGACCGGGGCGTCGCTGAAGCATATCGGCGCCGCCAGCTCCAGCCGCATCGGCCTGGACTACTGCGAAGGGCGGCCGCTGGAGCCGCAGTTCAAGTCGTATCCGGCCAATTACGTCATCAACGGGTCGTTCGGCTCCTCCGGGGCGCCCAACCGCAATGCGGTCAACAACCTGGCGATGTGGGCCTTTGCGCATGGCCGGTTCTTCAACTGCAACAGCAACATGCTGACGATTGACAAGCCGATTCCGTTGTCCGAGGCACGTCTGGCCGTGACTTTGTTCGGCATCAGTCCCAGCCCGGTGTTCCTGGGGGACGACCTGGCGCGCATGAGCCCGGAGCGTCTGGCCATGCTGAAGATGGTCATGCCGCGGGCCCGGAGCATGCCGCGGCCCGTCGACTTGTTCACCAGGACCGATGTCGACGACGATTTCGTCCGGATTTTCGTAGCGACGGTGGTGAAGCCGTGGGCGACCTGGCTGGTGGTGGCGGTGTTCAATCTGAACGACGGTTTCCGCGAGGTCGACTTGCCGGCTGAGATGCTCGGCCTGCCGGCGGACGCCGACTGCCGCATGTATGACTTCTGGGAGGAGACGTACCGCGGCGTGTACCGCGGCCGGCGCCAAGTGCAGGTCGCGGGCAACAGCGCCGCTGTCTTCCGCCTGGAAAAGCTGCGGCCGCATCCGTGGATACTGTCCACCGACCTGCACGTGCTGCAGGGTGAGGCGGAGTTGGACGAGGCCAGCTGGGACGCGGAGACGATGACGCTGCAGGGTCGGATGACGCGCGCCGCCGGCGAACGCGGCAATCTGTTCGTCATCGCCCCGGACGGCTTCCGCGAACGCCACGCCAATCGCGGGCTCGTCGTGGCCAAGTCGGCGTTGGATGACAGTCTGGTCATCCGGAAGAGAATCGACTTCCTGCAGGACACGGCGGCCTGGCGCCTCGAGTTCGACCGCTGGAAGTGAGATCGGAAAGAACCACCGATGGACACCGATGAACACCGATTGAAAAACCGGCGTTCATCGGTGTCATCCGGAAGAGCATCGACTTCCAGCAGGACACGGCGGCCTGGCGCCTCGAGTTCGACCGCTGGAAGTGAGATCGGAAAGAACCACCGATGGACACCGATGAACACCGATTGAAAAACCGGCGTTCATCGGTGTCATCCGGAAGAGCATCGACTTCCAGCAGGACACGGCGGCCTGGCGCCTCGAGTTCGACCGCTGGAAGTGAGACCGGAAAGACCGGAAAGAACCACCGCTGGACGCCGCTGGACGCCGCTGGAAAAACCGTCGTTCATCGGTGTCTGTCTGTTGGTTTACGCGAAGAAATCGACGCCGGCCTGGAAGATTCCCTGGCCGTGCACGCCGGGGATGTTGCGGGAGATGTGGGTGTCGATGCCGCGTTCGCTGTGGCCCATCTTGCCCAGGACGCGTCCGTCCGGGCTGGTGATGCCTTCGATGGCGGCGATGGAGCCGTTGGGGTTCCAGGGCATGTCGGTTGCCGGCTTGCCGTCCGGCCCGGCATACTGGAAGGCCACCTGGCCCTTGGCGAGCAGGTCCTGCACCTGTTCGGGGGAGGCGAAGAAGCGTCCTTCGCCATGGGAGACGGCGATGGCGTGGACCTCGCCGGGCTGGCAATGGCGTAGCCAGGGGGACAGATTGGAGGTCACGACCGTGTCGATGGTGGTGGCCACGTGCCGGCCGATGGTGTTGAAAGTCAGGGTCGGGTCGGTCGGCGAAAGCTGCGGCCGGATTTCCCCGTACGGCACCAGCCCGAGCTTGATCAGGGCCTGGAAGCCGTTGCAGATGCCGAGGACCAGCCCGTCGCGGTTGTTCAGCATCTCGGTGACGGCGGCGGCCACGCGCGGATTGCGGAAGGTCGTCGCAATGAATTTCCCGGAGCCGTCCGGTTCGTCGCCGCCGGAGAAGCCGCCGGGGAAGGCGATGATCTGGGCGTTGGCGATGGCTTTGGCCAGGTGGGCGACGGACAGCTCGATGTCCGCGGCGGATTTATTGCGAACCACGAAGGTGTCGACGACGGCGCCGGCGCGTTCGAAGGCCCGTTGGGTGTCGTATTCGCAGTTGGTGCCGGGGAAGACCGGAATGAAGACGCGGGGCCGGGCCTTGAGGGCGACTTTGGTCCGGCGCGGCTCGGGGTGCGTGCTTGGCGCCCAGGGCGCCGCGGACGGGACATCGGCCGCTCTGGTCGGGAAGACTTTTTCCAGCGGTTCCTGCCAGGCTGCGACCGCGTCGTCGAGTCGGATGGCGGTTTTGCCGGCGCGGATGACGGGTTCGGCGGTGGTGCGGCCGAGGGGGAGTGCGCCGTCCAGGCCTTCCGGCCCCAGTCCGGGCCGGGCTTCGATGATGATGGCGCCATAGTCGGGTGAGAAGAGCTGGTCAGCGGGCCAATTCGGGTCGAAGTCGAAGCCGAGCCAGTTGCCGAAGCACATTTTGCTGACGGCGGCGGCGACGCCGCCGTGTCCGACGGTGTGGGCGGCGGCGATTTGCCCGGCGTGAATCCAGCGTTTCAGGCGGGCGAACTGCTGGCGCAGGCGTTCGAAGTCCGGCATTTGGCGGTGGTCGCGCGGGGCGGGCAGCAGCAAAACCTGGTCGCCGGCGCCTTTGAATTCCGGGCTGATGACGCGTCTGGCCAAGGCCGGCGCGACGGCGAAGGCGACCAGTGTCGGCGGCACGGACAGATGCTCGAACGTGCCGGACATGGAGTCCTTGCCGCCGATGGCGGCGGTGCCGAATTCCAGCTGTCCGCGCAGGCCGCCGAGCAGGGCCGCCAGGGGCTTGCCCCATTTTTCCGGGTCGTCACCCAGGCGTTCGAAGTATTCCTGGAAGGACATCCGGACGTCGTTCACGTCGCCGCCGGCGGCGGCGATTTTGGCATTGGCCTCGACGACGGCGAACAGGGCGCCGTGGAACGGGCTCCACTCGCAGAGCCATGGGTTGAAGCCGTGGCTCATCAGGGTACAGTCGTCGGTACGGGTGTCGACCGGGAGCTTGGCGGCCATGGCTTCGTTGGGGGTCAGGCGGGTCTTGCCGCCATACGGGCTGAGGACGGTCGAGGCGCCGACGGTCGCGTCAAACCGCTCGACCATGCCTTTCTGGGAGCAGACATTCAGGTCGCGGAGGTTGTCCAGCCAGTCCTGGGCCAGGTCCGAGCCGTCGTGTTTCCAGGCGGGGCGGCGGGTGAAGAAGTCGTCTTCCGGGTCGGGTGCGGTGATGAACGCCTCGGCGTGCTGGGTGACGCCGTTGGTATCCAGGAAGGACCGGGCCAGCGAGATGATGGTCTGGCCGCGCCAGGTCATGGTCAGCCTCGGTTCAGCGGTCACCTTGGCGACCGGCGTGGCTTCGAGGTTCTCCGCCTGGGCCAGGGCGATGGCGGCGGCCACGTTTTCGGGGGCGATGACGCAGGCCATGCGTTCCTGGGATTCGGAGATCG
>CAYOUR010000064.1:0-611 GCA_964407145.1 uncultured Lentisphaeraceae bacterium | reverse complement strand
CCGTCGTATTTCTTGGGCACCAGGTCCAGGTCGACGGTCAGGCCCGGGGCCAGTTCGCCGATGGCGACGCAGACGCCGCCGGCGCCGAAGTCGTTGCAGCGCTTGATCAGGGTGGAGAAGGCCGGGTTGCGGAACAGGCGCTGGATGTTGCGTTCGGTGAGTGGATTGCCTTTCTGGACTTCGGCGCCGCATTGCTGGAGGGAGTCGCCGGTATGGGCTTTGGATGAGCCGGTGGCGCCGCCGCAGCCGTCGCGGCCGGTCCGTCCGCCGATCAGGAGGATGGCGTCTTCCGGGGCAGGCTGGGCGCGGAGCACGTTGGCCTTGGGCGCGGCGGCGATGACGGCGCCGAGTTCCAGGCGTTTGGCGACATAGCCGGGGTGGTAGATTTCCTGGACCTTGCCGGCGGCCAGGCCGATCTGGTTGCCGTAGGAGGAGTAGCCGGCGGCGGCGGTGGTGGTGATTTTTCGTTGGGGGAGTTTTCCGGGCAGGGTGTCGGCCAGGGGTGTTCGGGGGTCGCCGGCGCCGGTGATGCGCATGGCCTGGTAGACGTAGGAGCGTCCGGAGAGCGGGTCGCGGATGGCGCCTCCCAGGCAGGTGGCGGCGCCGCCGAA
>CAYOUR010000063.1:0-19254 GCA_964407145.1 uncultured Lentisphaeraceae bacterium | reverse complement strand
CTTGCCGCAGGCGCTCGGGAAGGCCGCGGCGACATACTTCACGTCGCCCTTCGGGCTGGTCAGCTTGAGGATGAGCATGTGCTCGGCCATCCAGCCTTCTTCGTGCGCCTGCACCGAGGCGATGCGGAGCGCAAAGCACTTCTTGCCGAGAAGGGCGTTGCCGCCATAGCCGGAGCCGAACGAGATGATCTCGCGGTCTTCCGGGAAATGCGTGATGTACTTCTTGTCGATCGGGGCGCTCGGCCACGGCAGGTCTGCCTTGTCGTCATCCAGGGGGTAGCCGACCGAATGCACGCACTTGACGAACGGGGCGCCGTCGTTGATCTTGTTGACAATGACGCTGCCAACCCGAGTCATGATACACATGTTGACCACAACGTACGGGCTGTCGGTGATCTCAATGCCATACTTGGAGATCGGGGATTCGATCGGCCCCATGCTGAAGGGAATCACGTACATGGTCCGCCCCTTCATGGCACCTTTGAACAGGACATCGAACTCGGCCCGCATTTCCTTGGGGTCCTTCCAGTGGTTGGTCGGGCCGGCGTCCTCCTGGCGGGCGGAGCAGATGTAGGTCCGGTCCTCGACCCGGGCCACGTCCGTCTTGTCAGAGCGGGTATAGTACGAATTGGCCGGCTTGTCCAATTTGATGAAACCGCCGGTCTTGACCATCATGTTGCAGATTTCGTCATACTGGGCTTTCGTGCCGTCGCAGATGACCACCTCGGTCGGCTCGCACAGGTCGATCCACTTCTGCAGCCAGGCCTTCAGGTTGGAATTCGTGATGTCTTTCAATTGCATGTGCTTTTCCTTCTCATTTAGGAAGTGGTGCCGCTCCCGGCGGCTAGTCTATGCCCAAACCAGAGGCAAAGGCAGTCGGGGAATCAAACGTCGCCTAATATAATGCCTTTTGGCCGAAAAAACCAATGAAACGCCAAACCACCGTCGTCATAATGCCTGACGCGCCGCCGCCGCGGCCGCGCCCGTGCCGCCAACGCCCAGCCAGGCGCCAAAGCCACCACGGGGCCAGCCCGGATGGCATTCCGTCGCCGCGCCCGCCCACGAGCCACGTTCCAGTCATGCCCACAACCCACCGGCACCGACCTCCGGCGTTTTTGTTTTCTTGGTTTCCGGGGGTATATTATAGGCATGTTACCAACTGGGGCGCGCCGAACGAGGAATGCCCTGGCCCGGAGATGTCGATCTGATTGTTGATGATGCCGTTGTGAGACACCACTGATGAGCGCGTTGAATCCCCTGCATTTTCCCACCGCCAACATCCCGCCGGACGGCGTGACGCACGAGGGCGAAATCACGTTCCAGGCCTTGGGCATTGACCCCGAGGACCGGTTCGCGTTTTCGTCGCCGCTGCGTTTCACGCTCCATCTGACGATCGTGAACAACGACGTGCTGGTCTCCGGAAAACTGTCCGGGGGCATCGAGGTGATGTGTGACCGATGCACGGACAGCGCCCCCTGCGAAGTCAGCGTTGAGGATGTCTTTCACCGCTGCGAAGACGTGGTCGGCGAGGTCATTGATTTGACCGACGACATCCGCGAGGATATATTATTAGTTTTTCCGCAGAGCTTTCTCTGTTCAGAGGCCTGCCGCGGCCTGTGTCCGTCCTGCGGCGGCAATCTGAACCGCGAGCCCTGCGCCTGCAGCCCGGCGGCGGCTGCCGGTGAAGACAATCCGTGGCGCAAGCTGGACAATCTGCAGCTGTGAGGGCAGATTCGGCTTGCCTCCCGGCCAAGTCATGTCGCGACCCCGCGCCTCTGGCGCCAACAAACTCAGGAGCAAAGTACCACCATGGCTGTTCAACAAAGCAAAGTCAGCAAGCAGAAGGTCCGCACCCGCAAGGCGGCCAACCGCTACCAGGGCGTCCAGGTCAACAAGTGCACGAACTGCGGCACGGCCTGCCTGCCGCACCACGTCTGCAAGAAGTGCGGCTTCTATGACGGCCGCCAGGTCCTCACCGTCAATCAGGACGAGGCTTGATTCAAGCCGCGCCCCGGTTTGGGCATCTCCTGGCCTGGCGCCCATGAGCTGCCGGCCCGCCCATCCACCGCAGCCGCTGTTCATAAGGTAGACAGGCATGCCCAAGATCTCCATCGCCGTCGACGCCATGGGAGGTGACTTTGCTCCCGCCGCCATTGTTGAGGGCGTCGGCCAGGTTCTGGACTATCACGGCGACCGATACCATATCTTCCTGGTGGGCGACCAGAACCGGGTGGAGGATGAGCTGCGCCGGGTCGGCAAATTCGGCGACCGGCGCCTTGAAGTCATCCCCTCGACCCAAGTGGTCGAAATGGGAGAGCATCCCGTCTCCGCCGTCCGACGCAAGCGCGATTCTTCGATCAACGTCGCGGCCGACCTGGTTCGCAAAAAACGGGCCGCGGCCCTGTTCAGCGCGGGCAACACGGGCGCGGCTGTCGCCTCGGCCTATTTCAAGTGGTCGGTGCTGCCCGGCATTGAACGACCGGGAATTGCCGCCATCTTCCCGACGGAGAAAAGCCGTTTCCTGCTGCTGGACGCCGGCGCCAATGTGGACTGCACCCCCGTGAACCTGCTGCACTACGGCCTGATGGGCAACATCTACTCGTCGGTCATCATGCACAAGAAGTCACCGCGCGTCGGCATCCTCTGCAACGGCACCGAGGACGGCAAGGGCAGCCGCCTGACCCAGGCGGCCTTCAAGCTGTTCCAGGACGCCAAAGGCATGAATTTCATCGGCAACGTGGAAGGACATGACCTCTTCACGGACAAGGTCGATGTCGTGGTCTGCGACGGCTTTGTCGGCAACGTCATGCTGAAAAGCTGTGAACAGCTGGCTGTCTCCATGGGCCGGATGGTCAAGGCTCAGATCATGAAGAAGCTGCTGTGGAAACTCGGCGCCCTGATGGCCAAGGGCGCCTTCACGGAACTGCGCAAAGTAACGGATTACTCGGAAATCGGCGGCGCCCCCCTGCTGGGCGTGGCCGGCGCCTGCATCATCGGACATGGCATTTCCGACGCCAAGGCCGTCCGCAACGGCATCCATGCCGCCGGCGACTTCGTCCGCCTGCGCATCAACGAAACCATCACGGCCCAGGTCAAGGCACTCAACCTTCCCTGAATAACGCAACGGCTACGCCCAAAACGCGGCGCAGCCTTCCTGGACAGCCTCCACCCCGGCCTCGCCAAGGATGACACCAGCCGGATTGCCGGCGACGCGCCGTAACCGGCGCGGTCAACTTCCAGGCGACAACGTCCCGGAGTGGCAGCCCTGCCCTCAGCCCCGGCCTCCGAAATCCGTGCCGCCCGGCGCCCCGCCGGGCGTTTCGAGGTAGCGAAACACCGGCATGCCCAGGGGCGACGGCCGGCCCATGTTCCCCACCCATCAAAGTTGGACAGAAAACTCCATGAGCAAGCGTATCGGCTACATGTTTGCGGGCCAGGGCGCCCAGACTCCCGGCATGGGACGCGACCTTTACGAGCAGTCGCCCGCGGCGCGGGCGGCTTTCACCGCGGCGGACGCGATTCTCGGCCGCTCTGTTTCGGAGCTGTGCTTTGTCGGTTCCGCGGCGGAGCTGACGGCCTGCGCGAATTGCCAGCCGGCGATCACGGCGATGTCGCTGGCCTGCCTGGCAGCCTGGGTTGAACGCACGGGCGTGACGCCGGCCATCTGCGGCGGCCTGAGTCTGGGCGAATATTCCGCGCTGCACGCGGCCGGTGTCCTGACAGCGGCGGACGCGCTGCGCCTCGTTGCCGAGCGAGGCCGCCTGATGGACCATGCCTGCCGGCAAAGCGACGGCGGCATGGCCGCCATCATCGGCGGCGACCCGGAACTGGTCGCCCACGTCTGCGCCGGTTTTGACATTGACATTGCCAACTACAACTGTCCAGGGCAAATCGTCATCAGCGGCGCCCGAGAAGGACTGCGTCAAGCCATGCAGAAGCTGGCGGAGGCCGAACTGCGCGTCGTGGAGCTGCCGGTCGCGGGCGCCTACCATTCCCGGCTCATGCAACCGGCGGCCGACGCCTTCCGGCCCCTGCTCCAGGCCTGTCCACTGTCGCCCCCGGCGTGCCTGGTGGCGCAGAACGCCACTGGCCAGTGCGAAACCGAGCCGGAAACCATCCGCGTCAACCTGGCCCGGCAAGTCTCCGGCAGCGTGCGCTGGGAACAATGCGCCCGTGTCATGCTCGCCGAATGCGACGCGCTGCTCGAATTCGGGCCGGGCCAGGTCCTCACGGGCTTCATCCGGCGCCTGGACCGCCAATTCCCCTGCGCCGCCGTCAATTCCATGCCCGGCCTGGAAAACGCCGTCCAACTCCTCAACTGAACGGCTTGACCCAAAAACGCCTGATGCTGCCGCCAGGGCAACTTGACGCCAGCGCCGAGTCCAAGGATGTTATTGCTTTCGCCCGGCAGGATTGCCGGTTACCCGCCACTTCACCAGCAAGCGAGACAGCCATGACCACCCGTCTGACTGAACAAACGGCCCTCGTCACCGGCGCCAGCCGCGGCATCGGCCGGGCCATTGCCGAAAAACTGGCCGGCGACGGCGCTCAAGTCGCCATCGTCAGCACGACCCTCGAAGGCGCGACCAGGACCGCCGCCGAAATCGGGGAACGCTTCGGCGTCAAGACCGCCGGCTATGCCGCCAATGTCGCCGACCCCGCCGCCGCCGACCAGCTCGTCGCCGCCGTCCTGCACGACTTCGGACGGCTCGACATCCTGGTCAACAACGCCGGCATCACCCGCGACAACCTCCTGGTCCGCATGTCCGAACAAGACTGGGACGACGTCATCAACGTCAACCTGAAAGGCGCCTTCAACTGCATGAAGGCGGCGGCCAGAACCATGATGAAGGCCCGCTATGGACGCGTCGTCAACATCGCCTCGGTCGTCGGCCTGACCGGCAATGCCGGCCAGGCCAACTATGCCGCGGCCAAGGCCGGCCTGATCGGCCTCAGCAAAACCGTGGCCAAGGAACTCGCCTCCCGTCAGGTCACCGTCAACGTCGTCGCCCCGGGCTATGTCGAAACCGACATGACCGCGGCCCTGCCGGAGACCGCCCGCGCGGCCCTGCTGACACTCATCCCGGCCGGCCGCACCGCCGCCCCCGGGGAGATCGCCGGCGCCGTCGCCTTCCTGGCCAGCCCCGAAGCCGCCTACATCACCGGCCAGGTCCTGTGCGTGGACGGCGGCCTGGCCATGTAGAACTCAAGCCGGCTGATTTGCCATTCGCCATTGGCGTGTTATAGTAAGGGCACTTTTTTTTGTGCGTATGCCGACCCCGCCCGCGGCAGTACACTTCAGGAGGACGCCACTGGCAGCCCGGCGCCTTCCGTTGACTCCCTTGACGGCTGCAAGAACAGTGTCCCTGTCATTTACCATTCCTTGTCAACATTCTCATTGCATGGAGAAAACCAACATGTCAAAGAACGGCGATCGCGTCATCCGGATCATTGTCGAGCAACTCGGCGTCAAAGAAGAACAAGTTCAGCCGGAGGCCAAATTCGTGGAAGATCTCGGCGCTGACTCCCTCGACACCGTCGAGCTGGTCATGGCCCTGGAAGAGGAATTCGGCACCCAGATTCCGGACGAGGAAGCCGAGCTGCTGACCACCGTCGGCGAAGCGATCAGCTACGTTGAAGGCAAGATCGGCCCCGGCGACGACGACGGCAACGCCTGAGGTCCGCAAGGGCTATCGCAAGGCGACCGGCCTCGACAGACCCAGGTGCCGCCTTTCCCCCTGTTCAACAATGACAACAGAGGTCTGAGCGAGGTCACATCCCCCTGCGTGCCGGATGTGGCCTTCGCTTTTTCCCACTCACCCGCCCCGGCGCCCTGGCGACGCATCCTCGCCGGGCATCGTCTCGTCCCACTGACCACACAACGCGTTTCCACAGCTGCGCCCCGCAGCTGCCTGAATACAATCGTGCCTCGCCGCACTCTCTGCCCCAAGCACGAATGGAGGTCTTAATGACCGCATCCCGAAGAGTCGTCGTCACCGGCATGGGCGTCGTTTCCCCGCTGGGAAACAACCTGGCCGACAACTGGTCCAAGCTCCTCGCCGGAACATCCGGCATTGACCGGATCACCCATTTTGACGCCAGCAGCTACCGTTGCCAGATCGGCGGCGAGGTCAGGAACCTTGACCTGAGCGACATCATGGAACCGAAGGAAGTCCGCCACCACGACCCCTTCTGCCAATATGCCGTGGCCGCCGCCGAACAGGCCGTGCGCCAATCCGGCATCAGCAGCGACCCGGATTTTGACCCCACCCGCGTCGGCGTGCTGGTCTCCTCCGGCATCGGCGGGCTGCTGACCCTCTCGACGCAGATTTCCAACCTGGACGCCAAGGGGCCCGCACGCGTCTCCCCGATGACCGTCCCCATGATGATTTCCGACATGGCGGCCGGCCGCCTGGCCATCCGCTACAACTTCCAGGGACCCAACTTCGGGATTGTCAGCGCCTGCGCCACCGGCCTGCACTCGATCGGCGAGGCATACTGGATCATCAAGCGCGGCGACGCCGACGCCATGCTGGCCGGCGGCGCCGAAGCCAGCATCGTGCCGATCGGGCAGGCCGGCTTCTCCTCGCTGCGGGCACTGTCGGAACGTAACCATGAACCACAGCTGGCCAGCCGGCCATTTGACCGCGACCGCGACGGCTTTGTCCCGGCCGAAGGCGCCGGCATCCTGGTCCTGGAGGACGCCGACCACGCCCGGAACCGCGGCGCCGAAATCCTGGCCGAAATCGTCGGCTACGGGACGACTGGAGACGCCTACCACATCACGGCGCCACATGCCGAAGGCGACGGCGCCGCGCGAGCCATCACCATGGCCCTGCGCCAGGCCGGGAAGCCCGCCGACGCGGTCGGCTACATCAATGCGCACGGCACCTCAACCCCGCTGAACGACAAGGTGGAAACGATGGCAATCAAACGGGCTCTCGGCGACCATGCCCGGCGAGTCGCCATCAGCAGCACCAAATCCATGACCGGCCACATGCTCGGCGCGGCCGGCAGCTACGAAGCCTTCGTCTGCATCGAGGCCCTGCGCCAGCAATGCATCCCGCCGACCATCAATCTGGACCATCCCGACCCGGACTGCGACCTGGACTACGTCCCGAACCAGGCCCGCAAACTGAACTTCAACCTGGCCCTCAACATCAGCATGGGCTTTGGCGGCCATAACGCGGCTGTCCTCTTCCAACCACCGGCCTGACCGGACCATCCCACCACGACGTCTCCGCCCATGAGCGAGAACACCTCCAGTCAGCTTGATGCCGAGCACGGCGCCCGTGCGGAGGCCACCATCACCGTCGACGGCCGGCGCTATCACCGCCGCGACTCGACCGCGATGCTGATCTGCTTCCTGCTTCTCTGGGCTCTGTGCTACGTCTGCCTCCTGTTCAGCCGCGGCACCAGGACCAGCCTTCCGCCGCTGCCGGAACAGCCCGACCGCATGGTCGGCCAGATCGTCGCCGGCGACATCATCGCCGAAGTCGACTTCTGCTATCCGGTTCCGCGACCTGGCCCGGCGACGGCGCCGGGCCCGGCCTTTGTCACCGAGGCCATCACCCCGAATGTGCCGGCCAAGGACCGCCCCGGCGGACTGCTCCGCTGCGTCCGGGCCGATACCCCGATCGTCCGCCGGGGCGAGACCTGCACGGCCGAGACAGTGGTCCGGCTGCAGGCATACCACCATGTCTTCCCGCAACTGACGGCGAAGATGCGGCGCCTGCTGCCGCTGCACCAGTCGGCGCTTCTCTGCGGCCTGATCCTGCTTTGCTTCGGCGCCGCGCTGTTCGCCATCAAGCAGCAGCTTTTCTCCCAGGTCGACCGAATCATCCTGCTGACCATTTTCCTGTCGCTGCACATCCTTCTCGTCCTGCTGTCGCAGAAGCTGTTCGCGGAATATCTCAGCGGGGCCTCGCTGCAGCTGTGTGCGCTGCTGCCCGTCTGCCTGATTCCCGCCCTGACCTCTAATCTGCTGGGCCGGCGGATCGGGATTTGCGCGGTGCTGCTGCTGTCCTCGCTGACGCCGCTGCTGATCGGCGGCGAGAACCTGTTCCAGTTCTATCTGTACTCGCTGTTCGGCGGGATGGCCGGGGCCGTGCTTTTCGTCGACATCCACAAGCGCATGGGCTTTCTGCTCGGCGGCGTGGGCGTAACCTTGACGATCATCCTGCTGACCCTGTTTTTCGCCTGGCACCGGCCCCTGCCTTGGGTCTGGGGCGGCTTCACGCCGTTCTGGAGCTCGATTCTGCTCCTGGCCTTTGGCAACGCGCTGCTGGTCATCCTGGCCCTGCTGCTGTTCCCCCTCGTGGTTGAACGCTTCTTCGACATCATCACCACCTACAAGCTGAACGAACTGAACGACCGTGACCACCCGTTGCTGCTGCGCCTGCAGGAAGAAGCCCCGGGCACGTATGAGCACAGCCTGGATGTCGCCCGACTCGCCAGCGAAGCGGCCCGCGCCATCGGCGCCAACGCCGCCCTGGCCGAGGTCTGCGCCTACTTCCACGACATCGGCAAGCTCTGCGCCCCGCAGCTGTTTGCCGAAAACCAGGTGGAAGGCGAGGCCAATCCGCACGACACCTTGTCGCCCGAGGAAAGCAGCCGCGTGCTCCGGGAGCATGTCCGCTTTGGCATGGAACTGGCCCGCAAATACCGCCTGCAACGGCCCATCTGCGAAGCGATCGCCCAACATCATGGCGACAGCCTGATCCCCTTCTTCTACCAGAAGGCCCTGAACCAAGCCAAGGATGAAAACCTCCCGCCGCCGGAGCTGCACGATTTCAGCTACAACGGACCCAGGCCCCAGCGGCCCGAAGTCGTCATCGTGGAAATCGCCGACACCTGCGAAGCCGCGGTCCGCGCCCTGGTCCGCGGCCGCGAACACCCGACCTCGGCCAACATCACGCAAAAAGTCAACGAACTGCTGATGACCAAAATGCAGTCGCACCAGTTTGACAACGCCTGCCTGACCCTGGCCGAGCTGTTCCGCATCCGCGACCAGATCGTCAAAACCTTGTGCAACATCCATCACCTCCGACCCGAATACCCGAAACAACCCTCCACCGAGGCGACCGAACAGGAGCGCCCCCAAGGTCCGCCCCCGGCCAAGCCGAAGGAACCCGAAGCCGAAGCCACGCCTGAAGCCACGCAGAACCCGGCGACGGCGACGGCGACGGCGACGGCCAAAGCCAACGACAAAGGCAGTGACGCTTCAACACCATGATCATTCACTTGGCCAAAGAACGCCGCTCTCCGGCATTACGGCAACGAAGACGCCTGCTGGCAGTCCTGGACGAAGCCCAGCGCCTGATCGGCCTGAACCGTTTTGCGGGCGTGCTGCAGGTCAACCTGGTCGGCGCCGACACCATGGCGGCCATGAACGAAGCCAGCCTGGGACATCACGGCCCAACCGATGTGCTGACCTTTGACCTCCGGGCAACGGAACAGACTTGCCCGGACGACCACCAGCCCGCCGATGCCGCCAAACACCTTGCCGCCACACCCGGCCTGACCGACAAGACCGGCGAAACCGACGATGGCGACCGCGATGACGATGACGACGACACGGCGGGCGAGCCTGAGGTCGCGGCTGAAATCTACGTCTGCCCGGACGTCGCCGGCACGGCCGGACCGGCCTATGGCAACACGCCCTCGCGGGAGATGGTCCTCTATGCCGTCCACGGCATGCTGCATCTCGCGGATTACGACGACCTTGAACCCGCAGCGCAAAAACGGATGCGAGCCGCCGAACACCGCGTCATGTCCGCGCTGCAAGTGCAATTCCCCCTGGATGACTTCCTGCCAAGCTGAGTCGCCCGCGGACAGGCGGCCGCCACCCGCCGCACCCGCCGGACTCAGCCCAGCCGGATGACCTGCCGGACACGCCTTGGCCCTTGTTCTCACCGGCGGCAACGACGGCCGTGCCCGCGGCCGGCGACAGCTTCCTCCCGGAAGCGCTGCCGCCGAAACCCCCATCTCAACCAAGAAAGAATACATGGATCCGCATTTATGGCTTTATGCGTCAATCGTCATGACCGTCATTACCGCGATATTGACCTTGGCCTGCCTGGAATTGGGAAAACTCAGCGGCGGCAAGCTGCGCCGCCTGGAAGACGTCAATGAAAAACTGGCGGAACGCCTCGACGTCTGGTTCCCCTTCAAAGACGAGTGGCGCTTTGCCAGCCACCTGGCCGTGCTCCTCTCCTTCCTGCTGCTGACCCAATGCTTCAGCGAATGGGAGCAGGTCATGAGTGACAACGGCGTCTCCCCGCTGACCAGATTCGCCCTGCCCGGACTGATCGTGGTCATCGGCTATACCGCCATGGAGCTGGCTGGACAATTCATCTCCCTGGTCGCCGCCGCCCGCTTCCTCTGCTTCTTCCTGCCGATCTTCCGGCTGTTGAGCTGGATCCTCTTCCCGCTGACCTGGCCGCTCGCCGCCCTGGCCCGGCGCCTCCGCGAACAACAGGCCGGCGCCACCAGCACAACGTCCGGACCGACCGCCGAAGATGAAATCCTCTCCCTCATCGAAAGCAGCATGGGCAACGACAATGCCGACAACGGCATCCAGGAGGATGAACGCCGCATGATCCTCGGCGCCTTTGCCCTCGACCAGACCTTCGTGCACGAAATCATGACCCCGCGCGTCGACGTCGACGGCATCGAAGCCAATGCCACCATCGCCGATGTCCGGCACACCATCATCGAATCGGGACACAGCCGAATACCCCTCTACAACAACAGCATCGACCACATCCTCGGCGTCATCTACGCCAAAGACCTGCTTGACGAAAAAAAACTGTCCCAAGTCACCAGCCTGCGCGACCTGGCCCACCCGGCGGTCTTCATCCCCGAAACCAAGAACATCGGCGACCTGATGGAGGAATTCCGCCAGAACAACAACCAGTTCGCCATCGTCCTCGACGAATACGGCGGCACGGCCGGCATCGTCACCTTCGAGGACATCCTCGAAGAAATCGTCGGCGACATCCATGACGAATACGACGACAAGGAAGTGAGCGACACCGAGCCGCAGGCCGACGGCAGCTACATCGTCGACGGCCGCCTGCCCATCTGGGATGTCAACGCCCTGATCGGGACCGACATCTCCGAAGAGGAAGACTTCGACACCCTCGGCGGCTACATCTCAACCGTCCTGGGGAAAATCCCCGAACAAGGCGCGCACCTTGAAACAGACCAGATTGTCGCCGACATCCTGGAAGCCAACCCGCGACGCATCGTCCGCCTCGCCATCCGCAACCGCAACCAGGGCAACGGCGCCGAAACGAACTGACCGCGGCCCGACGCCGCGGCCGTCCCGTCACCCCGGCCCAGCCCAACCCGGCCGGGCCGGGCCGGCCACCACCCCATTGCACAGGACACGCCCCGATGATCAAGCACAACGACACCTACGAGCAGGAAACCAGAGCCAACATGAAAGGCGGCCCCGGCGAAGTCACCCTGCAGCACTATTTCCGCAAAACCGAATGCGGCGGCCAGCATATCCGCATCTGCGCCAAGCTCATCATCCCGCCAGGCGCCGGCATCGGCCTGCATGAGCACACCGGCGAAGACGAGGTCTACGTCGTCCTCAAGGGCCGCGGCCGCGTCGTCGACGACGGCGTCACCGCGGAAATCACCGTCGGCGACGCCGTCCTGACCGGCCTGGGCAAGTCGCACGGCGTCGAATGCGTCGGCGACGAACCGCTGGAAATCCTGGCGCTGGTGGTGACCTACTGACCATGAGCGATTCGCGGCCACAACTCCTGGCAACGGACGTCCTGCTGCAGGGCCGGTTCCTGCAACTGGAACGGCGGCAGTACCGCGACCGTCGCGGCGCCGTCCGCTCCTGGGAGGCGGCCCAGCGTCGCCCGGCCCAGCATGCCGCCCTGGTGATCGCCACCCTGCACCCGTCCAACCGAGTCGTTCTGATCCGGCAGTACCGGCCGCCGCTCGACGGATTCGTCGTGGAATTCCCGGCCGGACTGATCAATCCCGGCGAAGACGCCCTGACTGCCGCCGCCCGCGAACTGCGCGAAGAAACCGGCTTCACCGGCGCCGTGACCAGCTCGACCGGACTGACCAGCAGCTCGGCCGGACTGACCGGCGAACTGGTGGACATGGTCTTCATAGCCGTCGACGAACAGCGACGGGAAAATGCCTCGCCCTGCCCCGAACCGGACGAGGGCGAGGACATCGAGGTCATCCTCGTGCCCCGGCCTGACCTGCGGGCCTTCCTCACCACCTGCCAGACCGGGGGAGACATTCTCGACAGCCGCCTGGCGGCCTGGGCCGCGGCACTGCCCTGACCCCGCGCCGGCTGGCGGCCTGGACGGCGGCGCCACCCTGGTTGCGAGCGTGACGAGCCCACCCCGCCGGGCGTGAACACCGCCGCGGCCGCACCTCTCGCCGTCTACGAACCAGGAGCTTTCCCATGTGCGGCATTGCCGGCATCCTGAACGTCACCCCAGCCGTTTCCGGCCCCATTCCCGAACAGGCGCTGGACGCCATGGTCAGCGCCCTGGCGCACCGCGGCCCCGACGGCGAAGGCGCCGTCTGCCCGGACCCGCGACTCCAACTTGGGCACCGGCGCCTGGCCATCATCGACCTCTCCCTGGCCGCTGGCCAGCCCATGACCGACCCGCAGCACGGCCATGTCCTCGCCTTCAATGGAGAAATCTACAACTACCAGGACCTGCGCCACGTCCTGGAGGGGCTCGGCCACACTTTCCAGACCAAGTCCGACAGCGAAGTCGTGCTCAAAGCCTACGCGCAGTGGCAACTCGACTTTGCCCGCCGCCTGCGGGGAATCTTCGCCATCGCGCTTTGGGATGCTTTCCGGCGCTGCCTCGTCCTGGCCAGAGACCACCTGGGCGTCAAACCGCTGTACTACGCCTTTGCCGACGGCCGCCTGGTCTTCGCCTCCGAGGTCCGTGCCATCCTGGCCAGCGGCCTGGTTCACCGCGAGCTTGACCCGGCCGGCCTGGACGCCTATCTGGCCTACGGCTCGGTCCAGGAGCCATTCACCCTCGTACGCGGCATCCGCTCCCTGCCTGCCGCCAGCCTGCTGTGCACCCGGTTGCAACAGCCTGGGGCGACGACGCCCTTCTGGACGCCGAACCTGACGACGCCCACGCATCCGCCCGAAGACCGGCAGGCGCGCACGGCCGAGCTGCTCAAGGAAGCCGTCGCCCTGCAGATGACCGCCGATGTCAAAATCGGCGCCTTCCTTTCCGGCGGCATCGACAGCGCCGCGGTCGTCGCCCTGATGCGCCAGGCCACCACGGCCGACATCCATACCTTCACCATTGCCTTCACCGACCAACGCCTGGATGAACGACGCCAGGCCGCCGCCATGGCGGCCCGCTGCCAGACTATCCACACAGAGCTGGAAATCTCCGCCGAAGACCTGCGCCGCCGACTGCCCGACGCCCTGCTCCACTATGACCAGCCCAGCATCGATGGCCTGAACACCTGGCTGGTCGCCGGCCTCACCCGCGAAACCGGCCTGAAGACCGTGCTCTCCGGCGTCGGCGGCGACGAGCTGTTCGTCGGCTACGACGGCTTTGCCCGGCCACGGCGACTGCTGCGCCTGGAACAGCGGCTGCGAGACCACCCGGCCCTGCGGCGGCTCCTGCGCCTGGCCGCCCGGCTGCTGGACCGCGAGGACCTGCACAAAGTCGCCGGGCTGACCGCCTGCCCGCTCTCGCCCTACTTTTACACCCGGCAGATTTTTTCCGAAACGACGCGGCTGGCGCTGGCGCCGCGCCGCGAAACGACACTGGTCAAAGACTGGTACACCATCGCCTTCGGCGCACTGGACGAGGCCGCCGGCGCCTACGGCAGAGACGACATCAACCGCATTTCGTTCCTGGAACTGAACACCTACCTGCGCTCCACCCTGCTGCGCGACACGGACCAGGCCGGCATGGCCCACGGCCTGGAAATCCGCGTGCCGCTGCTCGACCATCGCGTCGTCGAGCATCTGCTCCGCCTGCCCGGCCCCGCCAAAATCGCCCCGGACTGCCAGAAGCCCCTCCTGATCGCCGCCGCCGGACTGCCGCCGGCACTGGGCCAGCAGCCCAAACGGGGCTTTGTCCTGCCGTTCGAACAACTCCTCCGCGACCTCTGGCAGGCCGAACTGGCCGACACGTTCAACCAGCCACACCCGCTGTTCGTGACCAGCGCCATGCAAAAATTGTGGAAAGGCTACCAGGCCGGCCGGGTGCCCTGGCCGCGCCTCTGGGCCGTTTTCAACCTGATCCATTGGCTAAAACGCCATCAGATAGTATAGTTACCCGAGGCTCGACACACCTGTCGGACGGCGAAAACCACCAGCGGTGGCCAGGACGCCGCACGCCCTCCAGCCCTTCACCTCCGCGCCCTGTAAACGGACAAGACAACATGAGCAAAATCATCACGCATTCCCGCGTCCTGGTCACTGGCGGCGCCGGCTTCATCGGCTCCAACCTGGTCGAAGCACTCCTGGCCCAGGACAACAACGTCGTCTGCCTGGACAACTTCTCGACCGGCAAGCGCGAAAACATCGCCCCGTTTCTGGACCAGCCGTGCTTCCAGCTTCAGGAAGGCGACATCCGCGACCGCGAAGTCTGCCGCCGCGCGGTCGACGGCGCCGATTACGTCCTGCATCAGGCGGCCCTGGGCTCGGTGCCGCGGTCAATCAACGACCCGATGACCTCGACGGAAGTCAACATCACCGGCTTTGTCAACATGCTGTTCGCGGCCAAGGAGGCGAAGGTCAAGCGGTTCGTGTACGCCTCCAGCTCCTCAGTCTATGGCGACAATGCCACCCTGCCCAAAGTGGAGGACCAGCTGGGCCGGCAGCTCTCGCCCTACGCCATCACCAAGTACGTCAACGAGCTGTTCGCGGCCAATTTCACCTCGTTGTACGGCATCGACACCATCGGCCTGCGCTATTTCAATGTCTTTGGCCGACGCCAGGACCCGTTCGGCGCCTACGCCGCCGTCATTCCCAAATTCGCCATCGCGCTGCTCCGGCACGAAGCGCCCTGCATCAATGGTGACGGCACCTACTCGCGCGACTTCACCTACATCGCCAACGTGGTCCGCGCCAATCAGCTGGCCGCCCTGGCTGACAATCCAGCCGCGCTCAACACCGCCTACAATGTCGCCTGCGGCGACCGCATGGACCTGAACCGCCTGTTCGCCAGCCTGCGCGCCGGCCTGGCTGCCTTCGACCCCGCCATTGCCGCCATTGAACCGACCTACGGCCCGGTCCGGGCCGGCGACGTCCCCCACTCGCTGGCTGACATCAGCAAGGCCCGCAAACTCCTCGGCTACGAACCGGCCGTCAACATCCACGACGGCCTCCAGGAAGCGGCACACTGGTACTACGACCACCTGAAAAAAGCCTGAACCCGCCGCCGCCAGGCCCAATCGTCTCCGCCAGGGGCGGGCTGAAACGGATTACCCGAGGCCGGCACCACTGGTTCACGGCAGTTCAGCCTCGGCAAAAAGCGGGTTGCGGGTATCGCGCTCCGACAGCACCATCTGCCGCCGGGGCAGCCCCCAATCCAACCCCAGGGCCGGGTCGTCAAAGGCAATGCCCCGTTCATGGTCCGGGGCGTAGACATTGTCCGTCTTGTAGGCAAAAAGGGCGGTCTCGCTGAGAACGGCAAAGCCATGGGCAAAGCCGCGCGGAATGAACACCTGCCGCTTGTTCTCTCCAGACAGCTCGACCGACGCGGCCCGCCCGAAGGTCGGCGAATCGCGCCGCAGGTCGACCACGACATCGCACACCGTGCCGGCAATGACCCGTACCAGCTTCGCCTGCGCATACGGCGGCAGCTGATAATGCAGCCCCCGCACGACACCGAAACGCGACAGCGACTCGTTGTCCTGAATGAATTCGGCGGCCAGACCGGCGGCGGCGTACGCGGCACGGTTCCAGCATTCAAAGAAATAGCCGCGGCTGTCACCGAAAACGCGCGGTTCTATGACAGCCAGACCCGGCAGCTCGCATAAGGTGACTTGCATGACGACTGCTCCATGATGTGGCAAGACAAGGCAAGACAAGGCAAGGCAAGGCAAGACAAGACAAGGCAAGACAAGACAAGGCTGCCCGTCGGTCGGCGAAGGCGCCATGACCATAACCATAATGCCGGGCACGGATTCCACAACCGCGAGCGCCGAAAAGAAGCCTCGCACGACAACCGTGGAAGTCATTCATCGCACCTGGGTCCATCCTCCAGCGTCCCTTGACACGACGCCCGGACACCGCGTGCCTTATTCCAGACATTGGGTGTAAACGGCCTGGATGCCGGCAACGTGACGGGACAACGAGAATTTTTCCGCGTGTGCCTTGGCGGCGGCCATGCCCTCCCGCCGGCGTTCGAGTGCGCCCCATGCGTTCAATCCGTCGGCGAAGGCGCCAGGATTGTCGGCAACGACGGTGATGGCGGGGCACCCACGCAGGATTTCCGGGGCGCCGGCTGTCGGCGTCGCCACGACCGGCTTGCCCAAGGCGAGCGCCTCCACCAGGGTGCGGCCAAAAGGCTCCTGCCCGGCGCAGGCGCAGACCATGTCGGCCGCAGCCATCCAGGGGAGCGCCGGCCCCGGCCCGGTGACAAATGCCACCTGCTCCGCCGTGAGTCCCAGGGCCACGGCCTGACGACGCAGACGGGCAAGAAGTACACTGCCGGCCTCATCGCGGACACGACCCCGCAGCACGGCGCGCAACGAGGGATTCACCTGCCTGGCCAGGGCGAAAGCCCGCAGAAAAAACCGATGGCGTTTCCAGACCACAAAGTCGGCCGGCAGGATGACCGTCGTCGCACTGCCCGCCGCCAGGGGCGAAAAAGGCAGCGCCGCCGGACAGACGCCGCTGATTTCCGACCAGGAGAAGCCGTTTGGGACAATGTGAATCCGGTGTTCAGGCAGGCGTTTTACCCATCCCCGGGCCACGGCTGACGAGATGGCGACAACGTGCGGCGTCAGGCCGCGGGCCAGCCAGCCGCGAACACCGAAAGGCACCCGAAGGTCGCGGTCATGCAGGACAATCGGCGAAGTCCGGCCGCCCCCCGAGGCGGCGACCCGATAGAGCAGACCGGCCCGGAGGCCATTGAGGTGGATGAGCTCGGGACGGAAATCATCCAACGCACGCCGCAGCAACGGTGCGACCGCACGGCCGTCCGCCAGCCATTGCCAGAGGCCGACCGGGGAATGGCGCCAGTGGCGGGCCGTGATGGGGACAACCCGAATCCCCCGCGATTCAGCCCGTTCCCGAAGGCCGCCAGGCGTGGAATCGGCGGTCACCAGCACCATGTCCTGCCCCTGGCTATGCAAGGCCGTCAACAAAGACAGGAGACTCTCCTGGGCGCCGCCGCCAAAGGGCGCGCAATCAAGATACAGGACACGGTACGGCCGAATCGTCGTCATGGCATGAAGTGGCTGTTTTGGCAGAAATGCACAGGTGGACATGGCAGGCAGGATGTTCCATTAGTATAGTATGTTTTTGAGCAAATGACACCCGCCGGGAGCAATCAGCGGTGCTCGGCGCCGCCGACCCGACATGGCGCCATCGGCCGGACATGACCCTGGCGGCGCCGGACAGGACATGACGACATGGCAGGCAAGAACTTCATCCTCCATTCAGAGTATTCGCCGGCCGGCGACCAGCCAGCCGCGATCAGCGCCCTCAGCGGCGGCCTGATGGCCGGCCAGCGACACCAGACGCTGCTGGGCGTGACCGGGTCCGGCAAAACCTTCACCATGGCCAACGTGATCACCGCCGTGCAACGCCCCGCGCTGGTCGTCTCCCACAACAAGACCCTGGCGGCACAGCTCTACAGCGAACTCAAGACGTTCTTTCCGGAAAACGCCGTCGAATACTTCGTCAGCTACTACGACTATTATCAGCCCGAGGCATACATTCCGCAGACGGACACGTACATCGCCAAGGACGCGGCGATCAACGACGGCCTGGAACGGTTGCGCCTGGCGGCCACCGGCGCCCTGATGGAACGTTCCGACGTCATCGTCGTCTGCAGCGTGTCGTGCCTCTACGGCCTGGGTTCCCCCGAGGACTTCGCGGCCATGAAGGCGAAAGTCGTTCTCAATGACGACCTGCGACGCGACGACCTGCTGCGCCGGCTGGTGGAGATTCAGTATACGCGCAACGACCTCGCCCCGGAACGCGGCCAGTTCCGGGCGGCCGGCGACACCCTGGAAATCTACCCCTCACATCGAGAGGACTTCATCCGGGTGCAGTTCTGGGGGGACACCATCGAGCGAGTCACCCGCCATGACCCGGTCACCCGCGCCGTCAAGGAGGACGTCAATGAAGTGAACATCTTCCCGGCCAAACATTTTGTCATGCCGCAGGAACGCATCAAGGCGGCCGAGGCCGGCATCCTGGCGGAGCTGGACGAACAGGTGGCCATGTTCGAACGCTCAAATCGCCTGGTGGAGGCGCAGCGCATTCACCAACGCACCACCTATGACCTGGAAATGCTGCGCGAAATCGGCTACTGCCAGGGCATCGAAAATTATTCACGGCACCTGGCCGGCCGGCCGGCCGGCTCGCGGCCCTACACGCTGATCGACTACTTCCCGCCCGATTTCATCACGGTCATTGACGAATCGCATGTCACGCTGCCGCAGATCCATGCCATGCACACGGCCGACCGCAACCGCAAGCAGACCCTGGTCGACAACGGCTTCCGCCTGCCGTCGGCCCTGGACAACCGGCCCTTGACCTTCGAGGAGTTCGACAGCCTGCAACATCAGCTGGTCTATGTCTCCGCGACCCCAAGCCCATACGAGCTCAAGTTGTCACCGCCGGTTTTACAGGTGGTTCGGCCGACCGGACTGCTTGACCCGGTCGTCGAAGTCCGCCCGCTGGCCAATCAGGTCGACGATGTCATCCATGAAATCCGGTCACGCGCGGCGCGGGGCGAACGCACCCTGGTGACGACCCTGACGAAACGGATGGCCGAAGACCTGTCCGACTATCTGCGCAAACTCGAAATCCGCAGCCGCTACCTGCATTCCGAGCTGGACGCCATGGAACGGGTCGACATCTTGCGAAGCCTGCGCTCAGGCGACTTCGACTGCCTGGTCGGCATCAACCTCCTGCGTGAAGGCCTGGACTTGCCCGAAGTCGGACTGGTCGCGGTCATGGATGCGGACAAGGAGGGCTTCCTGCGTTCGGAGACGTCGCTCATCCAGACCGCCGGCCGCGCCTCCCGCAATGAAAATGGC
>CAYOUR010000062.1:0-19348 GCA_964407145.1 uncultured Lentisphaeraceae bacterium | reverse complement strand
TGGTGACGGATTGGACCGATTGGACTCTTGGTGACGGATTGGACCGATTGGACTCAAGGGATGCCAGGGCCCCTGGGGAATGCCCCTTGACGCCTGGGACTCTTGGTGACGGATTGGACGGATTGGACTCGTGGAGACCGATTGGACGGATTGGACTCGTGGGGACGGATTGGACGGATTGGACTCGTGGGGACGGAATGGACGCTCGGGACTCTTTGTAAAAGTCAAGAGTCTAGGACGTAAAGGACGCATGAGACGGTGGGATTGGATGGATAGGACGTAGAGCCAGTCATGAACAGTCGTTGTGAGAAGATTTTTGCGCGGTTGTCGAGCGGCGGCGTCCGCATCCGGGATTTGGCGGTGGAATTCGGGGTGACGGAGATGACGATTCGGCGTGATTTGCGCGAACTGGAGAGCCGCCAGCTGGCCTTGCAGGTCAAGGGTGGCGCCGTGCGTCATCCGGCGTGTTATGAGCCGGATGTGGTGACGATTGCCCATCCTGAACGCAAGGCTGCGATTGCCCAGGCGCTGTATCGGCGGGTACTGCCGGCGCCGGCGCTGTTTTTGGGCACCGGCACGACCGCGTTGCTGTTTGCGCGTCTGGTGGCGCGCTACAACCGCTATCATCTGACCGTGGTCACCAATTCTTTGCCGGTGGCGTCGGCGCTGTTCCGCAGCAAGTGCCGGGTGATGCTGCTGGGCGGTGAGCTGCGGACCAGCTCCATGGACCTGGTCGGGTCGGTGGCGGAAAAGACCCTGCTGGAGTACCACGTGGAATGGCTGATCACCGGGTGCGACGCGGCCGTGGCCGCGGACGGCTTCTACACGGCGGACGTCAATCTGTCCAATTTGGAGCGCCGGTCGATAGCGATGGCGCATCGGGTGGCGGTCATCACCGACAGCACGAAGTTCGGGCATCCGGCTCTCACCCGTTTTGCCACGCCTGACGATGTGGACCTGCTGGTGACCGATGACGCGTTGTCGGCGGCTGACGCGGCGACGTTGCGGCAGCGCCAGGTCGAGGTGATTCAGGTGCCGGCGACCTGAGCGGCGGCGGGCGGGTCAGTGGCGGTTGGCTGGCCGGCGTGCCGTTGTCGGCGGGATGCCGGTTCAGGCGGTGCCGACGTCAGTGCGGGCCCCGATGAAGGCGTCAACCGCAAAGTCGAGGTCGGCACGGGAATGGGCGGCCGAGACTTGGGTCCTGATGCGGGCTTTGCCTTCGGGGACGACGGGGTAGAAGAACCCGGTGGCATAGACGCCGCGGACGAACAGGGCATTGGCCATGTTTTGGGCAAGGACGGCGTCACCGAGCATGACCGGCACGATCGGGTGGGTGCCGGGCGTGACGGCGAAACCGGCGGCGGTCATGGCGCTCCGGAAATGGGCGGTGTTGGCCATCAGGCGCTGGCGCAGCTCGCCGGAGCTGGCCAGCAGTTCCAGGGCTTTGAGCGAGGCGCAGACCACGGCGGGCGGGACGGTGTTGCTGAACAGGTATGGCCGGGAGCGCTGGCGCAGGAGGTCGATGATTTCGCGTCGGCCGCAGGTGTAGCCGCCCGAGGCGCCGCCCAGGGCCTTGCCCAACGTGCCGGTGATGAGGTCGACCCGGCCTTCCACGCCGCAGTATTCCACGCTGCCGCGGCCGTTGGCGCCCATGAAGCCGACGGCGTGGGAGTCATCGACCATGACCAGGGCGCGGTAGCGGTCGGCCAGGTCGCAGATGCCCTTCAGGTCGGCGATGATGCCGTCCATGGAGAAGACGCCGTCGGTGGCGATCAGGCGGAAGCGTGCGTCCTGGGCGGCGATCAGCTGCTGTTCCAGGTCGGCGAGGTCGTTGTTGCGGTAGCGCAGGCGCCGGGCCTTGCAGAGCCGGATGCCGTCGATGATGCTGGCGTGGTTCAGTTCGTCGGAGATGACGGCGTCCTCGGCGGTAAGCAGCGTTTCGAACAGGCCGCCGTTGGCGTCGAAGCAGGAGCTGTAGAGGATGGCGTCGTCCAGCCGCAGGAAGTCGGCGATGGCCTGTTCGAGCTGTCGGTGGATGTCCTGGGTGCCGCAGATGAAGCGGACCGAGGCCAGGCCGTAGCCGCGGCGGTCAAGGCCGTCCTTGGCGGCGGCGATGATTCCGGGGTGGTCGGCCAGGCCGAGGTAGTTGTTGGCGCACAGGTTGAGGACGGTGCTGCTGCCGACCGTGATGCGGGCGCCTTGCGGGCCGGTGATCAGCCGTTCCTGCTTGCACAGGCCGGCCCGGCTGATGTCGGCGAGGGTCTTTTGCAGGTGGGTCTGGAATGCTCCGTACATGACTTGTCCTCCAGGTTGATGGCCGTTGGTGCGACTGGCTGTTCAGGGCAGGACCCAGTAGCCCTTGGGCGGGGTGCCGGTGATGAAATAGTAGGTCGCGCCCGAGGCGATGACGGTCAGGCCGGCCAGCATGTCGCCGGCGATCAGGCCGATCATCAGCGGCTTGAATTTCTGAATGAATTTGCTGCCGCCATAGTGGCTGGCCAGGATTTTGATGGTGCCCCCGATCAGGAAGGACCAGGCCATGGTGTAGCCGGCATAGCCGGGCCAGAGGCAGAAGAGCACCGGATGGATGGGCCAGCCGGGGAACCGCAGCCGGGCCAGGCTGAACAGGATGGTGGCGGTGAAGGTCGCCCCGAAGGCGACCAGAAAGCGTCGGTTTGGCTTGAGGGCGGCGAAGCGCTGAAAGCCTTTGCCGGTTTCGGAGGCGGCCAGGGTATCCTGGGCCTGCAGGCGCTGGCGGGCCGCGACGGCGGAGCTGATGGCGTAGCGCGGCACGCTGGAGGAGGCAAAGCCGTCCCGCCAGTTGACGCCGCGGTCATAGGTGAAATATAGGGTCGCGGGCACGGCGATGCACAGCCCGACGAGGATGGCGAGCGCGGTGGCCGGCAGGACCCGGGCGGGGCGCAGCCGGCCGAGCGCCGAGAATTGCAGCGCGTTGACCATGTAGGGCATGAAGCATTCACGCGGGTCGATCAGGAAGATGCTGGTCAGAAAGAACATGATGACCAGGGTGGTAGGCCCGAGGGCCTGTTCGCCGAAGATGGCCACGACCAGGGCGCAGGGGTAGATGCCGGGGGACAGGTGGAAGGCGCCGGCTTCGGCGATGATGCGGCCCAGGACGGTGAACAGCGCGATGGTGATGGCGGTGTAGAGCAGCGCCAGCTGCCAGTCGAGCCCCAGGCAGGTCAGGCTGACGACGAAGGCGGTCGAGGCCGCCAGGAAGCAGCGCACTCCCCAGGCCGCCGCCGGGGGCACTTCCCGGCCCGGGCCAAGGCGCAGGGCGGCCTTGAGGGAGTTGAGGTAGTAGTGGCGGCCGGTGTAGAGCATGACGGCGAAGAAGGCCAGGAACCCGCCCAGGATGAGACCGCTGGAAATGCGGCCGGAAAACACATATCCGGCGTGCATGGGCATGCCGATCTTGGCGAGGACGCCGGCGATGTAGATGAAGATGAACGGGCCGATGCCGATGGCCATGGACACGTCGGCCGGAATCAGGAAGGCGATGCCGATGGCGGTGAAATAGAGGCGGATGTAGACCAGGCTCCAGCCGCCGCCGCGCATGAAGGTCGGGATCAGCTTGGAGACAGGCCAGAAGCTGATGACGCGCCGGAAGGGAATCAGGTAGTCGGTGTGATAGAGATACAGGTAGTTGTTGAGGTGGACCGCATAGACAAAGGCGCAGGCCAGCCAGAACCATTTGTTTTTGAGGATGCGGCTGGCGGCGCCATTGGGTTCGGGCATAATGCTTTTGGCGAATTGGACGATGGGATAGGGCAGGTGTTCGTTGTTGGCCCACTGGTGGTGGCAGGCGACGGCGATGCCGCCGAGGGCGAGCCACAGCAGCAGGAAAAGTGGAATCCAGAGGGCGAGGGTGTCTTTCCAGGCGCGCCAGGGGATGGTGGCCGGGCTGACGTGCTTCTGGCCCGGCTTGGTGGGCATGCCTTGGACCATGGCCAGGAGGGCGTTGCCATTGTCGAAGTCGGGGTCGGCCAGCATACGCTTGGGCAGGATGGCGGTGGCGGGTGTGAAAGTCTGCTGGTCCTTGTTTTCCCGCAGTTTCCAGCTGGCATCGGTCTTGGCGTAGTGGTGCGGGAGCATCAGGGCCCGCGGCAGCAGGCGCATCATGCTGCAGTAGGGAATGCAGCAGGCCGGCAGGACGATGGCCAGAATCAGGCAGAGCTCGCGCGCGGAGAAGGGCCGCAGGTGCGAGTCGGGACGGCGCCGGCTGAGGCGCCGAAGAATCGGATTGACCGTGATCAGGAACAGCAGCAGTCCGCCAAACACCGACATGGGCATGTGATTGCCCAGAAACATGGCATGATATAAAACGGCGTCATTGAAGTAGGTGAAGCCGCAGATGACGGCGACAGCCGCGAAGGCCAGGACGATGGCGCGTAATGTCATGTCGGTGATGTGCCGGAAAAGGGTGGTGGTATGACGTGCATGGCCGCTGCTCAAGACAATAACTTACTCGCAAAACACCGCTTTGCAAAAGGGACAGTGGACAGTGGACAGTAGTAAAGTAACCGGTCACCCATTGAGAATTGAGTCGTCACGGTGTTGTGTCGCCCTTGCAGGGCTCACTTCGAAAAAAACGCTATCCCAGGGCTGCGCGGCCTGCGGCCGCTTGCCCTGGGCTCTTATGCCGCGCCCCTGCCGGGGCGCCCACCGGTGAGGCGTTGCCTGACTTTGAGGGCATGGCTTTTCATGATGCTGGTGCTTTCGCCCGGTTCGGACGATTCCGCGGGAGCCTTTGCGCCTCGGCAGATGCCCAGCCGCGACCGCCTATTCTCAATGGGTGACCGGTTACACCGAACACCGGTGTTTGCTGTCCTGTTCAGTGCGGAGGCGTCAAGCCGTGCTATATTATGTTAAGTTTGTTCATATTGTGGAGCACGTCAATGGCGTTTTTGAATGCATTTCAGGTCGTGAAGCCAAGGATTCGACGGCGATGTGGCGCAGAGGCGCGCCTGTTCGGCTGCCTTGGCGTGCTGTCTTGGCCGCCGGCGTGGCGCCGCCTGATGTCGCTTCTGGGCGGGTTGGCGGCCCTGTTGGCCCTGGCCGTTGTTTTGTCTGGCGCGGCCTCCAACGCCGTGGCGGCGGAAGCCGCGACTGTGCCGGCCCGGATTTTGCTGTTGTCGCCCTACAACATTTCCTTCGCGCAGCATCACGAGATGATGGCGGGCTTCACGGAGCACCTGCGTTCTTCCGGCGAGTCATACTGGCTGAATCCGTTTGAGTTTGATGGGGTCAATCAGATGACCAGCCAGGACATCGAGGCCGGCTTCAAGCTCATGCGGCCGGACATTGAACAGGGGCGCTATGATGTCATCGTCACGTTTGGCGAACCGGCGCTTGACCTGTTGGGCACCCTTGGCGAAGCGCTGCCGAAAACCACCGCCGTGGTCTTCTGCGGCCAGGACGAATTTGACCGCCGGCATTTTCCCGAAGGTTGGGCAATCACCGGAGTTTTAGTTGACCAGGATCCCGGCCCTGGCATCGACTTGATTCGTCGGCTTCTGCCGGCCAGACGTCAGCTGGTTCTGCTGGCCAATTGGACGCGTGCCGGCGAGGCGTTGAAGGAAAAGGCCGCCGTGTGCCTGCGGCGTGATCCCGGCATGGAGCTGGTCACCATTGACAACGCCTCGGTGTCCACTGAGGAGATGCTGGCTCGAATCGGCGCCTTGGACGATGACGCGGTCATTCTTCTGCAGGGCTGGTACAACCGTCAGGCGGTCAACACGGCTTCGCTGCAGCAGCTGCTGCGCGCCCTGGGCGGCCATCCGGCGGTTCCGGTGTTTGTGATGCACGAGGTCATGCTCGACTACGGCATCGTCGGCGGGGTGGTCGAACGCGGTCGTGAAACCGGCCGCCAGGCGGCGGAAACGGCCCTCGCCATCCTGCGAGGGCAAGCGGCCCGCGACATTCCAGTTCGGCGCATCCGCCCCACGGTGATGCTCAACTGGGCGATGCTGGATTACTACGGCATTGACGCGCGCCTGGCGCCGGAGTCGGCCATCCTCCGCGGGGCGCCGGTCACTTTTTGGACGGAGCATCGCGGCTGGTTTATCGGTGGAGCCGTTTACGGCCTCGTCCTTCTGGGGCTGGCCGTGGCGCTGGCCGTCCTCATCATCCGCTGCCGTCGCTATGGGAAGCGCATGCGCGCGGTGTTTCAGCATTTGCCCGTGCATGTCGGCGCCGCCGACGCCCTGGGACGGATTCATCTGTATCTTCCAGGTCGCGACCCATCGCTGGCGGCGGTGGCGCGGCCGGCCGCGATCAGTAATCTGCCGGTCGACCTGGCGGCGGTCATCCGGGCGGAATTGCCAGGGGTTCTGACGACGGGGCAAGCCGTTGTCCGAGAATACGTTCTCAATGGCTTGCACTGCCAGCTGGAGATGGTGCGGCTGCCGGATGATATTTTCGGCCGCCAAATGGCCCTCTGGGTGTCGGGCGATGTCGAGGAATTGTCGAGCAACCGCGTGCTTCTCCAGAACTATGTCGATCAGCTGGCCGTGCAGAAGGCGGCGTTGGAAAAGCAGAAGGAAGAGGACCAGTTGATTTTGGACAATCTCGACATTCCGGTGGGATTGTATGGGGCTGACGGGGAGCTGTTGCGGATCAACGCGCCCTTGTGCGCGATCGTCGGCCGGAGCGAAGAGGAGATTCTGGCCAATCCCGGTTCTGATTTGTTTAGCGACGTGCTTCCCGAAGGGGCGCGGCCTTTGCTGGAACGCGTGTTGGCGGCGCGCGAGCCGGTGCATCAGGACATCCATCTTGGCGGCCGGGACGTCGTCGTCAGCGCCGTGCCGGTGTGTGATGCCGGCGGGAAGGTGATCAAGGTCGTCAAGACCGCGGTGGATGTGACCGACGTCAATCAGATGGCCGCCAGCGAGCGCGTGCTCAACCGATGCCTGGAATCCCTGCTGTTGACGGAAGACGTCGGGACGGCGGTCATGACTGTGTTGCAGGCCATTCAGCGGCATTTTTCGGCTGACAACTGCTTTGTGATCACGTATGACCTTGTCAGCAAGATCATGGCCTGCCCGTACGAAGTGCATGCTGACGGCCTGAAGCCCCTGGCGGCGGCGCCAACGCCGGTGCCGCTGCCGGAGGCGGCGCCATGGCTGGACGCCTTGAAGGAGCGGCAGATGCTTTGCTGCGAGGACCTGGCGGCTTCCGGCGCCCCGGCGGACGAGGTTGTTGGCTTGGGGCTCGTGCCTGGTGAAGGCGCCAGGTCGCGGTATCGCGTCGGCGTTTATTACGAAGGCCAGTTATGGGGGGAGTTGAATCTCGTTTACCGGCAGGAAGCCATCAGTCTGGACAGTCACCGACAGACTTTGCTGCGCGCTTTGGCGCATTTGCTGGAAATTGTCCTGGAGCGCCAGCAGAGCCGCCTGCGTCTGGAGGCGGCCGAGCGGGAAAAACGCCTGCTGCTCGATGCCGTGCCGATACCGATTCTGCTGTATCGGACCGACGGCGCCCTGCTGCGCTGCAACAACGCGGCCATCGCCATGGCCGGCCACAGCGAAGAGGAAATTCTCCGGGAGCCTTTTGCGTGCAACCGCTTCTTCTGCCATGGCGCGGACCGCACGGCGGACTGTCCCGTCATGCGCACCTCGGTCGACTGTCTGCCGCACACCCAAGCTGTGCGTTTGGGCGACCGGGAATATCTTTTTCAGTCGCATCCGATTCTGTCGTCCGGGCGGCTGGCCTACATTCTGAAGACGATGATCGACGTCACGGAAGTCAACAGCGCCCGTCGCGCGGCCGAAGCTGCCCTGGTCCAGGCCCGTCAGGCGGAGGCCGCCAAGGGCCGGTTCCTGGCGACGATGAGTCACGAGCTGCGTACGCCGTTGAATGCGATCATCGGTTTTTCCGAGCTGCTGGAGGGACTCAAGGTCACGCATCAGGAGGAGCGTGAATATGTCAACAGCATCCACTTGGCCGGCAAGGCCCTGCTGGAATTGATCAACGACGTCCTGGACCTGAGCAAGATGGAAGCCGGGCAGATGCCGATCATTCCGCAGCCGACGAGCCTGCCGGTTCTTTTCGACGAATTGGGCGCGGTGTTTCGTCCCGGGGCGACGAGCAAGGGGCTGTCCTTGGAGTTTCAGGCCGCGAGTGACATCCCGGTTCTCAGCCTGGACCGGCTGCGGGTGCGGCAGATTCTCTACAATCTGATCGGCAATGCGCTGAAGTATACGCCGTCCGGCGGCATCACGGTCAAGGCGGCCTATTCCGGCCAGGAGCTGGTGCTGCAGGTGTGCGACACCGGCATCGGGATTGCCCCGCAGCATCAGCAGTCGATTTTCGAGCCCTTTGTGCAGCAGGACGCGGTGCGCGACGCCGGACTGTTGCGGGGCACCGGCCTGGGATTGTCCATTTCACGCCACCTGGCCGAGAAGATGGGTGGCGGCCTCGGCCTTGACAGCGAGCCGGGCAAGGGCAGCGTGTTCACGTGTCGGCTGCCGGGGGTGGCGCCGGCGGCAACGGACGTTTGCGCCGCGGACAACGGCAAGACGGCCGCGCCGGCCCGGCCGGAGGCTCGCATCCTGGTGGTTGACGACGTCGTGCTGAACCTGAACATGCTGTCGGCCATGCTTTCCCGGCTGGGATATGACGTTGTGTCGGCGCAAAGCAGCCAGGAAGCGCTGGCGCAGTTGCAGCCAGGGCCGTTTGACCTGGTGTTGACGGATATGTGGATGCCGGACATGAATGGCCGGGAGTTGGCGCGGCGCATCCGGGCGGTTGTTCCGGGCATCAGGATTGTCGTCGTGACCGGCGATTCCGAATTGGCCGCGGCCGGCGCCGATACCGGCGGGTTTGACGATGTTCTCCTGAAGCCGGTGACTTTGAAAAGCCTGCAGAAGACGCTCAATCGTGTACTGGCGCGTTGACGGCCGCCTCTGCCTTTGGTGGATTGTCCCCGGCGGGCCGTGGTGCGGGTCAGGAGCTTTGGGGGACCATGCATTCGGCTTGGGCCAGGAGCTGGCAGGCCCAGGCGAAGAGCTGTTCCCAGCAGGACGGCGTCAGTCTGGGCGGGGGAGCTCCGGCGGACATCAGCAGCAGCTGCCTGCATTGCTCCATGACCTGTTCGGACTGCTGGACGGCGTCCAGCCAGCCTTCTTCGAAGAGGAAAGCCACGCTGGCGCCGGTGAGGACGGAAACCGGCGGCACGGAGGCGGCGGCCAGTCTTCCCAGAGCGATGGTCAGGGCATGGAAATAGTGCGGGTGCGCCGTTTCCGGCAGAACGTTCGCCAGGGTGAACTTGGCGAGCCAGCAGGCGGCCTGGAAGGACGCGTATGTCCTGGTCAAAGCCGAAAAGTCCTGGAGCAGGTCGGCATCCTGGCAGGTGTGCAGTTTGCCGCCGGAGGGCCGGTAGCTGATGGTCACCAGGCGGAACAAGTCAAGATGCGGAAAGCTGGAACGGCTTCCCGGCAGGGGGTTGGGCACCATGAAGCCGACCTGGCCATGGTTCGGGGAAATGCCCGTGATGATGGCGCGGGAATCGCCATAGGGCGTTTTCCGCAGCACAATTACGTCAGTGGTCACGGGCTCAGGCATGGGCGGCAGTCAGAAAAGCGACCGTGGAATGCCAGGTGACCTGGCGGACGGCGCCGGCCAGGAGCCGTTTGACGGCGAGAAGGTCGTCGTCCTCCAGGCCCTGGCGGCGGAGGCGCTGGGCGAAGCTGTCCGGGTAGTCGGCAAACCATCGTTCCAGCTGGGTCGGGGCAAGGGTTTGTTCGCGGTGGAAGACGGTGCGGGTCGCTGCGCAGCACGTCAGCCCGGCGGCAGTCGCTTCGCGTATCAGGTCGCGGTCGTCCCAGTTGACGAGCGGGTCGTCGGCTCGGGTGTAGACTGCTTCCTCGGCTGCGCGAAAGCGGTTCAGGCGGGCTTCGGCGTCGGCGTCCAGCGGTTTGGGCAGGAAGGCTCCGAGCCGCTGTGAGAAGCGGGGGATGTTTTCGGCGACGGCCAGGTTGCCGCCGGGCCGGAGCAGGCTGTCCACCAGTCTGAAGGTGGCGTCGCGGTCGGTGGTCCGGGACAGGAGGTTGCGGCCGATGATGAAGTCGAAGCGGATGTCGGCATCGTGCCTGGCCAGCAGGTCGGGCAGTTGTTCCGGCGTTCCGATCAGGATGATCGGCCGGCGCAGGGTCGGCAGGGTCTCCGCCTGATCGAGGAGCTGTTGGGCGGCGGCATCGGTGGCGACCAGGGCGAAGACGCCGCCTTCCGGAACTCGTCGCAAAGCCTCCCAGAGGCAGGCGCCGGAATCGGCGGTGAGGTCCAGGACGAGGTCATGGCGTTGGCATTGGCGGCTGGCGAAGAGGTTCTTGCGGATGGCGGCCAGGTCGACGCTCAGGTTGTCGGCGGCGCGCGCCAGCCATTTTTCCGCGGCCTTGTCCGCCGGGCTGAAGGTGAGGATTTCCGGTGGTGCCAGGTGTTGTTCCTGTTCGCGGACGGCGGCCAGCTGCAGTTCGCGCCGTTGGCGGACGGTGTCGGCCAGGGTTTGCTCATAGCCCAGCGCGCCGGGTTCATAGAACATCTGGCCTTGGAGGGAGGTCGGCAGGTATTGTTGGGCGACCCAGTGGTCGCGGTAGGCGTGCGGGTACTGGTAGCCGACGCCGTGTCCGAAGCCTTCCTGGTCGCGGCTGGCGTCGCGGAGGTGGTTGGGGACTTCGGCTTCGCGTTCGTCGCCGACGAGCTTGAGGGCGTCGAAAAAGCCCATGACGGAGTTTGATTTGGGCGCGGTGGCGCAGTAGAGGGCGGCGTGGGCCAGCGGGTAGTGTCCTTCGGGCAGTCCGACGCGGTCGAAGGCCTCGGCCGCGGCGATGACGAAAGGCAGGGCGTGCGGGTCGGCCATGCCGATGTCTTCGCTGGCGAAGATGGTCATGCGGCGGAAGATGAAGCGCGGGTCTTCGCCGGCATAGACCATCTTGGCCAGCCAGTAGAAGGTCGCGTCGGGGTCGGAGCCGCGCATCGACTTGATGAAGGCGCTGATGGTGTCGAAGTGGCAGTCGCCCTCCTTGTCGTAGAGCACGGCGCGGCGCTGGATGGATTCTTCGGCGACGGCCATGGTGACCTGGATGGCGCCATCCTGGCCCGGTGGGGTGGTTTCGGCGGCCAGTTCCAGGGCGTTGAGGGCGGCGCGGGCATCGCCGTTGGCGATGTCGGCCAGGTGTTCGAGGGCGTCGTCGTCGATGGTCAGGCGGCGTTGGCCGAAGCCGCGTTCGGGGTCGGCGATGGCGAGGCGGATGATGTCGCGGATATTGTTGTTGTCCAGCGGTTTGAGTTGGAAGATTCGGCTTCGGCTGACCAGGGCCCGGTTGACGGTGAAGTAGGGGTTTTCGGTGGTGGCGCCGATCAGGATGACGGTGCCGTTTTCGACCCAGGGCAGGAGGGCGTCCTGCTGGGCTTTGTTCCAGCGGTGGACTTCGTCGATGAAGAGGATGGTTCGCTGGCCGTACTCGCCCAGGCGGCGTTGGGCGGCGGCGGTGATTTCGCGCAGGTCGGCGATGCCGGCCATGACCGCGTTGAGGGTGACGAAGGTGCTTTTGGTGGTGTTGGCGATGACGGCGGCCAGGGTGGTCTTGCCGGTGCCGGGCGGGCCGTAGAAGATCAGGGACGACAGCTGGTCGGCCTGGATGGCGCGCCGCAGCAGTCGGCCGGGCGCCAGGATATGCTCCTGCCCGATGTACTCCTCCAGGGTGCGAGGCCGCATGCGGGCCGCCAGAGGCTGCTCGCTGCGCATTTTTTTTTCGCGGGCATGGTCAAACAGGGTGGACATGGGGCGACTGGCGTTGGCTCCAGGTGGGATTGGGGGGCGTTGGCGGACGCGGCGAAAAGGGCTCCGTGGCGGCGGGGCGGAGGCCGTCTCTCAGGTCACGGGCAGAGCAGCCGGGCGCCGTCGATGGCGATTCTGCGGCCGCCCTGACGGGCACTTTGGCAGATGGCGATGCAGGCCAGGTGGGCGTTGACCGCGGACTGCAGGTTGTGTGGCGACTCCTTTTCCTCGCGGATGCATTCGACCAGATGGTCGACCATTTCCGGGAAGGGGTGGTCGTAGACGTCGCCGGACTTTTTGGTGCCGGTGTCGAGGGTGAAGAATTCCTTCTGGCCGGTGAAGCGACGGAGGTAGAACTGGTCATTGACGATGGTGCCATGTTCGCCGAGGATGCTGAGGTTGGCCGTATACGGGTTGCAGCCGACGAGCGAGCAGGTGAAGACGCCGAGGGCCCCATTGGCGAATTTCACCTGGGCGGTCTCCACGGGCGGGTATTCGTAGTAGTCGCCGACCATGGCGCTGGCGGCGGTGACTTCGACGATGTCGCTGTCCAGGATGTATCGGGCCATGTCAACGGAATGGCAGCCGGCGAGGATGAAGGCGCCGCCGGTCTGTTCCTGGTGTTTCATCCAGCCTTTGCGTTCCCGGCCGAACCAGTAGTCGACATTGGCCATGAAGACTTGGCCGAGTTCGCCGTCGCCGACCAGTTTCTTCTGCAGCTTGACCAGCGGCTTGAAGCGGAGGATGAAGGCGACCAGGCTGCGGACGCGGCTGGTCGCGGTGGCTTCGAGCATCGCCGGGATGTCGTCTTCGCGGATGGCGATGGGTTTTTCCACGAAGAGGTGTTTGCCGGCCCGGGCGGCGCGGACCGCCTCGTCGGCATGCTGGTTGTTCGGGGTGCAGATGGAGACGATGTCGACCGCCGGGTCGTTGAGAATCTGCTCAAAGTCGTCATAAGCGCGGCACTGGAGGCCGAATTCGCGCTGCTTGGCCGCGACGCTGGCCGGCGTGCGGCTGCCGAGGCCGACGACGTCGCAGGCGGGGTTTTTCAGATAGGCGTTGATATGGCCGCTGGCGACCCAGCCGCAGCCCCAGACGGCGCAGCCGTACTTTCCATTGCGCATGATGTGGTCCTTTTCTTGGGATGGCGTGGCCGGGTGACAGGGCGGCGGTCTGGAGACCTGTGCCGCTGTATCCGACTTGGTTTATTCTTCGAACGCGAAGACAGTGAACACAAGCAGGGTTGTGTCCTGGTCTTTCCAGGCCAGGGGGGGCAGCCCGGCCTTTTCCTGGCAGAGGATGCTCAGGAATTGGTCCCGGCCGGGGATTTGTTCCCAGACCTGGGGCAGGAACAGGCCGCTGTGCGGTCCGCGGCGGATGAGGACGCCGTGCTTGCCCGGGACGATGTCGGCCGCGGACGGCGCCGGGCGCATCGGTGAGAGGACGGAGATTTCGATGTGGACCTCCGGCAGTTCAGCGGCTTCCAGGGCGGGGAAGCGCGGATCTTCGAAGGCGGCGGCGATGGCCATTTCCTGGACGGCCTGCCACAGCGGTGTCCGTGGCGTCGTGGTGCCGATGCAGCCGCGCAGGCGGCCATGTTGGGTCAGGGTGACGAAGGCGGCGGCCCGGGTGGTCAGTTCCGGCAGGTTGGCTGGTGGTCTGTAGGACCAGGCCTGGCCGTTCAGCCTGGCGGCCAGCCGTCGGCGCGCCAGGGTGAGCAGTTCCTGGCGCGCCGGGGGCGCCAAGGCGAAATCCGGGGAAGCCGGTTCTGGCGTCGTGGCCGTCGGTTTCTGGTCTTGACCCGGGACTTTGGGAATTCCCATGAAGGCGGCGGAGGCATAGCCCACCACCCGGGTCAGGTCGCCGCCGCGCACCTCGCCCGAATTGGCGCGGGATAGAATCTTGGCGGACGGCTGGGTCAAATCTTCCAGCCAGGCGATGGCGACGCCGACGCCGCCGGCGGAGCAGATGGCGGTTTCGGTGTTGGGCTTGTCAACATCCTGGCCGGCTTGGCGGCGGCAGAGGCCTTCCAGGTCGAGCGCGGCGATGATGGCGGTGGTTTTTTCGTCGAGTTCCCGGGCATCGCCATAGGCGGGATAATGGCACAGGTCGGTGCTGGCCAGAATCAAGATTTTCCGGGTGCCGGCGGCCTGGCGCAGGGCCCGGGCAAAAGCGCGGCAGTTCTCGGGGGTGGCCTCGCCAAAGAGTACCGGCAGGATTTTGGCCTGGGGCTTTAGGGTTTGCAAAAAGGGCAGATGGACTTCGATGCTGTGTTCACGGGCATGGACGCCGTTGTGGATGATGACCGTCGGCAGGGCTGCCTGCAGGCGCCGGGTCAGCTCCACGTCGACCGGCACCGGTCCGAGCGGGGTTTCATACGTTTCATAGTCGGTGAGAATGGCGGTGATGCCTCGCGCCTGCCGGCCGAAGTCGTGGCCGATGATGACGGCAGTGTCGAAGTCGGCTGTCGCCATGGCGCGGTAGGCCGGAGCGGCGACCCGGGCGGAGAAGACGTATCCCGCGTGCGGCGCCATGATGGCGGCGACCGGCGCGGGCAGGTCGGGGCGGTCGCCGTTCTCGAGGATGCGTTTGACTTCCGCCCGCAGTTCGGTTGGCGAGGCCGGATAGAAGGTCCCGGCCACTGCGGGCCGGCGGATTTTGCTTTCGCTGTTCATGGCAGTGCTCCCTTGGCTGAAGAAGACCATCCATAACCATAACACGATTTGTGTTTTTGGCCAGTTTCGGCGCCAGGACAGGCTATGTTTTTGATGCATGATTGGCGGTTCTCTCCATGGCTTGGGTCCAGCGGTTGGAATGCCAGCGGCCATAGAAGAGCAGGCCGCGCAGGCTGAGGTCGACCAGCATGCTCAGCCAGGCGCCGCGCACGCCCCAGCCGAAAATGTGCAGGAACAGATAGCAGGTGGTGAGGCGTACGCCCCACATGCCGATGATCGAGATGTAGAAGGGCCACTTGGTGTCGCCGGCGCCGCGCAGCGCGCCGGTCAGCACGATCATCAGGGCGGTCAGCGGCTGGGCAAAGGCGATGATGCGCAGCAGGTCGACGCCGATGGCGATGACGCCCTGGTCGGTGGTGAAGAAGCGCATCAGCGGCGCCGGAACGGCGAACAGGACGATGCCGGCGACCGTCATGGTGACGAGGCCGAGGCGGAGGACATGGTTGGCGTGCCGCCGGGCGTATTCGGGCTGCCTGGCGCCCAGGCATTGTCCGACCAGGGTGGTGGCGGCCATGGAGAATCCCCAGGTGGGCATGTAGCAGAAGGATTCGGCGACGACCGCGAGGTGGTGGGCGGCGAGGGCGGCTGTGCCCTGGCTGGCGACGAGGCTGATGAACATGGCCTGGCCGATGGAGAGGACCAGCCGTTCCATGGCTGTGGGGATGCCGACGGTCAGCACCTGCCGGATGATGATGCCGTTGGGCTGGTACGACTGTCGCATGGTGACATGGGCCGGGTTGTCGCGCTTGCGCAGCAGAATCAGGAACAGCATGGCGCCGGCGACAAAGGAGGCGAAGGCGGTGGCGCTGGCCGCGCCGCCGACGCCCCAGCCGGCGCCGGGCATGCGGAAGGTGACGCCGAACCAGGTGGTGTCGCGGGTCGGGAAGATGAGGAAGAAGTTGCCGACGATGTTGACCAGGTTGATGACGATGTTGGCCAGCATGGGCGTGCGCGTGTCCCCGGTGCCGCGGAAGACGCCGGACAGGATGATGGCAATGAAGTGGGGAACCAGTCCGCAGCCGAAAATCCTGATGTAGGTGGCGGCGTCGGCATGGAAATCCGGTTGGGCGCCGAGCAGTTTTGGGATGGAGTTGCCGGCCAGGAGAAGGAAGGCGGTGCAGAGGAGTCCCAGGCCGGCGCCCATGACGATGGCCTGGCGCGCCACGGCGGAGGCCTGGGGGAACTGGCGGGCGCCGACATGGCGGGCGACCAGCACGGTGGCGCCGACGCTGATGGCCATCATGGTGCCGTTGATGATCCAGGTCATGGGCATGGAGAGGCCGACCGCGGCCATGGCCGAGGCCCCCAGGCGGCCGACCATGGCGGTGTCGACATACTGGACCATGGTGACCATGATCATCTCGAAGATGCTGGGCCACGCCAGTCGCATGACGGTGCGAAGGCCGCCGCGACCGTGCACAATGTCGTCATTCAGGCTGGCGGCTGAGCCGGTGCGGCGCCAATCGCCCAGAAGCCTCTTGAGAAGGCCCTGGTATTTCTGCCGGGCAGTCGGGTCGGTGTGCGGTGCAGTCATGTGTACCGGTAGGGCGTTGGTGGGCGCGCATGGGCAAGGCCAGTCACCGGGTGGCGGCGGCGAAGAATCGCCAGGAGCTTGATGTGCCGAGGCGGCGGCGCGGGTTGACTGACTTCAGACGGCTGCGGCTGGCAGCTTCAGGGCGCGGTGCCGGGCGTTGTGCCGGGCGCGGTGCCGGCCGGTTCGGAGGCGGAGCGGGCGAGCGTCTCCAGTTCCGCGTCCGTCCAGGGATGATGGAGCCGGCCGATTTCTTCACTGGCGGTATTGAAGAGGATGGCGACGGGAATGCGCTGGGCCTGGAAATGGCGCCTGGTGTCATCGTTGGTTTCGACATGAATGACATTGCAGAGCCCCTGCAGGCGGGAGCGCAGGTCATCGGCTGGCAGGGTTGATTCATCGGCGCTCAGAATGACCAGCAGGGGCAGGCGCCGTTCCGTGGGATTCCCCAGGGAGGCGTCCTTGGCGACCGGCGCCAGCCGGCCGGGCGGGGCGGCCGGCCCGCCCGGCGGCGCGGCTGGCTCTGCCGCCTGGCGCAGGGAGGCGGTCCGGTGGATGAACCAGGCGCAGACCAGAACCATGAAGACATAGATGAACAGGCGCGGGGACAGGCGGTTGGGCAGGTTGCTTGGTTTCATGTCTTGCAAGGGTCCACTTGAGGGGGAGTTGCCGGCCGGCAGGCAGGAAACCGGTGACGTTGCGTCCGTCGACCAGCCGGCGCCGGGCTGTTGTGGTTGGCGGAATGAACGCTGGCGCGGGTGGCTGTGCCAGCCTTTGGTCAACCGGGCAACGCAAGCCTCGGCGGCCGGTGCAGCCAGTCTGGCGCCGCGCCTGGTCTGCCCGGGCCACTTCCGGTCACGCTGTCGCGTTCCTGTCTGGCCGCTGCCGGTCGAGTCGTGGAAGCCGTTCGCCGTTGGCCGGGCCGGCTGGCCTGAATTGAACCGGTGTCGCAAGGCCTTGTCGACTGTTCCCGCCCGCTTCAGCTGACCGGCGCCGGCCGGGTTGGCGCCGGTCACACGTTGAAGCGGATTTCGATGACATCGCCGTCTTTGACGATATAGTCTTTGCCGTTGAGTTTGTGCAGTTTGGCTTCTTTGGCGGCCTTTTCCGAGCCGGCGTTGACCAGGGCTTCGCAGGAGATGGTTTCGGCGCGGATGAAGCCGCGTTCGAGGTCCGAGTGGATTTTCCCCGCCGCTTCCGGCGCGGTCGAGCCGTTGCTGATCGGCCAGGCGCGCACTTCGTCGGGGCCGCAGGTGAAGAAGCTGATCAGTCCGAGGCACTGGTAGGCCGAACGTGACAGGCGGTGCGAGGCCGGTTCAGTCAGGCCCAGGTCGGCCATGAAGTCGGCGCGTTCGTCTTCGGGCATTTCGGCCAGTTCCTGTTCGATGGCGGCGCTCAGGAAGACGACGGTGTCGCCGCGTTCGCGCAGGTCGGCGGCGAGCTGGGCGTATTTCTTCTCTTCGGCGGCGATGTCCTCGCCGACATTGATGACCGTCACCATCGGTTTGAGGGTGAAGAACTGCAGCGAGCGGATCAGCTTCATCTCCTCCTCGGAGAATTCCAGGTTGCGCAGCGGCTTTTCGGCTTCCAGCTGGGCATGACAGCGGCTGATGACCTCTTTTTCCTTCTCCTTCTGGGGCGAGGCTTTGATGCGCAGCTCCTTGTTGATGCGTTCCAGGCGCAGCTCGGTCATGGCCAGATCGGCGAAGAGGAATTCCAGGTCGACGGTTTCGACGTCACGGCCGGGGTTGACGTCGTTGAGGATGTGGAACACGTGTTCAGAATCAAAGGCCCGGACGACGTGGACGAGGGCGTCGGTGCGCCGGATCGGGTCCAGCCAGGCGGCCGAGCGGGCGTTGTCGGGCTTGATGTCGGGCGGCAGTTCGACCTCGAATTCCGCGTATTTGGTTCGTTTCGGCTTGAACATGGCGCTGAGCGTGTCGATGCGCGGGTCACGGACCTGGGCGACGCCGTGCATGATGCCGTCCTTGACCGGGGCCTTTTCGGCGGCAATGCCGGTGAGCAGCTGAAAGACGGTTTTCTTGCCGACCTGCGGCAATCCGATGATTCCAAGATTCATGGCCTGGCCTGTTCTGTGCGTACGGGGACAAAGGAGAGATAGAGCGAAACGGGCAACATGATGGGCGATGCGGACATACTGTAGCGGCGGGAACGGGTGATGTCCACGCCGGAGTCAGCAAACTATGCCTGGAAGTCGGGATTTTCCCAGAGGTCCCAGTTGCTGGTTGAGACGGCGGCGGCGCCGGCGGCGATGGCCTCGGCGACGTCGTCCTTTTCCTGGATCAGTCCGCCGGCGATCAGCGGTACGGTGAAGGTCTGCCGGGCCAGCCGGATGATCTTCGGGGACAGTCCAGGCAGGACCTCGACGAAGTCCGGCCGGCAGAGCTGGGCGTGCTGGGCGCCGGTTTTCAGGGCGGAGGAATCCAGGATGAAGACGCGGAGGATGGCGAGCAGGCCGGCCTCCTTGGCCAGTTTGACGCAGTGGGTCTTGGTGCTGATGATGCCGGTGATCTGGAAATGCCGGCGGGCAAAGCGGATGCCGCTGGCATCGCCCTTCAGGCCGTCGATCAGGTCCAGATGCAGGAAGACGTTTTTGCCGGCGCGGTGCAGGGTGCGGCACTGGTCTTCCAGCTGACAGAGGTCGCTGGACAGGATGAAGACGTTCTGAATGCCGGTGGTGACGACCTTGTCGAGGTCGTCCTGGCTGCGGACGGCGGCGATCAGATGCTGCGGCTGGCGGGGTGATGCGGTCATGGTGGGCGGGAGGTCGCAAAAAAGGGCGTGCCCGCCGGTTGGGGGAGGGCACGCCCGGGTGGGTCAAGGCCGGCCGTTGCGGCGGCTGCGTCAGCCGAGGGCGCACAGCAGCACGCCGGCGGCGACGGCCGAGCCGATGACGCCGGAGACGTTCGGGCCCATGGCGTGCATGAGCAGGAAGTTCTGCGGGTCTTCCTCCAGGCCGATTTTGTTGACGACGCGGGCCGCCATGGGTACGGCGGACACGCCGGCGGCGCCGATCATCGGGTTGATCTTGCCGCCGCTGAGACGGCACATCAGGCGGCCCATCAGCAGGCCGCCGGCGGTGCCGATGGCGAAGGCGACCAGGCCGAGCAGCAGGATGCCGAGCGTTTCGAAATTGAGGAACTTGTCAGCTGACAGCTTCGAGCCGACGGAAAGGCCGAGGAAGATGGTGACGATGTTGATGAGGGCGTTCTGGGCGGTGTCGCTCAGGCGGTCGACGCACATGGATTCCCGCATCAGGTT
>CAYOUR010000061.1:0-19444 GCA_964407145.1 uncultured Lentisphaeraceae bacterium | reverse complement strand
TGAGGGCATGGCTTTTCATGATGCTGGTGCTTTCGCCCGGTTCGGACGATTCCGCCGGAGCCTTTGCGCTTCAGCGGCGACCAGGGAAAAACGCCGCGGCAGAGGCCCAGCCGAGGCCGCCTATTATCAATGGTTGACCGGTTACACACGGCCAGCAAATCAACCATTAAACACAGTGGCGTTATGGCATGACCGGTGTTATGTTACGTTTGTGGTGATTGGGACTGGGCTGTTGCAAGCATCGTCTTCACGGTATCATCATCCATTTACCCGTAATCCATGGGGAGGCAGACATGAAAGCTTGGCGTTTCACCCTGATTGAACTGCTGGTTGTCATCGCCATTATTGCAATTCTGGCGGCGATGCTGCTTCCGGCCCTGAGCAAAGCCCGTGAGAAAGCCCGCTCCATCAGTTGCGTCAACAATTTGAAACAGACCATGATGGCGGTTCTGATGTATGGCAACGACTACGATGACACCATCATCAGCCAAGTCAACTCGTCTTCCGACTGGGTCGGCGCCCTATACAAATACTACAACACCAACAGCATCTACCTGTCCAGCACCAAGCCGGATGAAACCGTCTGCCCCGGCCGCCTGCCCTTCAAGTACAGAACGACGTATCAGACTTTTGGCTGCCGGCGAACCTACGTCCCCACCGGCTATGGCCTGACTGTCCCGACCACCTGGAGCACGAATTCGTATTCCGACACGTTTGTGTTTTTCCGTAAAATCAAGCAGACCTCGACCTTCCCGTGGATCGGCGATTCCTATGGATCGCTGGGTTCACACTCGTCGCTCAACGACACCAACGGTTACCAATGGGCCTGCCCCAACGTGACATCGACCGGCAATGGCCTGCTCTGGGTCGGGGCGCATGGCGACAACTCCAACTTCGCCTTTGCCGATGGCCATGCCGAGGCCATCAACACCACGGCCAAACTGGCCGATTTGTTCAAGGCAGAATACCTCGCCGGCGGCTTTGCCCTGCCGACCATCTATCTCTACAACAAAAACTACACCAAAGTTGCCCATTGAGCCATCAAGCCGGCTGGCCGGGCCGCCCGCCGAATCTTTCCCTCCACCGGCCAGCCATGTCGCCGAGGGCAATTCGTATTTCCACTGCCCGCGGGTGCTGATACTGATCAGGCCAATTCCCCCACTTTCACACATCGAATTTGCAGCCGACGTCTGGCCTTCGTGAGGCCATGCGGCTGGCTCGACTTTATGTTTCTGATACGAAGCCTATAACAGGACACCATGACTCAACCACCTTCCGGCATCCTCCGCCTGGTGCAGTTGTTTCTGCACGGACCGCTTTCCGGCATTTTCATTGCCGCCGGCCTGGCCGCCGGAATCGTCGCTCTGCTGGCCACACCCCGGGAAGAAGACCCGCAGATCATCGTGCCGATGGCGGACGTGGCCGTGGCCTTCCCCGGCCATTCCCCGCAGGAAACCGAACAGCTGGTGACCCGCCCCCTGGAAAGGCTGCTGTGGCAGATCGACGGCGTCGAACACGTCTATTCCAACAGCCGGCGCGACCAGGCTATGGTGACCGTCCGCTTCCATGTCGGCGAAGACCGAGACCGGGCCATGGTCAAGCTGCGCGACAAAATCGAGGAAAACCTCGACGTGGTGCCGATCGGAGTGGCCGGCTGGCGCATTATCCCGGTCAGCATCAATGACGTTCCCATCGTCACCCTGACTTTGTCCGGCGGCGGCTATGACTCGGGGCAACTGCGCCGGATGGCGGAGGAGCTGGCGGCACACCTGGATGCGATTGCCGACATCTCCCGCTCGGAAATCACCGGCGGACTGCCGCGACGGATTCGCGTCGAACCGGTCATCGAACACCTGACGGCGCAGAAGGTCAGCCTGCCCGAGCTGGGCCGGGCGATTCAGCGGGCCAACGCCACGGCGACCGTCGGCCAGGCCATCGTCGCGGGCAAAGAATGCGTGCTTTTGACCACGCCGGCGCCGACTTCGGCCGAAGACCTCGCCCAAGTCGTCGTCCGCGCCCAGGATGGCCGCGTCATCCGAGTGCGCGATGTCGCCGAGGTGGTTGACGGCGAGGAAGTCCCAACCGCCTATGTCCGCCATAACGGCGAACCGGCCGTGACGGTGGCCTTCAGCAAGAAGGCCGGCGTCAACGCCGTCAGCCTGTCCCGGAAGATCATTGCGGAGGCGAAAGCAGCCAAGGGAACGCTGCTGCCGGCCAATGTCGACCTGACGGTCACCCGCGACATGGGCGAAACAGCGAACACGCGCGTCAATGGCCTGATCGAAGGCATGTTCTTCGCGGTGGTCACGGTGATTCTGCTGATCGCCCTGACCATGGGCTGGCGGGAAAGCCTGGTCGTCGGGACCTCCGTGCCGGTCAGCTTCGCCCTGGCGCTGCTCACCAATTACCTGTTCGGCTACACGCTCAACCGGGTTACCCTGTTTGCGCTCATTCTCAGCCTCGGCCTGGTCGTGGACGACCCGATCACCAACGTCGACAACATCCAGCGGCATATCCGCCTGGGACGCCAAAAGCCGCTGGACGCCACCCTGGAAGCCGTCCGCGAAGTCCTGCCGCCGGTGATCATGTCGACGATTGCGATCATCATCTCGTTTACACCCATGTTCTTCATCACCGGGATGATGGGGCCCTACATGGCGCCCATGGCGATCAATGTGCCGCTGACCGTCACCTTCTCCACGGTGTGCGCCCTGACCTTCGTGCCCTTCCTGGCGCTGAAGTTGCTGCGCGGCAAGGCCGGCCAGCAGGCATCGGCCCAGGGCGACGGCGCCCCGCCCTGGATCGGAAAACTCTATGGCGCCGTCATCCGGCCCTTTCTGAGGCCGCGCCCGGCCTGGACCCTGGTCGCCGTCGTACTCCTCCTGCTCCTGGCCTCCTGCGCCGTGATGGTCTTCAAAGTCCCGCTGAAAATGCTTCCGTATGACAATCGCGATGAAATCCAGCTCGTGCTCAAGATGCCGGCCGGCGCCACGGTCGAGGCCACCGCGGAACTGGTCACCAGGCTGGAACAATACCTGGCCCGGCAGAATGAGGTCATCCATGTCCAGAGCTACATCGGCACGCCATCCCCAATCGACTTCAACGGCCTGGTGCGGCACTACAAGATGCGCACCGGCGCCAATCATGCCGACATCCGGGTCAACCTGACGCCCAAACGCCGGCGCGAGACGGGCTCGCACGCCTTCGCCCTGCGCATCCGCGACGCGGCCACCCGCCTGGCCGAACCGTATCAGGCGGTCCTGAACATCGTGGAAGTGCCGCCCGGACCGCCAGTTTTGGCGACGGTCACCGCCGAAGTCTATGCCCGGCCAGACCAGACCATGGACGACTTGCGACATGGCGCGGAAGAGCTGAAAAAACGCCTGCAGACCAATGACCCGCGTCATTTCGCGGAGATCGACAGCCTCAACGAACCCTCCCCGGAACGCTGGCTGTTCCGCCTGAATGCGGACAAGGCCGCGCTGCATGGAATTGCGGCCGCGGACATCTCGCAGTGCCTGGCGGCCGCCCTGGCCGGCCACCATGTCGCCGATTTGCGCCTGCCACACGAACGCCAGCCGCTGCAGATCATCCTGCGCCTGCCGTTTGCCGACCGCAGCCACCTGGCACGACTGCAGGAACTGACCGTCCAAGGCCGCGGCGGATACGTGCCCCTGGCCGAACTTGGGCACTTTATACCGGCGCCCCCGGAACATCCCATCATGCACAAGAACCTGCGCCGGGTGGAAATGGTGACGGCCGAGACCGTCGGACGGGCGCCGGGCGAAATGATTCTGTCCACCCAATTCAACACTCTGAAACGCCAGCCCCTGCCCGACGGCATCTCCGTGGACTGGGCCGGCGAGGGGGAATGGGAAATCACCTTGCGGGTCTTCCGCGACCTCGGCCTGGCCTTTGGCGTGGCTCTGGCCGGCATCCTCCTGTTGCTGATCGTGCAAACCGGCCGCGTCAAAATCTCCCTGGTGATCATGTGCGCCATTCCCCTCACCCTGATCGGCATCGCCCCGGGATTCTGGCTGCTGAACATCCTGGGCGGCAAGACCATCGGCGGCTACGCCGACCCTGTCTTCTTCACGGCCACCGGCATGATCGGGATGATCGCCCTGGGCGGAATCGTCATCCGCAACTCCATTGTCCTGATCGAATTCATCGAGGAGAACCATGGGCGCGGCCTGCCGCTGCGCCAGGCCATCGAGGCCGCCGGCGCCGTGCGCTTCCGGCCCATCATGCTGACGGCGGTCACCACCCTGATGGGCGCCTGGCCAATCACCCTCGACCCCATCTTCTCCGGCCTGGCCTGGGCCTTGATTTTCGGCCTTCTGGCCAGCACCCTGTTTACCATGGTGGTCATTCCCACCCTCTATCTCCTGCTGACCAACCACCGCGACGAGGTGAATGCATGAAAAAAGTCGGCCTGATTCTGTTTGCCGTGCTGGTCGTTGCCTTTATTGTGCTGGCGATGCTGTACCAGTCCGGCGCCATCGGCACGGGCGTCAAGGTCCGGCCCGGAGAAAAAGCCGCCCTGGCACCGCCCGGCAAGGCGGCACGGGGATGGCAGACGCTGGCGCAGGCCGAAATACCGGTTTATTACTCCGCGGTCGGCACCGTCCGCAGCCGGGAGGAGATCGACGTGATTTCGCGCCTGATGACGGCGCGCGTGCTCCACGTCCCCTTCGACAGCGGCGAGGCCTTTGCCGCCGGCGAGGTGCTGGTCAGGCTTGAGGACAGCGACTTGCAGGCCAAAGTCAATGCCGCTCGGGAAAATCTGCGGGCGGCGGAGAGCCGCCTGGAATTTGCCTCGACGGACTTTGAGCGCAACACCCGATTGCTGCAGTCGCAGACGGTGACGATGCGCCAGTACGAGGAATCGGCCAGCGTCTTCAATGCCGCCAAAGCCCAGGTGGCGATGCTGCGGCATGAACTGGCCAATGCGGAAATCAACCTCGGCTTCGCCACGGTCAAGGCGCCTTTCGCCGGCGTCGTCTCGGAACGCCAGGTCGACCCCGGCGACCTGGCCACGCCGCAGAACCCGCTGCTGAAAATTTTCAATCCGTCCAAGCTGCAGCTGCGGGTGCCGGTCCGGGAAAATCTGTTCAGCCGGATTGCCCTGGGCGATCGCCTGCAGGTGTCAGTCGAATCAACAGGCAAGGTCTATGACGCGGAAGTCCGGGAGATCATCCCGGCGGTCGACCCGGGCAGCCGTACATTTCTGCTCAATGCCTGCCTGGAAGGCCAAACCGAAGGCCTGAAGCCGGGCATGTTCGCCACCTGCGACATGGCCATCGGCAGCAGGAAGGCCCTGACGGTCAAGGCCACCGCCATCACTCGGGTCGGGCAACTGGAATACCTGACCGTCCCCGGCGAAGCCGGACAGCCGGTTCGACGCCTGGTCAAAACCGTGCCGGCGCCGGATTCGGAACGCCGGGAAATCGTCTCCGGCGGCCATCCGGGGCTGCGGTATCTGGAATAAACCGCCAGGCCGCGCCGGGCGCCAAGCCGGGCGCCAAGCCGGGCCGAATCCGTTCAGACCCACTGCCGGCCATCGGCCGCAGGCAGCCTTTGCGCCTGGAGTGGGCCGTCCGAACCGGGCTGGTAGGCCTGCAGCGGCGCCTCCGGCGGGGATCGCCCCCACCAGTCCAGAACCGGCTGGTAGAGCTCCCAGGCCGCCAGGATGATGTCGCTGCGGATGAACAGGGTCTGATCGACCAGTGAACAGTCCAAAAGCAGCCGGGCATAGGCGTCCAGCGGTTTTTCGCCGGTGTCCTGGTACTGGTAATTGAGGGTCAACGCCCCCATGCAGAGCTTGGGTCCAGCCTTCTTGGCCTGCAAAGTCAGCCCCATGCCTTCGGCCGGTTGAATCCGCAGATGCAGGACGTCCGGCTGCAGGTCCTCGGCCGCAATGCCGGGAAAAATGGAATGCGGGACGTGCTTGAACACGACATTGATCTCGGTGCTTTTCCGGGCCAGCTTCTTGCCGGCTCGCAGGTAGAAGGGGACGCCTTTCCAGCGATTGTTGTCAATGGCGAGGCGCAAGGCGGCGAACGTCTCCGTCTGCGAGCCGGGGGCGACGCCGCGTTCCTGGAGATAGCCGTCATATTGGCCGCGGACGATGGTGTCCGACGCCGGCGAAGAGCTTGACAGCAGCGGCCGCACGGAACGGATCAGCTTCAGCTTTTCATCGCGGACGGCATCGGCCGCAAAGGTCGACGGGCATTCCATGGCGACCAGCGCCAGCATCTCCAGCATGTGGTTCTGGAACATGTCCCGCAGGATGCCGGCCTGGTCGAAATACCCGGCCCGGTTTTCCACCCCGATGGCCTCCGCGGCCGTGATCTGGATGCTGTCAATGTAATGGGCGTTCCAGATGGGCTCGAAAATCAGGTTGGCAAAACGCAGCAGGAAGATGTTCTGGACCGTCTCCTTGCCGAGATAGTGGTCAATGCGGTAAATCTGCTTTTCGTGCAGGTATTGGTGCAGCAGCTGGTCAAGCTCCCGGGCGCCAGCCAAATCGAAGCCGAACGGTTTTTCGAAGACCACATGCCGCCAGCATTTTTCGCCGGGCTCGTGGAGCAGTCCGGCGTCATGCAGTTCGCGGGTGATGTCGGGATACAGCGTGGCGGGGACGGCCAGGTAGAAGAGCCGTGGCAGGCACGCGCCCTGACTGGCATCCAGTTGTTCCAGGCGGCGGCCAAGACCCTGATACGTGTCCGCCTGCGCGTAGTCCACGACCTGGTAGGAAACCAAGGCCAGGAAGGATGAGACCTGGTCCGGCGGCGCATCCTCCAGCCCCCCGGCCAGATGCGCCCGGAACGACTCATCGTCGAACGGCTGTCGCGCGCAGCCGAGAATCCTGGTCTGCCTGGCGAGCAGACCGCGCTGATAAAGCGTCAGCAGGGAGGGAAACAGCTTGCGCCGGGCCAAATCGCCGGAAGCGCCGAAAATGACCAGCTGGCAGGGGCCGGGCTGCTGTTCGACGCAGAGCGTCTCCTGCCATTCCACGCGATTGTCGTGCTTCATGCCCATGTCATCCTGTCTTCGCTTCGGGGCTGCACACCGGCTGGCTGTCCCCTTCCCTGGCAGGACGCCGCGCCGTTTCAGGCAATCAGCCCCTGGTGGCCGGGCGCCGACGTGGCGTCGACAGCAACCGGAGGAAGGTTCCGGCAGCGCTTGCCGGCGGACGCCATGATGCGGCCGATCAGCCCATCGTAGGACAGCCCTTGGAGGCGCGCCAGGATGCACAAGTCCGAATAGGTCGGATTGAGACCGGCCAGCGGGTTGACCTCCAGGAAATGCGGCTTGCCGGCCGCGTCCATGCGGATGTCGACGCGCCCGGCATCGAGGCAGTTGAGGGCGGCCCAGGCCTGCCGGGCGACGAGAGCCACCGCCGGCTCGTCCACGATGCGGTACTGCACCCGGTTTTCATACTGCTGCTTGTTGTCGTAGGTATATCCCGAGGCGTCGGCCTGGTCGAGCAACACCACTTCCATCACGCCAAGAACGTCGGCCTCCCGGCCGTTGCCAAGCATCCCAACCGTGAATTCCCGGCCGGGGAGGTATCTTTCCACCAGTACCGGCTGTTTGAAGACCGGCAGGGCGGACAGGCAGTAGCGGACCAGCTCACCGTGGTCGTGAATCAGTGACAGGGCGGTGATGCCGCGACTGGTGCCTTCCGCGACCGGCTTGGCAAAAAGCGGATATTCCAGCTCCAGGCGTTCGCAGTCCTCCATGGTCCGGATCACGAAGAAGTCCGAGACCGGCACGCCATGGCCTTTCATGACGGCGTTGGTCAGCGACTTGTCCAGGGCGACAGCCAGGATTTCCGTGTCGGAGAAGGTATGGGGGATACCAAAGGCATCCAGCAGGGCGGGAATCTGCGCTTCCCGCCCGGCGCCGTTGAGGCCTTCGGCGATGTTGAACACCAGGTCCCAGCGCTGGCCGTTGAGCAACCTGGCCATCAGGTTTTCCAAGTTGCCGATGCGGACCACCTCGTGGCCGGCGCGGAGCAGGACGTCGTTCAGGCTGTCGACGGTCTCCTCGCAGTCAAATTCCGCCACTTGCTCCGCCGTGAAACCGCGGGCCAGGTACTCGCTGCGCAGATTGTAGGTCAGCCCGATCAGCATTCGGCCGTCCCCTTGTCCGGGTAGCGGTACAGCTCGCCGGCGTAATTTTTGAGGACCAGATTGTCCTGGTCGTAGCCCTGCACGTATTTCGGGAGCAGCGGCACCTTGCCGCCGCCGCCGGGGGCATCAATGACGTAATGCGGGATGGCGTATCCGGAGATGTACCCGCGCAGGCCCTTGATCAGGTCCAACCCGGTCTGCACCGGCGTGCGGAAATGCTTGGAGCCGCGGATGGGGTCGCATTGGAAAAGATAATACGGCTTGACGCGGATGGCGAGCAGGCCCATGAGCAGGTCGCGCATGGTCTGGACCTTGTCGTTGATGCCTTTGAGCAGCACCGTCTGGCTGCCCAGGGGGATGCCGGCGTTGGCCAGCAGGCGGCACGCTTCGGCCGTTTCCGGAGTCAACTCGCGCGGATGCGTGAAATGCAGGCTGAGATACAACGGATGATACTTGCGCAGCATGTTGACCAGGTTCGGGGTCACCCGCTGCGGCAAAACCGCCGGCACCTTGCTGCCGAGACGGATGATCTTCACATGCCTGATCGCCCGCAGGCGGGACAGCAGGCTCTCCAGGGGCGCCAGCGGCAACGTCAGCGGGTCGCCGCCGGAAACCAGCACGTCCTCCACCTCCGGATGACGCTCGATGTAGTCAATCGCAGCCTCCCAGTTGTTCCGGCAATTCTCCCGATGGACTTTGCCGATCAGCCGTGAGCGGGTACAGTAGCGGCAGCACACGGAGCAGAAGTCCGTGACCAGGAACAGGACGCGGTTCGGGTAGCGGTGCACCAGACCGGGAACCGGGCTGCAGCCCTCTTCGTTGAGCGGGTCTTCCTGCTCGTCGTCGGCGACTTCAAATTCACGGCACGACGGCACCACCGCCTGCCGGATCGGGTCGGCCGGGTCGTCTGCGGCAATCAGACTGAGATAATAAGGGGTGATGGCAAACGGCAGGCTGCGCCGCCCGCGGGTGAGCGCGCTCAATTCATCCTCAAAAAGCGGGAAATGACGCTGGAACTGCTCGGCATTCTGGATGCGATTCCTGATTTGCCAGCGCCAGTCACTCCACTGTTCATCTGTCACACCGGGAAAATGCGTCTGCTTGAACTGCCTGGTCCGCTCGCCGATGACGGAAAACGTGGCGCGGTAATTCACCGGCCGCAGGGACGGCGGAAAGCTCTCCAGAAGCCCCACCTGCGGGTCTTCCGGAAAACGTCGCAAGGGAGGTATGTCGTCGGGGAGCGTGGGGACCGTGTCATGGTCCGGGGACAGATGTTGTTCGTTTTGCATGGTCTCTGGGGTAGGAGTTTGGAAGATGAAAACGTATTCCCGGAGGCGGACACTGACCAGTCTTGCCAAAGGCGCCATGGAGAATCGGCCTTAATATAATGCAAATTGCCAAAGGGTGGTTTTTTCTAGTCAAAAAATGCCGATTGGCGTGTTTTTTTTGACGTTGGCGTCAGCCAGTCCCGCTGACCTGGCTGACGGCGCGGGCGTCCCTCTTGCGACGCCCCCTGGCATCCGGGCAAAAGGGCCAAAGCCGGCCGCCGTACTCTCGGGTCAAATCGGCGCAGCCGGGGCGTTGCGGCACCCTGGCCGGTGGCCAGGGAAGACAAGAACGGATGAAAGACAGGGCAATGCCGTGATGCGGATTGGAAGACTCATTGGGAAATATAGTACCAAAGCCAAGAGCGTCAAGGGCGACTACCATGGGGGAGCGTAACCGGTCGCCGATTGAGAACGAAGCCCTGGCACGGTTCTGTTGTCCGCCGGCCAGCGGGGCATTGCCGTGCTGCCAACGGTTGTGTGTCGCCCGCCGCGCCTGAAGAGCGCCACGTGACTGAGCCGCTCCGAAAGGGAACGGGTTGTTCGGACGGCGGCCGGTTCCGGTTCCGGTTCCGGTTCCGGTTTGACTCCGGCGTTATCGGCGAGCCTTGCCATTGGCTACGGCATCCCAGGCTGAGGTCACGCTGGTGAATTGAAATCCCGGCCAGCCACGTTGCCGGGCCGCTTCAATGTTCACCTGCCGGTCATCGAAATAAAACGCCGGCAGCCCATGCTTTCTTTCAAAGTCTCTATACATGTCCTGGTGCGGCTTCCGCGCGCCGACTTCAAAACTGAAGATGCCATCGGGAATCAGGTCGAAAAAGGACAGCTTCCGCCGAACCTCCTGCATGTGCATGGCCGAGGTATCGGAAAAAAACACAAACTGGTAACCGTCCGCCAGCATGGTCCGGACAAAGTCCGCCATGCCATCGATTTCCTCGCCCAGGACCAGATTCCAACCCCGGTGGATTTCCGCCGTCGAAAAGCGCTGCCCGAGCAGTGACCGGAAGCTGTCCAGGAAGTCCTCTTCGCCGATGCGGCCGCATTCAAGGGCTTCGGCCGCCTGCCAAAGCTCCGTTTCCGGCTGCCAGAAATCCCCCAGTCCGAAATAGTCAAAGGCGCGCTGCGGGGTGATCTGCAGGCAGACATTGCCGATGTCCAAGGCGACAACCTTGCGTTCTTCCATCATCTTCTCCCGAGAGCGCACCAGGTCCAGGCACAGGCCCCTCAATTCAGGTTTCGCGTCATCTGCCGGCAGAGTCCGGTTCTGATTCCGGCAGGTGCATCCGGAGCCTGTTCCCGCTCAGCATCGGTGTGCGGCAGCAGACGCAGGCCACACTCCAGCCTATGACTCCGAGTCGCCGGTTTTGTTCCGCTCCCGCTTGCGCTGGCTTTGCTGACGCTTGGCCTGCAGACGTCGTTCCCGGCTGCCCCTGGTCGGCTTGGTCGGACGCCGCGGTTTGGGCGGGATGGCCGCCGCCAGCAGCATCTGCACAAAACGCTCCACGGCGGCGTCGCGATTTCTTTTCTGACTGCGATGCTCCTGCGCGTCAATGAGCAGGACGCCCTCGGCCGTCAAACGCCCTCGTGCCAGAACCAGCAGGCGTGCCCGCACCGCCGGCGGCAAGGAGGGCGAGGACATGACGTCAAACCGCAGCTGGACGGCGCTAGCCGTCCGGTTGACATGCTGCCCGCCCGGCCCCGATGACCGGGTCGAAAGAAATTCCAACTCCGTTTCCGGAATCGTGAAAAAAGGTCCGATCCGGATGTTTCCCGGAGCATTGTCGTCATTCATGGTTCCGGCCCTGCTGCTCCCTGCATGGCGACCAGCCCTCCTGCCCGCGTCATGCCATGGCAAACAATATACCGCCTCTGGACAGGAAGTAAAACTGCCGGCCGGCGCGGCTAATTTCCGCGGCATGCGGTTGCCGTTTTCCCATTGGCGCTATATTATGAAAGCATGGTCGCCGTGAGGGCGGCTGAGACGGTCGGTTTTTCTCGAAGCATTTCACCACAGGAGGACCATTCATGAAAAAGTACAAATGCTCGGTCTGCGGCTGGGTCTATGATCCGGCCAAAGGCGACCCTGACAACGGCGTTGCCCCCGGCACTCCCTTCGAAAAGATTCCTGATGACTGGACTTGCCCGGAATGCGGCGTATCCAAGGAAGACTTCGAACCTGTCGAGGAATAAACTCCATGGCGGCGCCGTCCTTCACGGGCGGCGCCGAGCATGGTGAATGTCCCTTGCGCTGGCCGCAGACCGTTGCCCCCTCTGGACGCATGGCCCGCAACCAGGCCGTCCAGCCCGTGGCCGACGGCTTTCTGGGTCGCAACCCGGTCGACTTGGCGTTTCCAGCCTTTTCCTGACTGGCGCTGCAGTTCCGAGAAGACCGCCGGCGTGGGTTGCCATCGGCATGAACCAGGCCACTGCCGGCGCTTGGGCACGGTGTCCATGCAGACCCGGGACGTGTGGCTGCAGGCCGGCCAGAACAAAGGCGCCCAGCCGGGACGGTTGGCCAGGAAGGCGCCACCGGCCCCGACCGGGGAGTAGGCCGCTCTTCAGGCCAAGACATTCATCATGGCGCATAACAGTCCAGTCAAGGAAAAGCCATGACCGACGCGGCATCCATTTCCCTCTCCATCAACGACGGCGCCCTGACCATTGACGCCATTCCCGGCGAAACCCTGTTCAAGGCCTTTGCCCGCAGCCGGGTGTTCCTCCCCACGGCCTGCGGCGGCTTGGGCCGCTGCGGCATGTGCCGCCTGCACATCACGGCTGGCTGCCCGGAACCAACCGACACCGACCGCAAGCTTCTCGACCAGGAAACCCTGGCCCGGGGAGTTCGGCTGGCCTGCCAGACCGTCGTCAACCATCCCATGGCCATCACCATCCCGGAAGCGTATTATACGGCGGCCGACTACCGGGTCAAAGTGACCAGAATGACCCTCCTCACCCGGGACATCGCCATGGTGCGCTGCCAGGCCGTCGAACCCAGGCAGGTCCATGTCGAACCAGGCGCCTGGATGTTCTTCCACTGTCCGCCCTATGAAGACTGCCCGGGCGGCGTTGACCGGCCGTTCTCCATCGCCTCCGACCCCCGCGACAAACGCAATCTCGAATTCATCATCCGGCGCAATCCCGTCGGCGTCTGCACCAAGTGGATTTTTGAGAACATGCAGGTCGGCGACGAAATCACCCTCAATGGCCCGCATGGCGATTTCCGGCTGCACGACACGACACGGGATGCCATTTTCATTGCCGGCGGCAGCGGGCTGTCCGCCATCAGGTCCATTCTTTTTGAAATGAAAAACCAGCAATCGCCCAAGAAGTCGCGGCTGTTCTTCGGCGCGGCCACCTGCCAGGACCTGTATCTGCTCGACGAATTGCGGGATTTTGAACGGACGCTGCCGGATTTTCACTTTCTGCCCGCAGTCAGCTCCGTCCGTCCCGGCGACGCCTGGGACGGCGAAACCGGCCTGATCACGACCGTCGTCGCCCGCCATGCCGGCGACTGCTCCGAGTCCGAAGCCTACCTGTGCGGCTCGCCGGCCATGGTCAATGCCTGCATCAACGTGCTGACTTCCCTGGGCATGCCCTGCTCACGTATCTATTTTGACAAATTCGGCTGAAGCCGCCCCGGTTCCGCCGCCTCCCGGCGCCGGCCACCCCCGACGGGGCCCATCATCTTCCGCACGCCAACACCATGTCAAAACGCCAACACCAAGCCGTCGTGCCCGGCCTGCCACCCGGCGCCCTCATGCGCGATGCCGCCGCCCTCGTTCCGGACGGCATCGGCGTGGTGCGTTTTGACCGCGATGCCTGCCTGGAAAAACATTGCCGCGACGCCGCCGAAGTGCTGTCCTTCTGCCAGGAAAGCCGTCCCGGCCCGGACGCGCCCCCGGCCGTCACCTGGATCAACGTCGCCGGCCTGGGCGACATTCAGCTTTTGCAGAACATCGGCAACGCCTTCAATCTCCACCCGCTCGCCCTCGAAGACGTCGCCAGCGTGCCGCAACGCCCGAAAATCGACGACTACGACTCGCACCTGTTCATCACCCTGAAGATGCTTCATCCCGGGCCGGAGGCGATCATTGTCGAGCAGATCAGCCTGTTCCTGCTGGACCATGTCGTGATCACCTTTCAGGAATTCAACAATGACTCACTGGAGCCAGTCCGTGTCCGCCTGCGCCATCAGGGCAGCAAGTTGCGGAGCATGGGCGCCGATTACCTGGCCTACGCCATCATTGACACGGTGGTGGACAACTATTTCCCCTGCCTGGAACAGCTGGCCGAACAGACCGAAGCCCTGGAAGAACATGTGTTCAAGACTTCGACCAGGACGACGACGCTGGCGAAAATCCACCTGTTGCGCCGGGAAATCAGCGATGTCCGCCGTTCCGTCTGGCCGCTGCGCGACATGCTCAATGCCATCATCCGCGATCCGCTGCCCCTGCTCTCCAGCCACGTCCGGCTCTTTTTCCGTGACTGTCTGGATCACGCCGTGCAGATTCTGGAGAGCCTGGACAGCAACCGCGAGGCGGCCGCCGCCCTGATGGAAGTCCATTTGTCGACGCTGAGCAACCGCATGAACGAGGTGATGAAGGTGCTCACCATCATCTCCACCATCTTCATTCCCCTGACCTTCGTCGCCGGCGTCTACGGCATGAACTTCGACCACATGCCGGAACTCCACTGGCGCTGGGGATACTGGGCCTGCTGGGCCGTCATGCTGCTCTGCGCCGTCGTCATGATTCTGGTTTTCAAACGGCTGGGCTGGCTCGGCGCCGCCTCCTCGCCCGCACGGCCGGCGCTGCCCCGCCTGTCCCCCCGGCAAAGCCTGAAGATATTGGAAAACTGGCTCAAGCAGACCAAGCTATAACCTCCAGAACGAGAAGGACCACACCATGCATTTGCCCATCACTTCCCGCCATCACGCCCGCCATCTGGTCTCAACCGCGGCCTTGGCCATGGCCCTGGCCGGCTGCTCAACGCCGTCAGCCTGGCAACCGGAAGCCACGCGTCCAGCCCGCCTGGACGCGGAATCGCCGGCCGAGCGGCGCACGGCTCTGCTCAATCTCTCGGGTCAGGGCCTGAATGCCATCCCGTTGCTGACCGTGGCGCTGGGCGATGACAACCTTGTCGTCCGCCGCACGGCAGTCCGGCTGTTGGCTTCGCATGGTGAACCGGCTTCCGAGGCGCTGACCCTGGCCTTTGGCAATGACGACCCGCAGGTCCGGCGCGCCGCCCTGCAAGCCCTGTGCACCATCAAGACCGGCGATGCCCTGACTCCGGTCCTGGCGACCGCCATCAAGGACGACGACCGCGCCCTGCGCCTGCTCGCCGTCCAGCAGCTGAGCGGCGCCCAGCCGGTCAGCGGCGAACGCCTGAAGCTGCTGGAACAGGCCGCCAAGGACGCCGACCCCGACATCAGCCGGCTCGCCCAGAACGCCACCTGGCCTTTTTTCCGGGAAACCACCCTGCTGCGCAACCGGGCCGACTGGGACCATGACGTCAAGACCATCCAGAAAATCCAGCTCCCCAAAGAAGACTGGGCCATCAAGACCGACCCCGACAACAGCGGCCACACCAAAAACTGGTTTGCCGCCGATTTCAAGGATGACGACTGGAAACGCATTCCCATCGAAGACCACTGGGAAAAGGCCGGCATCAATCATGACGGCTACGCCTGGTACCGCAAGTCCTTCGCCGCGCCCGCAAAACCGGCCAAATTCAACGCCGCCGAACTGCATTTCGAAGCCGTCGACGAATGCGCCTGGGTATGGCTCAACGGCACCTACATCGGACAACACAACCTCGGACCCGGCGGCTGGACCATTCCCTTCTCCCTTGATATTACCAAGGAAATCGCCTGGGGCAAGGACAACCAACTGACCGTGCGCGTCCTGGACTCCAAAGGCGGAGGCGGAATCTGGAAGCCTGTCTTCCTGGAAATCATGGAATGAGGTCCTCGCCTTGACCACATGACCCCACTCGCCCTCTCCGCCCCGGCACGCTGCTCCCCCAACAGCTCCGGGGCGGCTTGCTTCCGCTTCAGTATCTAGAGGCCATCCGAAAAGTCCCCGGCCTGGCGTCTTGTGCTTCTTCAAGAACATGCCACCAATGCCCCAGTCGCGATGACGACCGGCAACGACCCCTTCATTTTCCCGCAAATGAATCTTTCGGCCAAAGCTTTTCGGACGATGCCGATCAATCGGTGACCGGTTACCACAAATCCATTTTTTCTTTCCCGCATCGGCTTGAACACGGCCGCACCATCCATATATTAACCGGCATGCAGATAATAATGGAAGGCATTCAACCATGATGAATGACGCGCCACCCCCGGGCAAGCTGCCGGTCGAATCGCTTCGTCGCGGTTTGGTCCTGCTGGAGCTTCTCAGCGAACACGGCACGTTGTCCTTGGCGGAGTTGTCGGCGAAAGTCGGCTTGAAACGGACAACGACGCATAACCTTCTCAAGACACTGGTGTTATGCGGCTATGTAACGTCAGCCGGCGAGGGACGCTATCGCCTGGGCAGCAGGCTGCGTCGGATGGCGGCGGCACAGCTTCTCAACCGAATCAGTCACGGTCAGGCCCAAGGCGTCCTGGCGGTCTTGAGTGTCTTGACCGAGCAGATTGGCGAGGCCCTGGTTTTAGCCGGACTGCTCAATGGCCGGCGTCGCGTTTTGGCGCGAACCAATCCGCAGCAGGCGGTGCAGGTCAGTGCGGCTTTTCTGGAGCAGGAAGCGCATCCGATCTGGCATACGGAGACCGGGCTGATTCTGGCGGCTTTTGCTCCGGAAGATGCCCTGCCGGAGATCATCCTGGCCAATGGATTACCGGAACGCGGCTGCCGGCTGCCGGCGGATTCGTCCGAACTTTCTGCGGAGCTGGCGGCGATTCGTGCGAATGGCGTCGTGGTCCGGATGCATGGCGAGGTTTTTGCGGCGGCGGTTCCGGTTTTGCGAGACGACGGCTGGCTCCTCGCGGCCCTGGGCGTGCATCTGCCAGCCTTCCGTCGTCACCAGGCCCAGAATGACCCATTGCTGACACTGCTGCAGCAGGGAGCGCGCCGACTGGCCGGCGCGATGACCTTGGAAGAGGCGACTGCGCCGGCGCCATGACCGGCGCCGTCGCAAAGTTCATGTTTCCATTTCGAATGGCCCCTGGCCTAATAGACACATCACCTTCAGCGCACCAGCATTTTTCTCCCCCCCGGAATACCGGACTGTTCTGCAAAGCAAGACAAAGGAGCACATCATGGATTACCTGTTGACTGCCCAAGCTAAGAAGAAAGCCTTTGATCTCGGCGTCGACCTGGTCGGCGTCGGCAACATCGAACGCTGGGCGAACGCGCCGCTGCTGATGAGCCCGCTCGGCCTGATGCCCACAGCCAAGGCCGTGCTGGTCTGCGCCATCCACCACACCGACGGCATGATCGAAATCGGCGGCGAAGGCAGTCCGCACGAACAGGGCACGTACTCCTACCAGGGTTTTATGAACAGCCATCTCGACTTCCTTTCCTACACCATGGCCCGCTTCTTCGAGGACCACGGCTACCGCGCCGTGCCGATCACCGCCAGCAACATCTGGCGCTACCGTGAGTACAAAGACCTCAATTCCACCTTCGCGCCGGACATGTCCCATATCTACGCCTCGGTCGCGGCCGGCCTGACCGAAATGGGCTACAGCGGCATTGCCATGAGCCCGGAATACGGCCCGCGCAACCGGTTCGTCTCCATCATCACCGACGCGCCTCTCGTCCCCGATCCGCTCCTGCCCGGCAACACCGTCTGCGACAATTGCGGACAATGCATCAGCCACTGCGTCATCGACGCCTTCCGCCAGGAAGTCAACGGCGAAGTTGCCCTGGAAATCGAAGGCCACCGCTACCCGTTCGCCAACAAGAACCTGTGGCGCTGCGCCTGGTCTGAACATTTTGGCCTCGACTGCGAATCAGAAATCCCGGCCAAGGTCACCGAACCGGTCATTCTGGAGAAACTCAAAGAACTGGGCATGCGCGGCGGCACCATGGGCTGCTGCATCAAATACTGCCTGCCCAAGGACCGCCGCTCCTGGGACAAGACCTACAGCACCGCGCCCATCCGCAAGAAGTCCGTGCAACCGACCCGGCCCGCCCCGGATCGCGGCGCCCAGATGAAGCTGATCAGCCAATGCCTCGACTTCGGCGCCGACCGCGTCGTGGTGCAGTCCCTCGCCGACTGGAAGGGCGTCGACCTCAAGCCGCTCCTGCCTGATGCCAAGTCCATCGTCATGATCGCCGTTAATCCTCCGGTCAAGAAGGACAGCGCCACCCGTGACAAGCACTCCGAACTGGGTGGCATGATGGCGTACACCATGAACAAATGCTGCTTCTATGTCGCTTCCGACCTGGAAAAACTCGGCTACAGCGGTACGCCCAACAACATGGGCGGCCTGCGCGAAGACCCGGGCAAAAGCGCTCTGGAAAGTGTCAGCAGCACGTTCAAAGCCATGCTCACCAACCCCAACGCGGTCACCGGCTTCGCCCTGACCAGCGCGGAACTGACGCCGGCCGATGTCTCCTCCTGCTACAGCCCCCTGCCTCCGGCCCTGGACGTGACCGACACCCTGCGCAAAACCGCCCTGGAACTCGGCGCCGACGTCGTCGGCATCGCTTCGGCCGAACGGGTGACCAAAGCCGTCAACAGTGTCACGTCGGCCTTTGCCGGCGAACGCATCCTCAACGCCAAGGAGACCGGTCGCCTGTGGCTGGGGTCCACGGCTGACATCAGCGAGGAAGAACGCCAGGTCCACACACCGGAAGACCACCTGGCCAACGCCAAAAGCGTTGTCGTCCTGGGCATCCGCATCCCGAAGCAGAGCGTGGAGAATCTGGGCCGTCACGGCGCTGAAGCCATCGGGCCGTATGCCTTTGCCCAATATGAAAGCCGGAACCTCCTCCGTCTGGCCGCGCTGCGGCTGACGAAAATCATCCAGGGCTGGGGCATCAACTGCGTCGCGGTGGACGACCTGGCCAACACCGGCTCCTATTCCTCCAACCCGCGCGGCCCCCAGAACAACATGTTCGCCAACCGCATCGCCGCGGTCTGCGCCGGCCTGGGAACGATCACCAAGGGCGGCTTCGTCAACCATCCGACCTATGGGCCCAACATGCGCTATCTGGCCATCGTCACGGACGCGCCGCTGCGCGAAGACCAGGTCGCCGAACTGCATGCTCTGCGTGCCAAATGTGAAGGTTGCTCCCGTTGCTTGGAAGCCTGCAGCGTCAAGGCCTTCAAGGGCGAAACCGCCGTCAATGTCGATGGCCATACCCTGAAATTCAACCTCGTGGAGCAGGCCCGCTGCGACTGGGCCATCCGTTATGGACTGGTCGCCGAGGAAGGCCTGAAATGGTCCGGCAACAACACCAACATCCTGCCGCCGGAAAAAATCACGCCGGAAGCGTTGTCGGACGCGCTTGCCAAGCGTGACCCGATCCTCCGCATCCGCCCCTGCACGGCTGAAATGTGTGCCATGGCCTGCCCCTACACCCGCTCACAAACCGTGTAGGCGCAAACCATTCAACGAATCGTCTCTATGCCCCGGCCGGGCGGCTCCAACAGCCGCCCGGCCGTCGTCTTGTGGCGGCAGCGTCGTGGAAGACCGCGAAAGCCGTCGAAGACCATTCCCGAAAAGGCGCCCGGCGGCGCCCGGCGTTGATGGATGCCAGAGATATTCGACGAAACCTCGCCGTGACGCCCTCCACCATTTTTCCGGCCGGAAAGGCTGGGCATCATCGGCCCACGGCGTATATTAACTCCGGTTTCCTGGCGCCGGGCATGGGCTTCCCCGGCCCGGTCCCTCGAATCTCAACAGAAAAAACGTTAATGTGCGAAGTTTTGGGTAATGTGCGAAGTTTTGGGTAATGTGCAAAGTTTTGGTTAATGTGCGAAATGTTGTGATGGAAAGAGAGATTTGACCCAGTGGTTGCC
>CAYOUR010000060.1:4184-19544 GCA_964407145.1 uncultured Lentisphaeraceae bacterium | reverse complement strand
GACGGCGGCCAGCGACTTCTCCCCGGTGTCCAGGCCGTTGAGGAGGCTGGTGCGCGGGTAGCCGACGCTTCTCTCGACGGCGCCCTTTTCGTTGAGGCGGCAGTTCCTCGACCAATCCCCGCCGAAAGACTGACGACCCGCGCAGCCTCCGTGGATGCCTGCGGGCCGTGTGGCTATGAATAATGAGCCGGCCGCCCGGGGGGCGGCGCCTTTCCGGGCGGCTCATGTCACGCGCCCGCTGATGGGGCCTTGCGGCGACTTGCGGCGATCAGTCTTTGCGACCGGTGTCCTCGTTTGGCAGCATGATGGTTTTTTCGGTCGGACGGGGGACTTTGACGACCATGATGCGCAGCGTGCCGTTGCTCTGGTTGTGCCAGCAGTGCGGGATGCGGGCCGGGCTTTCAATCAGCGTGTCCTGGACGGCTTCGCTTTTCTCCTCGCCGATTTCGACGATGCCGGTGCCTTCCAGGACATAGAAGAAGACATCGACCGGCGTGATGTGCCGGACCAGGGACTGGCCGGGCGCCAGCGTGATGTGCATGACCTGCGCGTGCTCGGTGTCGTACAGCTTACAGGCGTTGATCTTGTGCGGATTCGCGACAGGTGCGGCCGTCTTGGCATTGATGGTTTTCATGAGGCAACTCCTTCCTTGATACTGGTTGCGGGGCGGTAGAGCAGGGCAGTCTGGAGCCTGGCGGTCTGGCAACTTTGCCGCCGCGCCGGTCAGCATTCGGCCGCCTGCCAGTAGATTTTCAGGCGCCGCAGTCGCGGGCCGTCGAATTCGCAGAAATAGACGCCTTGCCACGTGCCGAGGTCGAGGCGTCCGCCCCGGACTGGCAGCGCCAGTGAGAATCCCAGCATGGTCGCCTTGAGGTGCGCGGCGCTGTTGCCCTCGGCGTGGCGGTAGAAGTCCTCGCGTTCGGGCGCCAGCCGGTCCAGCTTGGCCAGCAGGTCGCGCTTGACGTCCGGGTCGGCGTTTTCGTTGACCGTGATGGCGGCCGTGGTGTGCGGGCAGAACAAGTGGCAGACGCCCGCACTCAAGGTCGCCGGCAACGCCGCATTGACCTGGCGGGTGATGTCAATGATTTCCTGGCTGCGATTCGTCTGGATCGTGATTTCCGCCATGGGGTGGCCTTTCCGTCGTGCGTCGTGGTTGTCAGTTGTGTCGATAATATAGCACCGCGCCCGGGAAAAAACTGACGGTGAGCAAACGGGCGCCGTGCTCCGGCTTTGGGGTGGTGATTTGCGGAGCGGTAAAGGCCGGGTAGATTATGGGCCATGGCAACACCCCTGGTTTGTTTGGGGTGCCCAAGCCCGTAAAGAGGGAGGCGAAAGTGAGGTTTTTGCTGATGGTCGCATGTATTGTCGCCGCAGGCGGGCGGGTGGTTGGTCAATCGTCTTCCAGCCTGGCGCCGGAGTGGGCGTATCGCATCCGGATGGTGTCTGTACCGCACCGACCGCGCCAAGGCGCTTTTGACGAGGAGGCGCTGCGGCGGCAATTGCTGGAATGGAAGAGCCAGGGCGTCACCACGATCATGGCGCACGGGTCGTTTCAGTTTCTGCCGGACCTGCCCAGCGGCAAGGGCCAGTGGCAGGACCAGGTCAATCTCGATCTGGCCCGGCCGTTTTCACGGGCGGTCAAGGACGCCGGCCTGCGGCTGTTTCACCACACCACGAGTACGTTTGTGCCGATCAAGGCGCTGGAGAATCCCGAATATCGGGAGTGGGTGTCCTGCGACATCAGAACCGGCGAGCCGTCCCTGCGCACACCGGGAACCGCCTACGGCGACGCCTGCTTCATGGACATGAACCACCCGGAGTTCCAGAAGAGGATATTCGGGCGAATGGCGGCGTACGCGGCGGAGTTCGGGGTCGACGGCTGGATGACGGACGAAGTGGAGTGGCTGGCGGACATCTATGCCGGCGGCAGTCCGGACGGCTCCCGGCGACTGTACCGGGAACGCTTCGGCCGCGATGTCCCGGCCGGTGATTTCGACCCCGCCCGGCCGGAATGGCGTGAATACATCACGTTCCGGTATGACTCCGGCGGCGAGTTCTATCGCCGGCTGCTGGCGGAATTGCGGCAGGTCAACCCGCGGATGCAGCTGTCCGGCTGTCTGGCGGGCATATCCAAGCCCCATCGCCGCATCTGGGCCATGGGCAGCGAGAACTGGCTGCAAGGCTGGAGTCTGGGCTTTTTTGAGATGGAGGAGGGCTTTCATCCCCGGAAGAAGGCCGCCGGTTACTTGTCGACCACGTACTGGCCGACCTATTATCGGGAGATGGCGCTGTATAATGCGCATGGCGAAGTCAATGGCTGGCCTTGCAGCTATGCGCTCGGGTATCCATCCACCTGGAAGGTCGAGAATTCGGAGCAGTTTTATTTGTGGGCGCAGTGTTTGAGCATGGGCTTCCGTTTCTGGATGCGCGACTACCAGGCCGAGACCAGGTGGTTTGCGTGGGAGGCGGAGCACGAGAAGAGCCTGCTGAAGCCGCGCCTGATCGGCGACATCGGGATATTCTTCCCGGAGCAGTCCAGGGATTTTGCCCAGGAGCCATCGCTGCCGTTTCGGAACTGGTCGGGTCTGGCGGAGGCTTTGGCCTGGCATGGGATTCCCGCGGACCAGATGGTGCGGGCGCATTTTGAGGGCGCGGCGGGTCTGGCGCGGTTCAAGCTGGTCGTCATGCCGTCGAACGACTATGTTTCGGCGGCGCTGCTGGCGGCGCTGCGGCGGTTCGTGGCGGCGGGCGGCGTATTGCTGGTCGTCGGCGACTGCGCGGCCCGCGAGCCCTATGCCGGCGGCGTCAGCGCGGCGGGCGAAGCGGCCGCCGCTGGTGAAGCCGTGACTGGTGATGCCGCTGGCGCGGCCGGCGGTCTGCGGGCTCTGCTTGGCATTGCTGGTGTTGATGGTCGCCGGGACGGGCCGCTTGAGTTCGAGTATCGCGGCCGGCGTCATGTCTATCCGGACGGCATGGACCTGGTGCGGCCGCTGCCGGGCACGGCGGTCCTGGCGTTTGCCGGCGAAGGCGCGCCGGCGGTGCTGGAGAACCGCCTTGGCCAGGGGCGGGTGCTTTATTTTCCGGGCCGGTGGGGCCTGGCGATGTTCAATGACCCAGCCCAGAGAACGGGCGCCTATCAGCAGACTTTCCAGCCGGAACAGCGGCAACACCTGGCTGAGTTGGTGGATGGCCTGCTGCGTCATCGCCGGCGGGTGGAGGCGCGGCATCTGCCGTCGAAGGTCATGTTCAACGCGTATGACACGGATGGCGATTTTGACGGCGCCTATGTCCGCACCCTGCACATTCTCGATTCCTATGACGGGTATGAGCCGGGCGAGGCTTTCCCGCCGGTCAACCAGCCGTGTCGCTTCCGGCCGTTCGCGGAGCGCAACAACGGCCGCGACATCGAATTCGTGCTGCGCGACCTGCGGAAGGTCAGTCGGGTCGAGCTGATTTCGCCGGATTTCCCGGAAGCCAAGCCCTTGGCGGCGGTCTTCAGCGAGGCGGAGCAGGGTTTTGTGATTTCCGTGCCGGCCCGGGAATTCGGCCGCTATTCCGTGCTGGTGGTCGAGAAAGAATGACGGCGCGGCGGGTGTGGTCCGGTTGACGCCGGGGCGGGTCGGCGTTTTGTCGGAGAAGAATGACGCTCAACAGGCCGGCCATTGGCCTGAGGAATCACCTCACCTCACCTCACCTCACCTCACCTCACCTCACCTCACCTCACCTCACCTCACATTGCAATCTCAACCAGGGATATGGTCATGCTCACCATCATTGTCACATGCACCCGGCCGGCGCAGATTTTCGCCATGGCCGAGGTCGCCGAATTCGAGGTCAGCGTTGTTTCGGAGGCGGCTTTGCCGGCGGATTTGGAGGTCACGGTGCAGTTCAGCTGCGACACGCAGCTGGTCTTGTCGGAAACAACGTTCCGGCCGGCGAGCGGAGCGACGCATCGGGTTCGGGGCGCCATGCCGTATCCGGGCTTTCTGCGCTGCCGGGCCTTTGCCGAGGTCGCCGGCGAGAAAGTGCAGGGCGAATGCGGGGTCGCCTTCGCGCCGGAATGCATCCGGCCGGTGCGGCCGGAACCGGCGGACTTCGACGCGTTCTGGACCCGCGCCCTGGCCAGGCTGGACGAGGTTCCGCCGGACGTCGATTGCCAGGAGGCGCCGGACTTGTCCACCGACGATTACACGGCGTATCGTGTCTCCCTGGCCAACATCGGCGGGACGCGTCTGTACGGTCTGCTGACGGTCCCGAGCGCCAAGTATGGCCCGGGGCCGTTTCCGGCGGTGTTCGAGGTCCCCAGCGCCGGGCCGCCCGTCCGCAGCCCGGAGGGCTTTGCGTTTCGGGCGCGTCCGCGCGACTACATCATCTTCAACGTCAATGTCTTTGACTTTGATTCGGTCGGTCCGGACGCCTCGGCCAGCCAGCAGGCGTATGCGGAGCTCACCAAGGAGGGCACGTACACCTCCAATGGCCAGCAGTCACGGGAGGAATTCTTCTATTATCGGCCGGTTGTCGGCTGCCACCGGGCGGTGCAGTGGCTGTATGAGCGGGATGACGTGGACCGCCGGCATTTTGTCTGCTACGGCGGCAGCCAGGGCGGCGGCATGGGCTTCAACCAGGTCGCGCTCGGCGGCGGACGGTTCACCGCCGCCTTGTTCCATATCCCGTTTCTGTGCGATACCGGCGGCGTGCTGATCGGCCGGCACCCGGGACGGAAAATCGCGGCCGGAGTCGAACTCGAAACGGCCTTGCGCACCATGGCTTATTTTGACCCGGTGTACTTTGCGCGGCGCATCACGTGTCCGGTCATGGTGACGATCGGGTTTGTGGACAACACGTGCTGCCCGTCCGGCATCTATGCGGCGTACAACCAGCTGGCCGGCGAGAAGGTCGTGCTCAACTGCCTGGAAAGCGGCCATGGCAAGGACTTCAACTACGGTCGCCACCGCGCGCCCATGTATGCGTGGCTGACCAACCGGATGCGGCGTGATTTTGAGTGAGGCAGTGTTTGGTGTACGTCAAGGAGCCATATTCTTTATCGGTTCCCTGCGTCCCATTTCACCCAATGCCCCGTGTTGCCGCTGTTCCGCGGCGGCGGTTTCCGGGCAAAAAAAGACACCGCGCCGGGTGTTTTGCCAGCGCGGTGTCAGGCCGGGGCATCATGGCTTCGGGTAGAAGTCCGTGCCTCCGTGCCAGGCCGGGTTTATTCGGCCTTTTCAGCGGCTTTGGCCTTGGTGCAGGCGGCCTGTTGGGCAGCGCAGCAGCCTTTTGGGCCTTTGGCCTTCATGGCTTCTGCCTGGCCCTGGGCGCATTTGCCCTTGCCTTCGCCCATGGTGCAGGTGCCTTCGGCCTTGCCAGTGCGTTTGGCCTGGCAGGTGCTCTTGTCGGCGGCCATGGCGCATTTGCCTTCAGCCTTGGCGCATTCGGCCCTGCGAGTGCATTCCGCCTTGCAGGTGCTTTTGTCTGCCGCCATGGCGCAGGCGGCCTTGCCTTCAGCCTTGCCGCAGGTCATTTCAGCTTTTTCGGTGGTTTTGGTCGCGGCCTGGCCCCAGGCCCAACCGGCAGCCATCATCATGGCCGCCGCCATCAGCATGGTCATAGTCTTTTTCATGGCTTCTCTCTCTTTCTGTCCAAGTTGTTTTTCCCGACCGCATATACCACGCGGGAAATCGTGGTCGTTCTGATGAACTGGTACAAAGCATAGGACAGCCGCGGCAGGGGCGGGTTCCCGAGAAAACAGCGAGGATGGATTTTTTGGCGGGTCGGCTGCCAGATGAGAGCATGGGCACCCATGGAGTTGCCCGGGCGAAGCAGCAGTCGGGTCTGGTGGCGGCCGCGGCGTCGAGCATTGCTTTTTTTCTGAAATGGGTTATTGTTTCAGGTTGTTTCAATCGGAGCCGGGGGGGACCCGCCGGCCTTTTGCCGTTGCACCTTCACAGGGGGCTTGAATCGCCATGACCGTGACCACGTCCGCAGCCGAGTCTGCCCAGGAAACGTCTGTTGAGTTGGAGTCCGTTGGCTCGGCGGGCGGTGCCGAAGTACAGCCGGAAGTTCAGGCCGAGGTGCTGCTGCTGCCGTGTGTCAACCTCGCCTTGCAGCAGAACGGCTTCAGCCTGGTGCAGGGTCTGAAGCTGCGTAACGCCTCCGCGGTCGACCTCGTCGGTTTGGAAGGTGTCTTCACGTCGGCGCCCGGCTTCACGCGGCCTTGCACCGTGCATTTGGAGCGTCTTGACGCCGGGCAGGAGACCGCGCTCAACAAGATAGCCATTGAACTCGACTTCGGGTTTCTGGCGGCGGTCACTGACCTGGTCAAGGGGCAGCTGGTGTTTGAGCTGCGCGCAGGTGGGCGGACGCTGCTGCGGCAGGAACATGCGGTTGATGTGCTGGCGCCGGACCAATGGCTCGGGCTCCGGGTCATGCCGGAGCTGCTGGCGGCCTTCGTGACCCCCAATCTCGAGGCGGTGACTTATCTGCAGGGGCAGGTCGCCGCGGAACTGGAGAAGGCGACCGGCTCGTCCGCCATGCTCGGTTACCAGCGCCACGACCGCAAGGACGCCTATGAATTGTGCCGGGCCATCTACCGGGCCGTGCGGCAGTGGGGCGTCAACTACTCCAATCCGCCCGCGACCTTCGGCGTGCCCGGGCAGAAGGTGCGTTTCGCCGATACCATCCATGCCTACAAGCTGGGCACCTGTCTTGACCTCACCCTCCTGTTCGCGTCGGTCATGGAAAGCGCCGGGCTCAACGCGGTCGTCATGCTGGAGAAGGAACACGCGTACATCGGCTGTCATCTGAAGGACTACTATTTCCCGGATGTGCCCATGGACGACCTGCAGGCCGTCCGAAAACTGGTTGAACTGGATGAATTCCTGGTGCTGGAGACGACGTTGGCCACGAGTGACGCCGGCTTTGCCGCCGCCGAGGACGCGGCGCGTGGCGCGAGGCTGCTCCGCGAAGACAATTTTCTCTGTGCGATTGACATCCGTCGTGCCCGGCACAGCGGCGTCTACGCTTTGCCGTTGCGCAAGAGCACAGGCGGCGGTTTGGACTTGACGCCGGTCGCCGGCCGCGGGGGTGCGGCGGCGCCGGGCGAGGCGCAACGACAGCTGCGGCCGGAGGTCGGGCTGGAGCCGTCATCCGCGGCGGCGTCGCTGCCGCCGGCGGCGCGCGTGCTGCGCTGGCAGCAGAAGCTGCTGGACCTCTCGCTGCGCAACCGGCTTCTCAATGTCCGCGACACGCGACTGGTCATACCCGTCGCCTGCCCGGACATCGCGTTGCTGGAGGACCGCATTGCGGCCGAGGAGACTTTGTCGATCAGCGCCTTGGCCAGTTTGCTGAGTGAAAAGGACGCTTGCGAGCTGGCTGACCGCCGAAACGAGCCGCTCGGCGGCGAACTCCGCCAGCTGTTGGAGCAGGAGCTGCGGCAGAAACGGCTGTGGAGTCCGCTGGCGGCGGAGGAATTGAAGCGGCGTCTGCTCCAGCTTTACCGGCAATACCGGCTTGACTTGGAGGAGGGCGGCGTCAATACGGTCTACCTGGCGCTCGGCATGCTGGAATGGAAGGTCAGCGAGCGCGATGACAAGTCTTACCTGGCCCCGATCCTGCTGCTGCCGGTGCAGCTCATCCGCCGGTCGCTGGCCGAAGGCGTGAAAATTGCCCGGGTCGACGAGGAGGCGGTCATCAACGTGACCCTGTTGGAGCTGTTGCGACGCGAGCACCAGCTGGAGGTCCCGGCCCTGGATCGCCTGCCGGAGGACGGCAACGGGGTCGATGTGCCCCGGGTGATGCAGATCATGCGTCATGTCGTCCGCAACATGAAGGGCTGGGAAGTGCACGAGGAGGCGCGCCTCGGCAGTTTTTCCTTTACCAAGTTCATCATGTGGAACGATTTGAACCATCGGCTCGGCTCATTGCGTCAGCATTCGCTGGTCAATCACCTGATTGAAGGCGGCGGCCGTTATGACGACGGGGTCGAGGTGTTTCCCGGCCAGGAGATCGGCCGTCATCTTGATTTGCGGAATTTGTTCTGTCCGCGCAACGCCGACTCTTCTCAGCTGATTGCGGTCAAGTATTCTGAATTGGGCAAGACGTTTGTGCTGCATGGTCCGCCTGGGACGGGCAAGTCGCAGACGATCACGAACATCATTGCGCACAATCTGGCCCTGGGGCGGCGGGTGCTGTTCGTTTCCGAGAAGAAGGCCGCCCTGGATGTGGTTCATCGCCGCCTGAGCGACATCGGCCTGAAGCCGTTCTGCCTGGAGCTGCATTCCAACAAGTCCGGCAAGAAGGAAGTCCTGGAGCAGTTCGCCGAGGCGCTGGCCGTGGCGGACAGTCCGCCGCCGGCGGGGTGGGCGGAGACGGCCGAGCGCATCATGGGGTTGCGTGGCGAACTCAACAGCTACGTCGAGGCCCTGCATGCCACGTATCCCAATGGGCTGTCGCCGTATGACTGCTTTTCACAGCTGCTGGGCCGCGATGCGCCGGTCGGCGGCGACCTGGTGGACATCGACTGCCTGAAGCATGGTTCGGAGGACCTGACCCGCCTGCGGGGGTATGTGGCGGATTTGGCGAATGCCTTCGCCAGCATCGGTCCGGAGCAGCGCCTGGCCCTGGCGCCGGTCACCCTGACCGAATGGACCCCGGGGGCGGAGCGCGAGCTGGTGGCCAAGGCGACGTCGCTGCAGGATGCCGCCGCGCACCTGCTGGCTTTGTTTCGTGAGCAGGCCGCGTTCTGGAGTCTGCCTGTCGGAGACGATTCGCCCGGCCGGGTGGCGGCCATGGACGAGCTGCTGACGGCCATCGTTGCCGCCGGAGACGTCCCGTCCGAGTTTCTGCAGCCGGAGCTGCTGCGGCATCTTCCATTCCTGCGGTCGATGGTGCGGGAGGCATTGGCCCAGGAGGCGTTGGCAACGACGCTGTCGGGATTCAACCTGGAAGTTGTCGAGGGCCTGACCCTGGCGCAGGTCCGGCGCCGAATCGGCGAGAACCAGGAGCGGTCCGCACTGGTGCGCTGGTGGCGCAACCGCGGACTCCTGCGCGAATTGTCGGCCTTGAAAAAGGTCGGTGGCGGCAAATTGACGATGAGGGAGCTGGCCGAGTCGCTGGACGCGCTGGAGGAGTACGGCACGCGTCAGGCTGGTCTGCGCCGGAATGCCGCCGTTGCCGCGGCCTTGCTCCAGGAGCATTGGCGGGGCGGCCAGGCGGACTGGGTCGCAGTGGACGCCTGGCTGAACAGCGCGGAGTTCCTGCAGGCCAAGGTGGTCGTGTGCTGCCGCGGCCAGGCCGAAGAGCAGGAGAAGGCCCTGGGCCGGCTGGCGGAGCTGCTGCCGTCCGCGGCCAGCACCCTGGCCGCGGGCAGCGCGGCGCGCCGGGCCATGACGGCTTTTGCCAAAGCCCGGAGCGACTGCCAGGCCCGGCGGCAGGAATTCATCCAGGCCTTTGGCGGCGCCGGCCTGGAGAAGGCCGGCCTCGCCGCTGCATGTGATGCCTGCGCGAAGATACTCGCGGCCAGCAGTCATTTGCGGCGGCATTGCATCTGGCTGCAGCAGCGGCGCGACCCCGCGGCCGCCGCCCTTCCGGGGCTGGTGACGCGGCTGGAAGGCGGCGACCTGGCGCCCGGCGATCTGGTCGCTGTCTTTGACGCGGCCTATGTCAACGAAATGCTGACTCAGGTTTTGGGTCAGACGCCGGTTCTGGCCCATTTCATCGGCGTTCACCAGAATGAGCGCATCCGCAATTTCTGCGTTTTGGACGACCGCCTGATGGCGTTGTCCAAGGAGGTCGTGTTCTCCCGTCTGGCGGCTAATCTGCCCGGTCGTCGGAGCGGGCCTTGTCCAGTCGGCACCGAATTGGGACTTCTGCAGCGGGAGTGCAGCAAGAAGACGCGTCAGAAGCCGGTCCGTCAGCTGCTGGCGGAGGTCCCGACCTTGGCGGCCAGCCTGAAGCCATGTTTTCTGATGAGCCCTTTGTCGGTGGCGCAGTATCTGCCCTCGGACAGTGCGTTGTTTGACTTGGTTGTCTTTGACGAGGCTTCGCAGATACCGGTCTGGGACGCGATTGGCGCCGTGGCGCGCGGCCGGCAGCTGATCGTGGTCGGCGACCCGAAGCAGATGCCGCCGACCAGCTTTTTCCAGAAAAGTGACAGCGAGGCCGGCCAGGAGATGTCGACAGAGGTCGTCGAGGATCTGGAAAGCATTCTGGACGAATGCCTCGGTGCGGGGGTGCATTCGGCGTACCTGAACTGGCATTACCGCAGCCGGCACGAATCACTGATAGCGTTCAGCAACCATTATTACTATGAAGACCGGCTGTACACCTTCCCGGCGGCCAGCGACCGGGAGCACCTTGGCGTGCGCATGGAATTCGTTCCTGACGGCGTTTATGACCGGAAAGCAACCAGGACGAACCGCCGGGAGGCGGAACGGCTGGTCGACTACGTGTTTGCCCGCCTGGCCGATCCGTCCCTGTGCCGGAAGAGCATGGGCGTGGTGACGTTCAGCCTGGCCCAGAAAGAGCTGGTCGACGACCTGGTCGAGCTGCGGCGTTCCGAACATCCGGAATTCGAGGCCATGTTCAGCGATGACCAGGAAGAGCCCTTCTTTGTCAAGAATCTGGAGAATGTCCAGGGCGATGAACGCGACGTGATTCTCTTCTCGGTCGGTTATGCGCCTGACGCCGAAGGCAAATTCTCCATGAATTTCGGCCCTTTGAATTCGGCCGGCGGGGAGCGGCGTCTGAATGTGGCGATCACCCGGGCCAAGGAGCAGGTGGTGCTGTTTTCCTCCATCAAGGGCTATCAGATTGACTTGAACCGCACTGGCGCGGTTGGCGCGGCGCATCTGAAATTCTTCCTGGACTATGCGGAGAAGGGCGTGCAGATCAGCGGCGGCGCGTCGTCACCCGCGTCGTCGTCGTCAGCCGTCGCCCGGCCCGGGTCGGATGGTTTGATTGCGTCGATTGCCGGCTTTCTGGAAAAGGAGGGCTATCGCGTCAAACGCCAAGTCGGCAGTTCGGGATTCAAGATTGACCTGGCCGTGCTCCATCCGCAGCGGCCTGATGAATACCTGCTCGGCATTGAATGCGATGGCGTCGCGTACGCCCGGCAGCTGACGGTTCGGGACCGCGACCACCAGCGCACCTCCGTCCTCAAGGGCCTGGGCTGGCGAATGTACCGGGTGTGGACGGTCGACTGGGCGTTGGACGGCGTCCGCGCCCGCCAGCAGCTGCTGGAAGCCGTTGACGCCGCCATCCGCAATCTTCCCGAATCGCCGCCGCCGCCGGCCATCGCCTCGGCCGGCTCGGCCGGGAGTTCTGGTTCGGCGGCGCCGCTGAAGCTGCGTGGCAGCGAGCCGCCACCCATGCCGGCGCCCGCCGAGACCGAGAGCTTTGCTTCGGCGGCGCCGTTGAAGCTGCGCGGCAAAGGGACTGCGCCGACCGCGCCGTCGGCAGTCGCAGAGGCGCCGCCGACCGCGGCGCCGTCATTGCCCGTGTACCAGCCCTGGGAGTACCGCGAGCATGTATTTCAGGAGACGTTTTATGATCCGCGTGGGGAAGAGTTGATCAGCCGCCAGATCAACGACATGATTGCCCAGGAGGCGCCCGTTTTCGAACAGCTGATCATTGAACGAATTACCCGGGCCTGGGGATTCAAGCGGAGCGGCGAGAAGATTCAGGGCATCATCAAAAAATGCCTGCCGAAAAAAGGCATTGTCAGCACGTGCCGCAAGGCACGCATCTTTTGGCGGTCGGACCAGGACCCCGACGCCTATCGCGGCTTCCGGGCGCCGGTGGACGGAGACAGCCGACGACCCCTGAATCTGATTCCGCCGCAGGAGATCGCCAACGCCATGGAGCATATTGTCGGCGAGTTTCACGCCTGTGACGTCGACGTGCTCTACCGCGAAACCGTGCGGCTGTTCGGATTCTCGGGCATCAGCGTCGCCATGCGGCCAAGCCTGGACCAGGCGTTGAAAATCCTGCGGGAGGCCGGGCGCGTCTGAGCCATGGTTTTTAACCACCGCTGGACGCGCGGGCGGCCGCGGATAATCGGAGGTGTTTTCAGCCCATCGGGCGGGTGTCGGTCATTCCGCGATGTAGGGTTTGAGGTTGATGAAGTTGAGGAGGCGCTTCTGACCGGGCGTGCCTTCGGCGTCGGAAAAGGTCAAGGTCACTTGTTCGGCGGTGGCTTTGAAGACGACCCGGGTGGTGATGATTTCGCGCAGGTACGTCCATTGCGCCCAGCCGCCGCTCCAGCCTTTCGGGTAGCGCACATCGTAGCTCAGGTCGGGAAGCACCTCGGCGTGGTCGAGGCTGACCCGGACCATGGGATGCTGGTGGACATTTTTCGGCTTTTCGACGTCTTCCGGGTCCCCGGTGACGAAGGCCAGGGCGTAGAGCTTGCCGGGCACGAGGTTGACGGCGGTCTGGGACAGCGTGTTGACGCCGTCGGCCTGGCGTTCGAAATAAGCGGTGGTGTCGCCGGTATCCTGGGGTTTGCCGCGGCGCTGCAAATGCTTGCGGCCATAGTCCTTCACGGTCAGGGGGCGCAGCGATTCCGGCGTCGCCGGCGCGGCGGTCCAGCCGTCAAAGCCGTTCTCGAAGTCGCAGTTCTGCAGATGTCCGGGCAGATAGGTCAGGCCATATTGGCGGGACAGCAGGTCGGTGTTGCCGTCGACGCCATAATGGCGGACCAGCTTGGCGATCCAGCGGGTGAGTTCCTCGTCGCAGTGGCTGATGTTATAGCAGCCGATGCCGAACATGCCCTGGGCGGCGGGGTCGGTCGCGACCTTGTGGAAGAACATGTCGAAATAGTACTTGATGTCGACCTGCGGGTAGACGTTGACGTTGTAGATGCCGTTGGTGGTCAGGCCGGTCATCATGAACATGACGCGTTCGGCGGCGTCCGGGGCGCAGTGCCGGGCGTAGCGCATGATGTTGCCGACGCGCTCGTCCAGGTGCCGGTCGGCCTCCTCCTCGGTGGGCTGGGAGACGACATACGTCTCGAACAGAATTTTGCCTTTTCCCTGTGAGACATTGGTGCAGGCGGAGAAGACATTTTTATGGAGCACGGGTATGCTCAGTTCGCAGCCGCCGCAGATCCAGGTATAGACGGTTTTGTCGAAGTCCTGCAGTTCCCAGCAGGCGTCGGCGACGGCGAGTTGCTGGACCGGGTCGGCGTTGGCTCCGAGCTCGTCGATGGTCAGTCCGAGCGTCGTCGGCAGCGTTCGGCTGGCGCGGATTGAGGCGGCCAGTTTTTCCGGGTCGTTGCCGGCGCCCAGGCCGATGCTGCCGATGACGCCGATGCCGCGTTCCTTGAGCTCGGCGTCGACCTCGAGGTCGAGTGGTGATTTGGGCATCCAGGCGCCGGTGTTGTGGAAGTTGAACGAATGCCACAGATGGCGGCGGAAAAAGTCGAGGTCGTAGCGGTAGATGCTGACGTCGGTTTTGGGGACGACGGTGAGCGGGTAGACCATCAGCTGCGGGACAGTGCGCACATGCAGGCGGCTGCCGGCCGGCGGCTGCACCACGCGCAGCCGGTGCGGCCCCAAGCCGAGAAAACGCATGGTTTCCGACGCCTCGCCGGGACGATGCCGGACGATTGGCGCCGCGTCGTCGTCGAGATAGACTTCGGCATCCGGCGACGGCTTGTCAAAGCCGATGTACACCCATCCGTCACGCGGGTTGGTGAAGTCCAGGGTTGTTTCGGCGGCCGGGGTGTTGAGCAGTTCGCCGACCAGGTTGTTGAGCGGTTTGACGGTGGCCGGCGGCGCCGGCTCAATGACGCGGATGGTGTAGATGTTGCTGGCCAGCGCCTCGCCGGTCTCCTTGTCCACCAGTTCGGCCTGCAGCTGGCCCGGGCCGAGCTTGAGGCCGCCGAGCACGGTCTGGCAGCGGTTGCCGGTCAGCAGCGGGAAGACCGCCGGCGCCGTGAAGCCGGCGCTGTCGCCAGTGCGGGTGGCGACGCGGACTTCATACGCGGCCAGGCCTTTGGGCAGGCGCGGGGCATAGTAGAAGTCCATGGTCGGCCGGGTGATGTCCACGCGGGAAAGCAGGGGATAAATCGGCACCAGGCGGCGGTTGCGGTGCTCCCATTGCGGAATCGGGCGCGATTCGGCCAGACCCTTTTCGGTCAGAGGCTCCAGAAAGGGCGAACAGAAATCGACGGCGCCCTGGCTTTCGGTGGCATAGATGGCAAAGTAGTAGACGCTGTTCTTGCTTTCCGGCGCTTCGATTTCGGCTTCCAGCTTGAGCCAGCCGTCGGTTGTTTCCGGAATCAGCCTGGTGCCGACCTCCCTGGTCCAGCCGCTGTTGTAGATGATGATCGACTTGCGCGGCGCCTTGAAGCCGTTGGTGCGCACATAGCCGCCGAGGCGGTATTTTTCGCCGGCGACCAGGGTGATGCCTGGTTGCACGAAGCGGACCAGTTTGGTCAGGTCGAGGCGGAGGGCGTCGGCGCCGTCGACGCCCTCTCCTGGGAGCAGGGTGACGGCGCCGGGATGCTTCAGCTGGTCCATGGTCCAGTCAATGACAAAGCCGGCTTCATCCGCCCGGAACTCCGGGTTGGTGACCAGGTTGGCCGCGGCGGCGGGCCGGGCGAGGGCCAGGGCGAGGAGAGCGGTCAGGGTGACAAGCCTGGCCAGGGCGGGCCGGTAATGCTTCCTGTTCATGATGACTCCTAGGTGGGTGGACACAATGGCGGCCGGGGCAGGCCGGCGGATGGCGTTATTCCGTTCCCGGCGGTTTTCGGGTGGACGCCGGGGCGGCGCTGTTCGGCAGGGGGTGGACGATGCTCATTTCGCGGAGGATTTCCGGCAGGATGGCCTGCATGCCGCCGTCTTCGATCAGGTCATGGAAGCAGGTTTTCAAGTGGCGGAAGGCGAGGGTGATGGCGATTGGCGCGTTGGTCCAGCCGGTTTCCGCGCACCAGGCGCCCCAGCCGAAGTCGGCCGAGCTGCTCCAGTATTCCCAGAGTTGGTAGTCGAAGCCGTGCAGCCAGGCGCCGGACAGTTCGGGGTGTTCGGGAGAGACGGCCTGGACGCGCACGATGAAGTCGGTCATCCGGTCGCAGAGGCTGTGCCAGTGGGGATTGCCGGTGGCGGCGCAGGCTTCGTGCAGGCCGGCGTACGCGAACGGGAAGGTGTAGAGCAGGTCGCAGCACGGGTCGCCGTTCTGCTGGATGAGGGACGCCTCGCGGACGCCGTATTCGGCGTTGCTGCGCGGGGGCGGGTAGGTGGCCAGTTCGAGGTCGCGTACGGTTTCGGCGATGGCGCCGCAGGGCTGCAGCAGCGTCTCCAGGTCGGCGACGACGCGGTCCAGCCAGGCGCGATGCTCGGGCGTGTCTTCCAGGCGGAGGAG
>CAYOUR010000060.1:0-4174 GCA_964407145.1 uncultured Lentisphaeraceae bacterium | reverse complement strand
GCGACCTACTCGGAATAGCTGTTGGTCCATTGCAGGCGGGGGTAGTCCTGCATGACCGTGGCCAGGCCTTTTCGGGCCACGTCCAGGAACGGCCGGTGGCCGGTGAGGCGATACGCCAGGATGAAGGTCTCCCACATGCCGGCCTGGCGGTGCGGGCAGAAATTCCGGTAGTCCTCGTTGGCGAACCAGTCCCAGTTGTGTTCGGCGAAGGAGGCGGGGTAGCGGAAATTGATGCGTCGGCAGCCGTTCTGGTTGGCGGATCGCAGGATGGAGACCAGGCAGCGCAGGACATGGGTGTCCCATTTCCGGGTGCCGAGCAGGCGCGAGGCCGCCAGCACGTGCCGGCTGTTCCAGCAGTTGTCAAACGTGTAATGGCTGAAGACGTTTTCGTAGAAGGTGAACTGGCTGTAGCAGGGATGCTTCGGGTCGAGCACGAAATGCGCCGGGTTGCGGAAAATCTGGTCAATGATGGCCGTGCCCAGGCGCCGGCTTTCCGGGTTGCCGTTGACGGCGCCGTCACAGACCAGGGCTGTGGCCACCTGCAGCATGCAGTCGCTGCGCTCGCGGAAGCGTGGTTTCTGGCGGCCCTGCGTGTCGATGTCCGAATTGAAGCCTTCCGAGACCTGGACGCCGGAGTATTCGCCGAGGCAGGCGCCGGTGAGCCAGGAAAGTTGGTGGCGGAACGCGACGCTCTCGGCGTCCGGCGGCAGGGCGTCGTCGGGGCCATAGGCGGGCCGCAGGGCCGGGAGGCTGTGCGGCAGGGGCGTTTCGACGCCGAGCCATTGCAGGAGCCATGTCCAGACCCCGCGCCAGGCGGCGTGCGGTGCGTAGCGCGCCGGCAGGAAGCAGGACAGGCAGCCGCTGGCGATCAGGACCCGCGGAAAGTCCGGATGGAAGAAGAGCACGGGCGGGCCGGCCGGCATCTCGTAGGCGAGCCGGCGGTAGCCGGCCGCGACGCCGGCAATCATCAGCGGCTCGGGAATCTTGCCGTCAGGCAGGCGCAGCCAGCAGGAATGCATGGTCATGATCTCGCCGCGGTCGAATCCGCCAAACGGGCGCGAGACAATGGTGCGCTCGTGACGGCATTGTCGCGGCGCGGAGAATTGCAGCCGGCCGACTTGCCGCGGATATTCGACGAACAGGCGCTCGCCGCGACCGGCGTTTGCCTGCAGGAACTCCTCGTCCAAAGCGGGCGAGCCGTGGTCGGATGGGTAGACGTTCGCCAGGAAGACCCGTTTGCCGAGCAGCGGGGCGAGGACGGGTGTCAGTGGACAGTGGACAGTGGGCATGAGTGGACGCTATATGGACGTTAGCAGGCAGTGGACGGTGAGTGGGCGGGAAAAGTCCGGCCCGGCGCCGCGCGGATGCAGGTGCACTTGCGGCTGGCGTCGGGCCGTTGTTAGGTGTTGTTTACGGTTCGAGCAGGATGATACGGTCGATTGAGATGTACTCAGGCCCCTCTGTGCCGGGGTAGAACTGTGGTCCGGACAGCTTGGCCGAGACCCAGATGTCATAGGTGTTGCCGGTCAGTTCGGGCAGGCCGGTCTGCAGCTTGGTGGTCCAGGCCCGGGAGGTGTAGACGTAGCCGTCCTTGGGAATGGTCACCTTGCCCAGCTCGTACCAGTTGTACCCCTGCTTCTGAGGAGGCTCTTCGAAGGTCTTCAGGGCGAGGCCCTTTCTGGCGCCCTGGTCGTAGAAGCCGATCACAAACGGCAGGTTGTAGTAGTGGCTTTCCTGGACGGTGGTGCGGAAGGCGTAGCCGCAGGGGCTTTCGGGGTCGGCCACGAACGATATGGCCTTGGGCGCGTGGTTTTCAAAGAAGCCGGCGTTGAAGTCGTAGAACGCCCGGCCCTGGAAGGCCTCGGGCACCGGGCCGGGCGGCAGTTCCGGCGCGGTGAAACGGGCCAGCTCGGCGTTGACGGCGTCCATGGCGCTTTTCCGGGCGGAGGCGTAGCGTTCGACCCAGGCCGGCCAGGATTCCTGCAGGCGTTGGGCTGCTCCGCGGGCGTCCAGGAGACTCTTGATGTTTTTGGTGGTGCCGTCCTTGGCGCGGTAGCAGAGCGAGGCGCCCTGGCGTTTGCAGGTGAGGCGGTCGAGGCCGTTGCGGGCCCGCCGGACCCGTGCGAAGAGCAGTTCGTCGCCGTGCACGGCGGTTTCGGCCTGCTCGAAGATGGCGTGCGCGGCGGCGAGGTCGTCGTCAGCGAGGAACTTGAAGGAGGCGACGTTCGGGAACCATCGGACCAGGCCCTGATTGCGCTTGCGGGCGTCGTCAACCAGTCGGCGGTAGGCCAGGATGTGCGGGCCGGCGGCGCCGTAATAGCGGTCCATGAACAGGTTGATCAGGGCGTTGACGTCAAGGTCGGGGTCTTCGAACAGCTTCGCTTCCAGGAAGACCTTCAGTTCATACATGTCAGCCATGTGCGGGTTCTCATGTTCCCAGAAGACGCCGCTGACGTTGTTGGCCCGGTAGTGTCGGTAGAGGTCGCCGTAGTAGAATTCGCTGGCGAACGGGAAGCCGGTGACGCCGCGCGTGAAGGTGATCGCGTAATCCCAGATGAACAGGTGGTCGGCGAAGTTCTTCCACTGCTCGACGAATTCCTTGAAGACCTTGTTTTCCTCTTCGAGGATGGACGCCGCCTGGTTGGTGAGGGTGTCGGTCAGCTTGACGACGACGTTGCTGGCGGCGCGGATGCCGCCCTTGGGCGGCGGTTCGCTGTAGTGGTAGGCCAGGGTGCTGATGTAGACCTGCGGATGGATCTTGGCGACTTCGCCGGCGAGCCAGTTGATGAAGGTGAGGTACAGGCCGGAATGCTCGTGCTTCTCCACGAAGGCCATGCAGTTCTCGCATTCGCAGTGCTTGCGGTTGTCGTTTTGGGACACGTCGTAGATGCGCGGCGCCGGCACCCCGTCGGCCTTGGCTTTGGCTTCGCCCTGGCGGATGTATTCGAGCAGGCTGTTCAGGAAGATGGGCTTAAGGGCCTCGTTCGTCAGGCAGAGCTGGCCCTTGGTCTGTCCGCCGACCCGCTGGCCGTCGCACAAGGAGAAGAATTCCGGGTCGGTGTCGAGGTATTTGGCGGCCGGGACATATTTGTCAAAGGTGTGGCAGTGGTAGGGCGGTCCGTAGTTGAAGGAGCCGCCGTATTCCGCCGGAATGGGCACGTCGCCGCTGCGGTTGAGGCGGATGCGGATGGCGAAGTGCACTTTGTCCGCGGGATAGTGCGTGCGGTACAAATCGCGGTACAGGAAGGCCGGCTTGCCGGACTTGTCCAGGGCGGGCAGGGCCAGCGGGCTGGCCGGCGGCACATAGTCTTCGAACTCGCTCCACCAGTGGATGTCGCAGAAGTCTTCCAGGAAGTGGTAGACCGCGTAGAGGGCGCCGCGGGTGCCGCCGCCGTTGAGCAGGACCTGGTTGCCGAAGGACTTGATGTGCCATTGCTCTTCCGGCAGTTCGTTGGAAAGCAGGTTGTTGGCCTTGGCCAGGTCAGTGTCGCCGACCTGGAAGACGATGTCTGTCTGTCCGCCGATGGTCAAGTCGCCCTGGATGCGTCGGCCGAGGTATTCCTGCAGTTCACGCATGGCCGTGGCTTCATGGGGCATGGGGGCGGCCGGACCGGCGACGCGGTAGGCCAGGGCTGAGCCGGCCGTACACGCCAGCAGCCAGAAACATAACAGCAGGTTGCGCATTGTCTTCTCCTTGGTCAAAGTGAGGGTGAAGTTTGGGAGACAGGTGATAGAAACAGCCTTGGACAGATGGCCAAGTCACGGGCCGGGAACCGGTCGGCGCCGCCGCCGAGGCCGCTGTCCGAAATAGTATAGCCCACTTTTGTGGAATATACACCCTTGTTTTGGTGGTGGTGCCATGAATTTTTGGTCATCCATCGCTTTTGTGCAGCCATGCCACACAAGCTGGCATATGGCGTTTTTGTCGCCCCTGGCGGGGCGGCCTTATTTATTTTTTCTGCCTCCCCCGGGGCTGCGCGGCCCTCCAGGCCGCTTGCCCTGGGGTTTGATGCCGCGTCCCTGCGGGGCGCCCGCAGGTAAGGCACTGCCTGTTCCAAGATTGGATTTTTTGGGCGGGTTCTCTCAATGGGTGACCGGTTACGTCGCGACGTAACCGGCCACCCATTGAGAAAAGGCGTTATGCTTTCCCCGCTGGTGAGGCGAATGTCATGGA
>CAYOUR010000059.1:14814-19720 GCA_964407145.1 uncultured Lentisphaeraceae bacterium | reverse complement strand
GCCGTCTCATAGGTCCCATGTTTCCAGCCAGAGTTATGCATCAGTGACGAGCCTGGGACGACGACATGGGACGCATGGGACGAATTATGGTATTGGGTTATTGAAGTCGCCCAAAGCCAAACCGAACCCTCAAATTTAGGAGTATTGGTCCCATCCGTCCGATGATCGGCACACCACGGACTTTCGTCGGCCATGGGCAATGGACGTTCGTTGAATCGGCATTATGGTATGTCCCGTGTATCAGCCAGCCGTCTCACTTTTCCCAGGCATCGTCCATGCGCTTGTCGTCCCATTTAACCTTATTGATCACCACGGTCCTTTTGCTGGCGGTGCTGTTCTGCCTGCCGCCGGGGCCGGCAAGACGGCTGGCCGGGAGCACCCGGCTGCTCATGGAGCCGGCCAGCGCCTTGGCCGCTCTGAGCCTGCGCGTCTCCCGGGCGGCCTGGGGGGGGCTGCCCCGACAGCGGGAGGCGACTGACCTTGACGCTGTCCGCAGCGAACTGGCCGCGGCCAAGCTGCAGCTGGCCGCCATTGACGACAAGTACGACAACCTCGCCCTGGAAAACAACCTGCTGCGCAACCGCCTGCGACTCGCCTACAAGAACGACAACCTCACCATCGTCGTGGCCGAACTGGTCCAGCGGGACCCGTTCACCGCCTTTTACGACCAGATTCTCATCAACCGCGGCCTCAAGGACGGCATCCGGCCGGGGCAGCTGGTCGCCACCCACCGCGGACTGGTCGGACTGATTGCCGAGACCTCGCCGTCGTCCTCGTCCGTCACCCTGGTCACCAGTCCGCGATTCGCCCTGGCCTGCCGGATTCCCGAACGCAACCTGACCGGCCTGCTGCGCGGCCCGGACCCGTCCTCGACGGATGCCGGGACGCCGCAGATTCTGCTGCCGCCGCAGGAACTGATTGTCGACGCCCTGGACGGCATCATGTTCGCCACCGTGCAACCCGGCGACCTGGTCTACACCAGCAAGACGGACGGACGCACCGAGGTCGTCAACGACATCCTGGTCGGCACGGTTGTCCGCATCGACCAGGATCACGCCGGTGCGCCCATACTCCGTCTGCAGCCGGCCGAATCCTTGGCGCAGCTGCCGTTTGTCCACGTCATCCTGAAATAGGCCGGTCGTGCTTGCCGGCCCGCCGACGGGTCGTGGCAACATATGCGGCCGTGCCCTGTCCTATGCCTGCCAACATTCAAATCCTTTCGAAGGACGCCATGCACACCTCTCGACGCCGCCTCCTGCTGACCGCCAGCCTCGTGTTCAGCGCTCTGCTTCCCGCCGACGGCCTGTTCTCCTTCAGCCGTTTTCCCATGGGCGTCTATTCGTCCGACCCGCACCGCGACCAGCAGCTGGAGGCCCTGAAGGCAGCCGGCTTTGACATGATCCAGTCCTACGGCACCTCGCCGGAGAAATACGACGCGATTCTCAGCCAGGCGGAGAAGCACGGGCTGAAGGTGATGTTCAACCTGAACCGCCGGCTGGTGACCGAGGAAGGCGGCCTGGACAAGATGCGCGAGGTGGTCAGGCGCTACAAGGACCACCCGGCCCTGGGATTCTGGTATCTGTACGACGAGCCGGCCAAGGACATCACCCCGGCCGTCCTGAAGCCTTTTTACGACATGCTGCACGAGGAGGCGCCAGGCGTCAAGGTCGCCATCGTCAACTGCTGGGACGAGACCTGGTCTAAGTACAGCGACGTGCTCGACATCCAGATGATTGACATCTACCCGGTCCGTGACGCCGCCTTTCCGGAAGCCCAGCTCCAGGTCGTGTCCAAGTTCACCGCGGCGGCGAAAAGGCTGGGCAAGCCGGTCATGTTCGTGCCGCAGCTGTGCAGCTGGAAGAGCTTTGCCAAGCAGCTTGACCCGAAGAAGTACAACCTGAAGGCCCTGCGTTTTCCGAACACGGCGGAAATGCGCTACATGACGTATGGCCCGATGACCCATGGCCTGTGCGGCCTGTTCGCCTACTCCTACTACCACGCCATCCGCACCGGCGGAGACCCGACGTGGTTCGAACAGACTGCGGCGCCAGTGTTCCGGGAAATCAGGGCCTTCACCGAACTGGTGGAAACCCCCTCGGCGCCAGTGGTCTTCCAGCGCCCGGACGACGGCAACTACCTGGCCGCCTACTGGAAACCGCGAGAGGGCAACGCCGAAGCCGGCGCCGGACTGCTGGTGCTGGTCAATTCCTGGCCGCTGGCCCGGCAGCAGGCACAAGCCTGGCTGGACGGCTTTTTCGACCAGGACTACGACCTGATTCCCTGGGGCGACACCCGCCCCGACAAGGCCACCCTGCTCAACAGCAAGGTCAGCGTCGAACAGGGCATGCAGCCCTGGGAAGTCATGATCTGGAAGCTCCAGCCGCAAGCGGAATGACGCCAGGACGCGCCGGACAAGGAATGCCGGCGGGACGCCGGCGCTCCCAGGACGCGCCACCCCCTGGAGAGGCCTTCCACCTCAGTTTGACCACGCGTGTGAGGGGAGAGGACAGCGTCCTCCGGGCGGCTATGGCCGCCGGAGCCGTCATGTGGCTTTTCTGACGGCGCCAGTACCAAGGTCAAAGAAGAACATCAGTGCCAATCGGTGTCTGTCTGTGGTTGGAACAAAACCGGTCTTCGCTGAAGCGGGTCATTCAACGCCAGGCTGATAAACCCAGTATCCGGCTCCGGCCTCGAGGTTTTCGGCTCCGTTGACGACCTGGCGGAAGGATGACTTGGCTTCGGAGTCGTCATTGTCCCAGATCCAGGCCGTCTCCTCGGCCAGGCTTTCCGGGGCTTTCACGCCGATGAAATTCCACCCGGGCTCGCGGGTCAGTTCCCGCCCTTCGTATTCCACCACCGTCACGGGCCATTCGAGGATGGTTTCGGCACCGGGGTTGAAGACCCAGTAAGCCCGGCCGATCACGAAGGGGCTGTCGATCACATAGCCATTCGTGGGCAGCGACGCCCCGTCAAGCATCCCGAAAACCCGCAAAGCGCCCTCTCCTTCCCGCAGGCCACCCCAGGCAGCGGTGGCGTCGCCGCCGCCGCGCGTTGACAGCAGCACCGGCGAAAGCAGATTCCAGCCCGGACGGATCTGGCGGAATTCGCCGGACTTGGATACCGGTATGCCGACCCTTTCCGCGGTCAGGATAAAAGCATAGGCGCCCTCCGCGGGAAGCGGCGCTTCCGACGCAACGCTCAGGTCAAGGGTCTCGGCTCCGACCCTGGTCAGGCTCACTCTCCAGCCCAGGGGGATGGCGTCCGTTTCCCAGGCCAGCGCCCCCGTCTTGCCGACCGGAATTTGCACGGCAAGCGCCCAGGCGGTCTTAAAGGCCACAGGACGGGCATCGGTCAACTTGTTGGAATAGTCGCCGACCGCGGTTTCCGGGTTGATATACGCAAAAAAGGAATGGGCCGGGTCAATCGGAACCGGCGGCGCCTGGACGTCATAGCCATCCTCACCAACCTGGGCGCCCTCCTGGACGAGGAACCTCAGGCCGATGTCCACCTTCCCCGGGCACGACGCCGTCATGCTCAAGTCAAACTCGGGCGGTTGGCCCTGGCCATGCACGGCTGCCAGCCTCAGAACAGCCAGCAGCAGCAAGCCCAGCAGGCCGCGATTGGTGGTGGTGGTCATCATGGTCATCCTGCTTCCCTGGTGTCGTGGAGCATGCGCCTCCCGGAAACCATCAGCCCGCACATCGGGGACTGGCGCACGCCCGGCCGGCTATTCCAAATATAATTTATGTTCCCGGATGTATTGCCAGACGGCGGGTGGCACCGCATCACTCATGTCCCGGCCCGCACGAACCCCTTCGCGGATCGCCGTGCCGGACTCGGCGTACAGCTCAAGGTCCTCTTCCGGCAGAATGGAAGTAGCCAGACGCTTGGCGTTCCGATACCCGAAATGCTCGCTCAGATGGACGTTCAACGGCGGTTCCACGCCGGGGCGCGGATAGACCACCAGCTGGAAGCGCTGCACCAACTCCTGCGCCCGATGCCACAAGTTGAGGGAACGCAGACTGTCCATGCCGATCAGCAGCCCGATCTCGTAGTCGGGATAAATCCGGCTCAAGGTGTTCAAGGTGTCAAACGTAAATGAAACCGCGCCGCGACGCTGCAGTTCAATGTCGGAATAGCTGAATCCGTCCTGGCCCTGCACCGCCAGCTTGAGCATTTCCAGACGGTCCAAGGCGGAGCTGACGGCCACGTTCTGCTTCAGCGGCGAGCGCAGCGCCGGCACGAACATCACCTCGTCCGTCCAGTCCTTCGCCAGCATCTGCCGGGCCAGCCGCAAATGGCCATTGTGGACCGGGTCGAAAGTGCCGCCAAACACCAGCAGCCGATGCGTCCGCGGATAAGACGCCGGCACTTCCGCCTCCGGCAGCGGCCGTTCCGTCTCCTGGCCACGCCAGGGCCGGACGCTGTCCCCTTGTTCAACTGTCATGTCACGTCGTCTTTCTCGTCGCTGATGCGCGTCTGCCATGCCCCACGCCGCCGGCCCTCAAGGGGCTGACTGGCCCGTCCCGGCGCCGGCAGCGGAAAATGCATGGCGCCATTTCCATTTCCGGCAAAGCCATACTATAGTATGCCGAGACGAATTTCACAATCCCCCCAGAGAGGCCTGGCCGCAATTATGCTGATCGCCATTCTCGGTGACATTCATGCCAACATCGACGCGTTGACGGCGACGCTGGACGTGCTTGACCGCATGTCCGTCGACCAGGTCTACTGCACCGGCGACGTGGTCGGCTATGGCGCCGCGCCCGGAGAGTGCATCGACCTGCTGCGCAACCGCGGCATCCAGTCGGTCAGCGGCAACCATGACCTGTGCTCGTACAACGCCGCGCTGCATGACACCGGCAATGTCCGCGAAGAGGCCGCAACGGTCTTCTCCTGGACCCAC
>CAYOUR010000059.1:0-14797 GCA_964407145.1 uncultured Lentisphaeraceae bacterium | reverse complement strand
TGGAGTGGCTGGGCGGCCTCCCCAGAATCATTCAGACCGACAACTTCATGGTCATCCATTCGTCCTGCCAGCCCTTCCCCAACTGGACGTATGTCACCTCAGCACGGCGTGCCGCCCTGCATTTTCTCTTCCAGCGGACGCCCCTGTGCTTCAACGGCCACAGCCATGTGCCGGTTCTGGCCATGCATCGCCCCGGGCACCAGCTCACCATGCAGTACTTCCACAACCTGATCCTGCCGCGCAACGTCTTTGTCATGATCGGCGTCGGCGCCGTCGGCCAGCCGCGGGACGACGACCCGCGCGCCGCCGCCATTGTTTACAACACCACCGCCAACAGCGCCACGCTGCTGCGCGTTAAATATGATGTCGAAGCCGCCCGGAAGCGCATCCTCCACGCCGGTTTGCCCGTCTCCCTGGCCAACCGCCTGACGCTCGGCAAATGACCGCCTGTCCGGCCGCACCATCACCAAGGTAGCCAGCCCATGCCCGACTCACTCAACCACGACCTGATCTCGCTGTTCTATGACGCCGCCAGCATCCGCCGCTGGAACGACCAGGTCAATCCCATGGACTTCACCGAGCTGGACAAGCAGGCCCACAAGATGATCATCGCCTACGTCCTGGGCAAATTCGCCGACGAGGACCAGGCCGCGCCGGTCGACTGGCTGCGGCTGATCGAAGGCGGCATCTTCGAAATGCTGCATCGCATCGTGCTGACCGACATCAAGCCGCCGGTGTTTCACCGCATGATGTCGGAAAAAGGCCGGGAGCTGAACGAATGGGTCGTCGCCCACCTGGCGCCGCACACCGCCAAAGTCGAGGGCGGCTTCCATGACCGACTCTGCCGGCACTTCTTCGACCCGGAGTACGCCCTCCCGGAAAAACGCCTGCTCAAGGCCGCGCATTTCCTGGCCACGCAGTGGGAATTCAACATCCTCTACCAGCTGTGCCCGTTCATCGGCGGCATCGAAGCCATCCGCCAGGAAATCGAAAATCAGATCGAGGACCACTACGACCTTTTGGGCGTCCAGAAAATCTCCCTGAAACGGAAGACGGCCGGCTTTGTCGACTTGTGCGGCCAGCTTCGCTTTCAGAAGCGCTGGTCGCAATCGCCCCGGATTCCGGCCACCTCGGTTCTCGGGCACATGCTGGTCGTGGCCATCCTGACCTACCTGTCCCTGCGGGAAGCGCACGTCAGCGACCGCCGCGTCGTCAACGGCTTTCTGGCCGCGCTGTTCCATGACCTGCCCGAAGTCCTCACCCGGGACATCACCTCGCCGATCAAGGCCGCCGTCGAGGGGCTGGACGACATCATCAAAGAATACGAGCAACGGCAGATGGAAGACCGGCTCCTGCCCCTGCTGCCCCACACCTGGCACGAGGAAATCCGGTACTACACGGAAAACGAATTTGACAACCGGGTCCGCCGCGCCGGCAAAATCATCCGCCTCGACTCATTCGAGCAGCTCGGCGCCGAATTCTGCCAGGCGGACGACCAGCCGGTTGACGGCGAAGTCATCCGCTGCTGCGACCACCTGGCGGCGTTCATCGAGGCGTCGCTGTCGATCAAACACGGCATCACCTCCAAGCACCTGGCCGAGGGGGCGGAGCGGCTGTACACCATGTACCGCGACCGCCGGGTCGGCCCCATCGATTTTGCCGGCGTCTTCACGGCCTTTGCCCCGGAGCACCTGAAGCAGGCGAACGCCGCGCCGGGCCGTCCCGAAAAGGGTTGACCACGCTTTTCTTTCCCCCATAGGACTTCAACAAGGAGGACACGCATCATGAAAGTCATCGTCATCATGGCCGGCGGCGCCGGGGAGCGCTTCTGGCCGCTGTCCCGCTTCACCCACCCGAAACAGCTTCTCACCCTGACTGGCAGCGGCCAGTCGCTGCTGGAAGAAGCCGTTGAACGAAGCATGGCCCTGGTTCCCCCGGCCAACATCTACATCGCCACCAGCATCCACCTGCAAAAGGCCATCCAGGACGCCGAGCTGGGCATCCCCGCCGAAAACGTCATTGCGGAACCGTGCAAACGCAACACGGCCGGATGCCTGATCTACGCGGCCGCCACCATCCTGGCGCGCACCAACCTGTCGCCCGAAGAGGTCACCATGGGCGTTCTGACCGCGGACCAGCGCATTCCCGACACCACGCCCTTCGTCGAAACCATCAGCGCCGCCCTGGAAAGCGCCGAAAACACGGACGCCCTGATCACCATCGGCATCCAGCCGATCCGGCCGGAAACCGGCTATGGCTACATCGAAATCGCGGAGAACGCCACGCCGGTCGCCAATCCGGGCGGACGCTCGCTGTTCCGGGTCGCCAGCTTCCGCGAAAAACCCAAGCCCGAGGACGCGGCCAAGTACATCGCCTCCGGCCGGTTCCTCTGGAACAGCGGCATGTTCTTCTGGCGCCTGTCCAGCTTCCAGAACGAATTCGGCAAGGCCAATCCGGTCATGGCGGAGACCCTGGAGGACCTGACTGACGCGCTGATGGCCGAAGACCCGGCCCGCGCCGCCAAAATCTTCGACGCGCTGCCCAACATCTCCATCGACTACGCCCTGATGGAAAAGGCCAGCCACGTCATGGTCGTCCCGGGCAACTTCATCTGGGACGATGTCGGCGCCTGGGACGCCCTGTACCGGACCTTCCCGACCGACAACAAGGGCAACATCCGCGTCGGCGACCCGGTGCTGATCGACTGCACCGACAGCATTGTGTACAACGCCCCCGGCCAGAAAAAAATGGCGGTCGCCGTCGCCGGCCTGAAGGACATGGTCGTCGTCGTCAACGAGGACGCCGTGCTGGTCATTCCCAAAGACCGGGCCCAGGATGTCCGTAAAATCGTCATCGCCCTGCGCGACCGCGGCGCCACCCAACTGTAACCGTCCCGCCCCGCCGGCTTCCCGGAACGGCGCGACCCGACCGCGCCGCGCCGCCCCGGCCGGCGGCCTTTGCTCCTCAGCCAGATTCCGGTTTCCCGTCCAACCTTCCGCATGGCCACACCCTACCGCCCCATCATGAGCACTCTCGGCTATGTCCTGTCTCCGGACCGGCGCCGCGTCCTGCTGACCTACCGCGTCTTCCGCCAGGATGACGAGCAATTCGGCAAGTACAACGGCATTGGCGGCCACATGGAGCCAAATGAGGACATCGCCGCCTGCATGGTCCGGGAAATCAAGGAGGAAGCCGGCATCGTGCCAACCGAGATGACACTGCGCGGGACGGTCAACTGGACCGGTTTCGGCCCGGGCGGGGAAGACTGGCTGGCCTTCATCTTCCTGGTCCGGGCCTTTTCCGGGGAGCCGTTCAAGGCCAGCAACGAAGGCCCGCTGCAATGGGTCGCCATCGACCAGGTCACCGCCCTGCCGATCTGGCCCGGAGACCGCTATTTTCTGCCGCTGGTCTTTGATGATGACCCGCGGCCCTTTCACGGCTTTCTGCCGTACGACCATGACCAGCCGGTCGGATGGTCGTTCACCCGGCTCTGATACTGGCCGGCGCACCCGTTGAGCCGAAGCAGCCCAAATAAGCTCAACCCATCCCCAGGCAGCAGGTGGCAAAAAATAGGACAGATGGGACGTATGGGACGTATGGGACGGCGAATAGGACAATGGGACGAATAGGCACTTGGTTTTTTGAAGTCTCCCTAAGCCAAACCCAACCCTTCCATGAGGAGTTTTGGTCCTCCACGTCCTATTCCGCCGTGCTCCAGGCCCCATGTGCCCAGACCGAGTGACGCCTCATTGAAGAGTCTGGCACGAATTCCCTTTTTCCAGCAGGAGACAGCCATGTTCACCCGTTTCCGCGCAACGCTACTGATGTTGGCCGCAGCTGCCTTTCCAGGCTGGGCGGGCGTCACCGTGTATCCGGACAAGGCCGCAATTGTGACGGCCGGCAAGGAGCACGTCCGGGCCGCCGAGGAATTGTCCCTGCACCTGGAGCTGGTCACCGGGGTCAAGGTGCCGGTGCTGGCCACCGAATGGGCGCCCGATGCAGCCTACGTCTTTGCCATTGGCCAGGTGCCGCACCATACGCCGCCGCCAGCCGTCGGCAAGGCCATCTGGAGCATCACGCCCCAGGCCGCCTTCTTCTATGGCGACGGCGTCAAGGGCGCCCTCAATGCGGTCTATGACTTCCTGGAGGATGAACTCGGCGTCCGCTGGCTCAACCGCGACGGCGACACCGCCTACCGCAGCCAGAACCCCCTGGTGCTCAACGCCGCTGGCGGGAGCTGGCAGGCGCCATTCCGCCACGCCGGCATCCGGGGCGGCAGGCTTTGGAACGTCCGGCAGCGCATGGGCGCCTATAACGACCCGCCCAAATATGGCCATGCCTTCACCAAGCTGTGGCAGAAATACGGCGCCACCCATCCGGAGTTCTTCGCCCTCACCCGCTTCGGCGTCCGGGCCCCCATCCCCAAACCCGGCCAGAATCCCAACGACATCGCCGCGTTCACCGGTAAGGCTGCCGAGGCCATCAAGGTCTGCACCGCCTCGGCCGCCCTCCGCGAACACATCGTCTCCGAATGGCAGAAGTCATCCGCGTCACGCTATGTCAACATCTGCGAGAATGACGGCAACGACGGCTTCTGCACCTGCGCCGGCTGCGCCGCGCTCGACGTCGCCCCCGACCAGCCCGCGCCCGGCAATGTCTTTTCACGCCATTACACCGACCGCTACATGCACATGGCCAATGAAGTCGCCCGGGCCGCCGCCGCCATCCGGCCGAATGCCCGGGTGGCGACCTACGCCTACAATGAATACGAGACCCCGCCCCGCCGCGTCAAGCTGCTGCCCCAGGTCACCGTCGGCATTGTCCCCACTGTCTTTGACCTGGAGGCCAGCGAAGCACTCGTCCAAGGCTGGCGGCAAGCCGGCCTGACCGAATTCTTCTGGCGGCCGAACCAGCATTACTATTTCGACGGCGCTCAGATGCCCTTCGGCCTGGAAAAACACTTCTTCGATCTTTTCCAGGCCATCCGGCGCCATAACCCGACCGGCTTCGACTACGACGCCCCAGGCGCCAACATCACCTCGGAATTCTCCTACTACGTGCTGGCCAAGGCGCTGCAGGAGCCCGACCAGCCCTTCGAACACTGGGAACAGCATTTCCTGCAGGCCTACGGCGCTGCCGGCCCCGGCGTCGGCGCCTACTACCGCCACTGGCGCGGATTATGGGACCGCCATTTCGGCCCGCAGCTCAAGGACATCCTTGTCAAAGGCAAGGTCTTCAATTTCGCCCGCGGGGTGATGTGGAACCTGAAGGACTTCTACACGGAAGCCGACTTTGACACGACCGACGCGCACCTGGCCGAAGCCGCCGCCCAGGACCTCCTGCCCCGCGAACGGGCCCTGGTCGACAAGCTGCGCCTGGCCAACACCCATTCGCGCCACATTTTCCTGGCCGTCGCCCAGCCGTCAGACCGCCACTCCATGGCCCTGCTGGAGTTCCGGCGAACCCATGGCCTGGAGGAATTCCCGCACAACGAGCAATACTGGGGCGATGTCACCGGCGTGCGGCGCGTCGAGCAGTTCAAGGAGTACGCCCCGCCCTACCTGCCCACACCGCTGTTCTGGTCCTTCCGGCTTGATCCTGACAACCAGGGCACGGCGCTGGGCTGGCCGAACACGACCCCGGAAGTCTTCCGGTGCTGGGACAGGATGCCCACCAACGGCAACTGGGAGACACCACACCGGCATTACCCGCACCCGACCCCGGAAACGCGGGCCCTGACCGCCAACTACGACGGCATCGCCTGGTACGCCACCACCGTCGAAATTCCGGCCGACTGGCAGAACCGCGACGTGTTCCTGTACTTCGGCGCCGTCGACGAGTCCTGCTGGGTCTTTGTCAACGGCCAGACCGCCGGCGAACACGTGTTCCGCGAACGCAATGACTGGACCACGCCGTTCACCATCCCGATCAGCAGCGTCGTGGACTGGAGCCGGCCGCGGCAAGCGATCATCGTCAAAGTCGAGGACCGGGCTGGCGCCGGCGGCATCTGGAAACCCGTGTGGGTCGTCTCCAAAACACGCTGATCGCCAGTGCTTCCCAAGCCGCCGCGCCCCCCCCTCCACGCCATTTCCCGCCCAGGATTTCCCCCCCACCCCCTGCTGATGACCACGCCACCCCCCATTTTCGCCACCAGCAACCAGACCGTACGCGTCCGCGACACCGCCTTCGAGCTTTCCATGATCACCGACTTGGACGCCGCCCTGGACCACTACGTGATCACGTCGCCCACCGATACGGACATGATACCGTACTTCACCCGGCTCTGGGAGTCGGCCCAGGCCCTGGCCGAATACCTGGCCGACCACCCGCAGCTCTGCCAAAACCGTGATGTGCTCGAATTCGGCTGCGGCCTGGGCCTGCCGTCGCTGACCGCAGCCAGGCTCGGGGCCCGCTCGGTGCTGGCCACCGACTATCACCCTGACAACCAGCCATTCCTGCTCCGGAACGCCGCCCTCAACCAGATCTCCAACCTCACCTACCACCAGCTCGACTGGCGCCGGCCCGACCTCGACGCCGCCTTTCCCCTGGCGTTCGGCAGCGACCTGATCTATGACCAGGACATGGCCCCCTTCCTGGTGGACTGCGTCGACCGACTCTGCTCCCCCAACGCCACCTTCATCCTGGCCGACCCGGGCCGGCCGGCCCTGCAACACACCGCCAACCTGCTGCAAAAAAAACGCTTCCGGCTCGACATCGAGACCACTGACAAGATTTTCCTCCTCATCTTCACCCGCTGACCTGGACGACCAACCATGACCACAACCATCTCAAAATTACTTCTCGCAATGGGCCTGACGGCGGCTGTCGCGACCCCAATGCTGCGTGCGGACGTCACCCTGCCCAAAGTCTTCACCGACCATATGGTGCTTCAGCGGGAACAGCCCATACCCGTCTGGGGCTGGGCCGAACCAGCCGAAAAGATCAGCGTCAGCCTCGCCGGCACCCTGGCCGAGACGGCGGAGGCGACTGCCGACCAAAACGGCAACTGGCTCGTGAAGCTGCCGCCGCAGCCGGCCGGCGGACCGTTCACCCTCACGGTCACGGCCGCCAACCAGCTCGTCTGCAACGACGTGCTCATCGGCGAAGTCTGGCTCTGCTCCGGACAGTCCAACATGGCCTGGATCGTCAAAAACTCCCTCAACCTGGAAGAGGAAAAACAGCTGGCCGCCGCCAACAGCCACATCCGCCAGTTCAAGGTCGCCAATGTCACCGCCGGCCATCCCCAGAAAGACCTCCCGGGCGCCTGGTCCGTCTGCACGTCCGAAACGGTGGCGTCTTTCACCGCGACCGGCTATTTCTTTGCCCGCGAACTGAGCCGCCATCTGCCCGGAATTCCTATCGGCCTGCTGAATTCATCCTGGGGCGGAACCCGCATCGAACCTTGGACACCGCCGCAGGGCTTCGCCACCGTGCCGGCGCTGCAGGACATCCACGCCCGCCTGCTCCAGGCCGACCCGTCCCAGGCCGAATACAAAGCCGCCCTGAACAAATACCTGGCCGAACTCGACCAGTGGCGTGCCGACGCGGCCCGGACCCTGGCCGCGGAACAGCCGATCACGCCGGCCCCGGCCCTCCCCGCAGCCCTGATCGCCCCCAGCGAACGCCATAGCCCGGCCGCGCTCTACAACGCCATGATTCACCCGCTCGTCCCCTATGCCATCCGCGGCGCCCTCTGGTACCAGGGCGAAGCCAACCTCAGCGACGGCATGGCCTATGCCGACAAGAAACTGGCCCTGGTCAACGGCTGGCGCCAACTCTGGCGGCAGGACTTCCCCTTCTACTTTGTCCAGCTGGCCCCCTACCGCTATGGTGACGGCAAACAGAACTCGACCGTCATGGGCGACTTCTGGGAGGCCCAGTCCGCCTGCGAAAACATCCCCGGCGTCCACATGGCCGTCATCAACGACATCGGCAATGTCAACGACATCCACCCGAAGAACAAACAGGAAGTCGGCCGCCGCCTCAGCCTTCTGGCGCTGACCCACACCTATGGCCAGCAGGACCTCGAATACTCCGGCCCGAAGTTCAAGGCCATGGCCATCGAGGGTAAGGACCTGCGCCTCACCTTCGAGCACGCCCGCGGCCTGACCACCCGGGACGGAAAAGCCCCGGACAACTTCGAAATCATCGGCGAAGGCACGGACTTCCTCCCGGCCGACGCCCGCATCGACGGTGAAACCGTCATTCTGTCTCACCCCGACATCAAACAGCCCGCCGCCATGCGCTTTGCCTGGCACAAGCTCTCAGAACCCAACCTCACCAATGCGGCCGGCCTGCCCTGTGCGGCCTTCCGCGCCGGCAAGGTCCCGGTCATCGATTACTTCCAGCTCAATGTCCCTGAAGCCGGCGAATTGACCCTGGTCTACGACCTGGCCATCAGCAAACACGGCGCCGACATCGTCTACGACGTCAATAACGCCGACCAGATCAAGAAATTTTCCCGGGTGGCCTATTTTCTGGAATTGCAGACCAGGGGCCAGCCCGTGCAATACGTCTACGTCGCCATGGACGCCTTTACCGACGATGCGACCAAGATCGGCGTGCCCACCGCCGCGGCCAACGCCGTTTTTCAAACCAAGGTCGGCAACCTGACCGTCCTTTCGAATGTCAAAGGCATCCAGACCGGCGTCAACCTGCCGGAAGCCGGTTGCATCGAATTCTGGCACCACAACTACAGCCCGCAAAACACCAAGGGCATCCCCGGCGCCAGCGACCAGCTCTGGGACTTCGGGGATGACATCGGCCTGACCAAACCAGACGGCTACGGCTGCATGCAAGTCCACAACTATGCCGCCAAACAGACCATCTTCGCCTACAACACCTGGAAATCGGGCCAGAACGCCGACCTCGGCATCGGCAACAGCCCCCCTGGAGCCGGCTCCGCCGCCAACACCCGCGACTGGACCTTCCATAAAAACGCCTCGAACTATTCACTCAAACGCCTGCGCGTCTTCGTCCGCTGAGGCGACGACAGCCAACCTGGCCGACTCCTTGGCCTCAAGCTCACCTCGCCGGCCCGTAGCCTGTTCCATGACTCGTCCAATCACCCGCAACCCCACAGGCCATCCCATGAAAATCGCCGTACTGCTTGCTCCGGGCTTCGAGGACATCGAAGCAATCACACCGGTTGACGTGCTGCGCCGGGCCGGGTTCACGGTCGTCACCGCCGCCGTCGGCGCCAACGGCCGGCAGGTCACCAGCGCGCACCAGGTGACCTTGGTGGCCGACTGCCTGGCCGAAGACCTCGACCCCGCTGACTTCACCATGACCGTCTTCCCCGGCGGCCTGCCCGGCGCCACCAACCTGGCCGCCAGCCAGACCGCGACCGCCCTGGCCGCGGCCGTGCATGCCCGCGGCGGCTGGGCCGCGGCCATCTGCGCCGCCCCCGTCGCCCTGCACGCCGCCGGCCTCCTGGCCGGACACGCCTATACCTGCTACCCGTCCTGCGAACAGAAACTCGGCGGCCACTACACCGGCCGCCGGGTGGAACGAGACAAACGCGTCATCACCGCCTGCGGCCCGGGCGCCTCACTGGAATTCGCCCTTGAACTCGTCCGCGCCCTCGGCCAACCCGAAACCGCCGAACAACTGGCCAAGGCCATGCTCAAAGCCTGAAACCAGCCGCCGCCACGGCGCGGACAAACACCCATGGCGCCCAAAAACACCACGACAAGCGGCAAATTGTCTGAACATCCACACCGGCCACATTGCAAAAACAGCTCCAAATTGCTATAATATGCCTTTACCGGTTTCTTGCCGCGACGGCAGGCCGGCGCCCTGACGCCGGCGTCCAGACGCCGACGTGGCCGCTCCGGCTCAACTCACCCTTCGGCAACCAGCCCTCAGCCCAGACCAGGAATATCACGTGAAAGCCTTTCTTGCCATCGTCACCCAGACCATGCGGTCGGCCATCCGCTCCAAGATCTTTCATGTCCTCTTCGCCCTGATCATCCTCGCCATGTTCCTGCTGCCGGTCACCGTCTCCGGCGACGGCACGGCCGTCGGCCTGGTGCAAATCTCGCTCACCTACTCGCTCGGCGTGGTCGTCACCCTCATCTCCACCACCACCCTGTGGCTGGCCTGCTCCCAGCTGTCCCGCGAAATCGAGGCCTACAACATCCACCTGGTCGTGTCCAAACCATGCCCCCGCTGGAAAGTCTGGCTCGGCAAATGGTTCGGCATCTTCATCATGCATGCCGTCATCCTGGTCGTCTCCGCCACCGTCATCTTCGCCCTCATCGCCTGGCGCGTCAACCGCGGCAACTTCTCCACGGCCGAACTGGCCCGGCTGGACAAGGAAATCCGCGTCGGCCGCCGCGGATTCTTCCCGCAAATACCCGAATACGACCGCCAGGCCGACGCCGAATACGAACGCCGCCAAGGCGAGTTTGACGCCAACCACGACGTGGCCGCCACCAAGGCCGAAATCAAGCGCCAGATCATCGCCAAGGCCGGCGAAGTGCCGCCCGGCGCCGCCAAAGTCTGGCTCTTCAAAAACGTCGCCGTCAAATCGCCCGACGACCCGCTCTTCCTGCGGTATCGCGTCTACTCCGGCTCGACGTCCAGCACCAACCAGAAGCAGATGCCCTGCATCTGGGGGCTGCGTGACCCGGCCGCGCCGCCCTCGGTGGCCGACCCGTTCGTCAACCTGTCCCTGAATGTGATGGGCGGCACCTTCCAGGAAATGCCCCTCAACGCCAAAAGCATCGACGAGCTCGACAACAGCGTGACCGTGCGCTACATCAACCCGCCCCAGGAATACTGGCAGGGCGTCGAGGCGACCTCCGCCGTGTTCCAGCCGTCGGACGGCCCGGTCATCCTGGTCGCGGTCTCCTCCTTCGGCAACAACTATGCGCGGGCCATGCTCCTGGCGCTTTTGCAGCTGGCCTTCCTGGCCGCCCTGGGCTGCACCGTGTCCGCGGCCTTTTCCACGCCGGTGGCGGCCTTCGTGGCCGTTGCCTACCTGGTCATCGGCCTGTCCATCCAGGCGGCCATCACGGCGCCGCTGACCAACGACGACGGGTCCTACCGGTACAAGAATGTCGCCGAAATGGCCGCCCATAAATTCGCCCAGGGCCTGAGTCATGTCATCGTCTCCGTCGACGACCTGGACGCGACCTCGGACCTGATTCGCGGCCGCCTGATCGAAAACCGGCGCCTGCTGCTCACCTTTGCCTCGCTGTTCTGCCTCCGAACCGGCCTGATCGCCGCCATCGGCGTCTGGATATTCACCCGGCGCGAACTCGGCGCCGTCATCCGAAAATAACCGGCGCCAGCCGCGCCGCCGCCTCTCCGCCAGGCGCCGGCGCCGCCCTCCGAAATCCGCCGCAACGGCTTGTTCCAGCCCCAGGAAAACATCCTCCCGCCATGAAAAACATCGCCCGCCCCATCCTTGGCTTTGTCCTTGCCTTTGCCCTCCTCGGCCTCGCACTCTCGGTCGTGCAAAGCCGCATGAACGCCATCCGCCACACGGAGCAGCTCACCGACACCGACCCGCTGGAGAACGCCCCGCCGCTGGTCGCCTTCACCAGTGTCGCCCTGGGCGGCTTCCGCGGTCTGGTCGCCGACTGGCTCTGGCTGCGTTCCAGCAAAATGCAGGACGAAGGCAACTACTTCGAAATGGTGCAGCTGGCCGACTGGATTGTCAAGCTGCAGCCGCGCTTCACCGGCTCGCATGCCTTCCTGGCCTGGAACATGGCCTACAATGTCTCGGTGACCTTCACCAGCTTCGAAGACCGCTGGCGCTGGGTGAAGCGCGGCATCGAGCTGATCCGGGACGAAGCCCTGGAATTCAACCCCGGCGACCCCGAGCTGTTCCGGCAGCTGGGATGGATCTACCAGCACAAACTCGGCAAAGACCTCGATGACGCCAACCGCTACTATAAGACCGAATTCGCCAAGGAAATGATCCGGCTGTTTGCCGACTACTATGGCCAATGGGAACTGCTGCAGAAGGCGCCGTCCAACGAGGCCAAACTGCGCGCCGCCCTCGGCGACAACGAATTCTGGACCATCCTTGCCAAACATGGCTACAAGGACTTCACGGAATTCGAAAAACGCTTCCGGGAACTGGCGGTCATTCCGCCCGAAGTCCTGCCGGAACTGCAGAAGAACGGCATCGCGCCCATCGTCGAAATCTGCCTGCGACACCGCTGGATGACCCAGAAATACCGCCTGGAACCGACCTGGCTGCAGAAACTCAACGCCAAGTACGGCGACCTGGACTGGCGCCTGCCGGAAGCCCACGCCATCTACTGGGCGGAACGAGGCAAGGAAAAATGGACCGAAGACAAGGACACCTTCAAACGACTGAGCTGCGACCGAATGCTCTTCCAGTCCCTGAGCGCCGCCTTCGAAACCGGCCGACTGGTCTACCTCAAGGACATCCAGCACCTGGAAATGACCCCGAACATCTCCCTGGTCGACGCGGTCAACAAGTCCTACATGGACAGCTGGGACGCCTATGACGAAAACACCATCGGCGGCGCCTATGGCAATTTCCTCATCGACGCCATCGTGACCCTGTACAAATTCGGCCAGAAGAAAAAGGCGGCGGAAATGCAGGCCCACGCCCGGACCTACAAACGCTATGGCACCCGCTTCAGCGCCAACCTGGACGACTTTGTCCTCAAGGAACTGGCCGAAGACATGGAGCAGTCGTCCCAGCCCAGCGCCCAGGCCACGGTCCAGAGCTATCTGATGAACGCCTACTACCAGCTGGCCATCGACGAAGACGAAGTCGCCGAAAGCTACCTGACCATCGCCCAACAGCTGTATGACCGGTACCAGAAATTCGTCGAAGGCACGGAACGGCGGCGCGGACTGCCGCCCTGGCGCCAGATGCAGATCACCAGCCTGGAAATGACCAAACAGCGCATCCCCGAACCCATGGCCAAACGCCTGGAGGAACGCATCCCCCGAGCCGCCGAGAAATTCATCCCGGAAGCCGGTGAAATCGCCGCGCCGGTGGTGCAGTAACCGCGGCATCGGCGGCGACAGCCAGCACGACGTGACCCGGCGGCGACGCCTGATTGGACCGGGGAACGGCCGTGGATAAAAACATTGACTGACTGGACTCCGGTCGCCAGTCGCGTTTTCAAGGCGTTAAGGATTGGGTCGTTTCCTCCCTATGACAACCCCTTTGCCGTCATCATTCCGGGACCCGGACGCATTTGTCTTCCGCGAACAGGGACGCATCCGGCGGCGGATAGCCGCCTCGGGCCTCCGCGACTTCCAGATGCTCATGGATTCCGGCCTGTACCAGTCCCTGACCGAGGACGGCTCGCTGGTTGCCCACGAGATCCTGGAGCAGACCGCCGAGTCCTGCACGATTGAGCCGCAGCAGATTCCGTTCGTGTCCTATCCATACGAATGGAGCTTCTCCATGCTCAAAGATGCCGCCCTGCTGACCCTGCATGTGCAGCAGACGGCGCGCCGGCACGGCATGACGCTGAAAGACGCCTCCGCCTTCAACGTCCAGTTCCTGGACGGCAAGCCGGTCTTCATTGACACGACGTCATTTGCCGCGCAGACAATGGCGGACGCCCCCTGGAACGCCTACCGGCAGTTCTGCCAGCATTTCCTGGCCCCGCTTTTGCTGATCGCCTACCGCGACCACCGGCTGCTCCTGCTGTTCCGCAACCACTTGGACGGCATTCCCCTCGACCTCGCGTCGAGCCTGCTGCCCTGGCGCACCCGCCTGCGTCCGGCCATCTTTCTGCACGTGCATCTGCATGCCGCCATGCAGAAAAAGCACGCCGCTGACGCCAGCCGCGACCGTACCGCCGGCCGTTCCCGGCCGGCCGTCAAACCGGCTCAAGCCCAGGCCATGCTCGACCACCTGCGCGATCTGATTCACGCCCTGCACTGGCAGCCCGCCGGCACGGAATGGGGGAACTACTACGACTTCACCAACTATTCCGAACAGGCCCTGGCCGCCAAAAAAAAGCTGGTCGGCCATTTTCTGGACGAAGTCAGGCCGTCGTCGCTCTGGGACCTGGGCGCCAACAACGGCCTGTTCACCCGACTGGCCGCGGAGCGCGCCATTCCCTCAGTCGCCTTTGACATCGACCCGGCCGCCATTGAAAAAAACTACCTGTTCCTGAAGCAGAACCGCCTGCCGTGCCTGCTGCCACTGGTCTGCGACCTGTGCAATCCATCGCCCGGCCTGGGCTGGGCCAACACCGAGCGTGACAGCCTGGCCAGCCGCGGCCCGGCGCCGGCCGCCCTGGCCCTGGCCCTGATCCACCATCTCGCCATCTCCAACAACCTGCCCCTGCCCAAAATCGCCGACTTCTTCGCCGCCATCACCAGGAGCCTGCTCATCGAATTCGTCCCCAAGACGGATTCCAAAGTCAAAATCCTGCTGGCAACCAGGCCTGATATTTTCCCCGAATACGACTATGAGCACTTCCTGGCGGCCTTCGTCCGCCACTTCGACATCCAGGCGCAACACCCCATCCCAGGCTCCGACCGCATGCTCGTGCACCTGCGGCAAGGGTGACCGCCAGTCCAAACTGGCCAAGACCGCTCTGACGACGGAACAGCCGGAAAACATCGGACCTTTTGCACCAAGATGGAAAAAGCCCGAAGGGCTTGACCAACATAACCCCGGGTGACCGATGCTCGAAGGGCGAGGGGCGAGGGAACCCGGGGGAAGAGACACCTCTGCTTTGGCCGCCCGGAGGGCGGGACTATCTGCGGCAACCTGAAGCCTGGACGACCTACAACCGCCCGAAGGGCGGGACAAACATAACCCCGGGTGACCGATGCCCGA
>CAYOUR010000058.1:0-19798 GCA_964407145.1 uncultured Lentisphaeraceae bacterium | reverse complement strand
CGTGGAATGACTCCTGACGCCTTGGACTCTTGGGGACGGATTGGACTGATTGGACGCCTGGGGACTGATTGGACTGATTGGACCGGTTGGCGCGGCGCTGGGGCGAGGACTCACGACTCACGAGGCATGATCCCATGGATTGGACCATAGGGACTCCTTGGACGCCGTGGAATGACTCCTGACGCCTTGGACTCTTGGGGACGGATTGGACTGATTGGACTCTTGGGGACTGCCCGGGGCCACCCGGGACCGCCCTGGGACCGCCGGCGTCTCGCCGGCATTCCTGCCCCCCCCGGACCGCCGGCGTCTCGCCGGCATTCCAAGGCAAACCTAGGATCACCAGAACGTCAAGCGAAGATCCTGGGCGTCGCGAGGCGGTGCGACAGCCTCGCGCGTTATGAGGATAAAAGGCTTTGCGGGCCGCGGTGATTTTCCGGTGGAATTCTGTAGCCGGTCACCCATTGAGAATTGCGCCATGGTATGGTGCCGTCGTCCTGGCACGATGCCCGACAGCCTGAAGGCTGTACTACCTACGGCAGCCTGAAGGCGGGACGACATACGGCAGCCTGAAATCAAGCGCTTACCACCACATTTCGCACGTTGACCGCCTATTATCCATGGGTGACCGGTGACGCAAAATCGGCCATTCGCGCAAAACCAAGTTGATTTACCCCTTTGCCATGGTATATTTCAGACTATCGAAACAACCAAGGGGAACGACACTGGAAAGGGATATTCACCTCGCATCCCGATTCAACCGACACAGGAAAAGACATGTCCTTCATTGATTCCATCCTCGCTCTATTCGGCAAAAAGCAACCCGCCCCGCCCGTAGCGGTCAATCCCGCCGCCAACAACGCGACCATATCCCGCCCCAAAAACCGCCAGGTCTATGAAGGACGCCCCATCGAACCGCCGGACTGGGCTGCCAACGCCGCCGGCGCCGATGTCATCAAGGAAATCCACGGCCACATCGTCTGCCGCTATGCCCCGAAATTTGAAGTCAAGCGCATCATGTCCACCCAAGTTGGACCGGACGGCAACCTGGTTCCGGAATACGACGGCATTGCCGGCGACTGCGGCGCCATCAAGAACTTCGGCCTGAAAGTCGCCAAACAGAACGGGTTGACCATGCCCTACCGGTACGTCGACCTTAACATGGCCTACCGGGCCTGCTGCGGCAACCCACAGAAATGCCCCTTCTACCTGAACGCTGAAGGCGACATGGAAATGGTCAATTCACGCCGCCGCTGACCGGCAACCGAGTACAACCGTACATGGCGCCGCCATACACGAAATCGCCGACGCGCCGTTGAACAGCGGCGGCCCGGCGATTTCGGCTTTTCTGGGTCGGAAGACAGAAGGGACAGGACGCCGGCAACAGTTTCCTGCCCCCCCAAAAAAAGCCGGTGTCTTCCCGGCGCGATGACCTGGCGCGAGCCCGTGACGGCATTCCTCGCCGGATGATTCGCCGGCCAGAACGAAACCCGTCAAACGAGCTCCGTTCTGGCCATGGGGCCGATGGCCGCCCGGCCGCGGGCGGCCTTCAAAGCCCGGCCGCGGGCGGCCTTCAAAGCCCGGCCGCCGTTGGCGGCGACACCGCCGCGCGGCGGTCACGCGCCCGCTCATGCAAAGGCGACAGCAGTTCAAACGGAACCAGGAACCCCTCACCACGCCCACGCCCCAAGGCGATGTCCACCATGTTCGCACCGTGAAAATCCGACCCGCCGCTGACCAGCAGACGCGCTTCCCGGGCAATCGCCAGCACCGTCTGCGTCTGAGCCGGAGTATGGTCGGAATAATACGCCTCGATGCCGTCCAGGCCACAGCCCGCCAGTTCATCGACGACTTTCCGGCAACGGGCGGCCGTCATCGCGCTGCTGGTCATTGGATGCGCCCAGACCGTCACGGCCGACGCCTGGCGCAGCACCGACAGGCACTCGGCCGCCGACACCGGACTCCGCCCAGAATACGCCGGCCGACCGCGCCCAAGAAGATTCCGGAACGCCTCCCGCTGATTCCGGCAATACCCCCGCTCGACCAGGGCGCGGGCAAAATGCGGCCGGCCGATCACGTCACCGCGGCTGCAGGCCTCGACCTCCGTCATCGACAAGGGCAGCCCCAAGGCTGACAGCCGGTCCAGAATCCTGACGTTGCGTTCCTCGCGCCGAGCCCTGATCTGCGCCGTCAAGGCCATCAGCGCCGGACAGCCGGCATCCACAAAAAGACCGACAATATGGCAGTTCTCTCCACTTGACACCTGACAGGACAGCTCGATGCCGGGGATGGCGAGGAAATCCGGCCGGCCGGCCGCGGCGGCCAGAAAGCCCTGCAGGCCGTCAGTCGTGTCGTGGTCGGTCAAGGCCAGGGCCCGCAGGCCAGTGGCCAGCGCGGCCGCGACCAGTTCATCCGGCGTCAACGTGCCGTCAGACGCCGTGCTGTGACAATGCATGTCGATCATGAAAACACCCCGCCCCCATCTCGCCGAAACACCATGCGGCCGGAACCGCCGGCAAAAACCATAACGTAACACATTATCCCCGAAAACAAACCGCGCCGGCCCCAAACCGGTTCCTGGCCAGGCCTTTTTTTGCATGGCCGGGCTTCGCCTTTTAGGTTAACAGGGCTATAGTATTAGATTGTTTCTTTTGCCGACGGAAGGCGGCATGACCGGCAACCTGTTAAAAAGGCAGGGTGAGAGATGAGAATATCAGAAATCCTATCGCCATCCCTGGTCAAACTGGATGTCCAGGCTCAGGATAAGGAAGAGCTGTTTGAGGAGATGGTGCAGCTGTTCGTCAATGACGGCCTGATCACCGACCGCGAATCCGCGGTGACGGCCCTGCTGGAACGCGAAGCCAAGATGTCGACCGGCATCTCCCGCTGGCTCGGACTGCCGCATGGCAAGCTGGTCGAAGCCCGCAACATCCTGATCGCCCTCGGCGTCTCCAAGAAAGGCATCGATTACGATGCCCTGGACGGCGAACCGGTCTATGTCATCATCACCATCTTTGCGGAAATCGGCAACCCCGGCCCGCACATCCAGGCCCTGGCGGAAATCTCCCGCCTGTTCGCCATCCCGGAAGTCATCACCAAAATCCGCCAGGCCAGAACGCCGCAGCAGGTGATCGACATCATCAAGAACGAAGAATGACCCTTCTGGTCCGGGCGCCACCACGCCGAGGCTTGTCCGCAAGAAAGGCCTTTCGGAGGGACATACCGCCATGGATGACATTCTGAAACGGATGCTGGCCGTCGAAGCGCAGGCCGACCAGCTGGTGCGCGACGCGACGGCGACAGCCGAACACATGATGGCAGACGGCCGCCGTGACGCCAACGACCTGGCGGCCAAGGCCCAGGGCGAACTGGCCCAGGCCGTCGAAGACTTCCTCCGCGAACGCCTGGCCCTAGCCGAAAACGACCGCCAGGCCCGCCTGACCGCCGCCGACCAGGAGATGCACGGCCGCATCCAGAATTTCCGGCAAGCCGTCGCCCAACGCCTTCCTGACGTCCGCCAGGCCCTGCTGGGAGCGCAGCGGTGAAGCCAGTCACCAATGCCAGCCACGATTTCCTGTTTGCCAAGGTGCATGGCATGTGGGCCAATGCCGTGCGCGGCGACAAGCTGCAACGCCTGCTCCGCAGCACCACCGTTGAAAACCTGCAGCGCGAACTGACCGCGCTGGGCTTTGCCAATACACGCCGCGAAGCTTTCCACAAAGAGCTGGTCGAACGCGAAATGACGGTCCTCAACGGCATCCGCTCCCGGCTGGACCGGCGCACGGCGGCCTTCTACGACGCCATCATGGCCAGGGTCTATTACGAAAACCTCAAGACGGTCCTCAACTACCGGTTCTTTCCGGAGCGGGAAGTCGACATCGCCTCGCTCCTGATTGAACTGCCGTGGCTGCCGGCTCTGCCCGTGGAGGACCTGCTCCAGACCCAGGACCTGGAGGATTTCCTCGGACGGCTGCCCATGGCCTTCCCGGAAGACGCGACGCCCATGGCCGAACTGATCCGCGAACTGAGCGAAAACCTCGACATCATGGCCGCCGAATGCGCCATCGACCAGCTCAACTACGCCAATCTCCTCAACCGCGCCGAGGCCACGCCCATGGGCATCCGCGGCGAACTGGGCCGGCTGCTCCGCCGCGAAATCGACATCGTCAACCTCTGCATGCTGCTGCGCAGCGTCAGGACCTACCACCTGCCGCCCGAACGCCTGAGCCGCTTCTGGGTCCATGACGGCGACACCCTCTCCGCCGACATCCTGGATGAACTCGCCCAGTCGGAATCGCACCCCGCCGTCATCCGCAGCCTCCCGCATCCCTTCCAGACCATGCTGGAGCCGTTTTCCACCGCGGAACTGTTCCTGAGCGAAAACACCCTCTGGAACCACCTGTTCCAGGAAGCCATGGCCCGGTTCCGCGATTTCGACCGCCCCTCGCTGTCGATTGCGGCCTACCCGTTCCTCCTGCGTTCGGAGACGCTCAACCTGGGCCGGGTCTTCGAGGGCGTCCATTTCGGCATCCCATCCCGCGACATGCGCGACATGATGATTGGAGCCTGATCATGTTCCGTCCCGTCAAAATGTGCAAAGTCAATATCCTGGTCCTGGCCAAGCATGTGACCGAGATCACCCGCCTGCTGGGACAATGCGGCCTGGTCCATCTGATCGACGCCGTCAGCCAGTCCCCGGACCGCCTGCTCAAGGAAGTCGACCAGGAAAAGGATGAACGCGCCATCGAAAACCTGATCTCGCGTTGCGAACGCCTGGTCGAGGCGCTGGGCATCGACCAGGAAGCCAAGCCACCGCCGCTCGGCGACATGACCCAGGAGGACATCTCCGCCCTGCTGACCAAGATTTTCTCCCGCTACCGCGAACAGGACGAGGCCATCAACCAGCTGTTGCGGGACGCCGGCAGCCTCACCCAGGAGAGCACCATCCTCTCCACCTACCCCCTGCAGCAGGTCAAGCTCGAAGCCCTGCGCAACCTCTCCCACTTCTACCTGGTCACCGGCCGGCTGGCGCCCTCCGTGCTGCCGCGGGCGTCGACCGTCATGGGCGACCGCGCCATCCTCGTCCAGGCCGACGGCCGTGAAGGCAACGTGCTGGTCATCGCCTCCCGCAAAAACCGCTGGGCCGTCGAAGACGAACTGGGCAAGTTCGGCTTCACACCGGTGGCGCCCCCGGACGACATCGAGGACACGGCCGCCGCCGCCCAACAGCAGGTGGAGGACCAGCTGGAAACACTGCGCCGGAGCATCGAGGAATGCCGCCACCAGGTCCTCCGGCTGAGCGAGGAGTACGGCGGCGTCCTGCTGGCCATCCGCAGCCGCCTGCGCGGACTGCTGGCCGTGCGCCGGGCCCAACAGCACTTCGGCCGCATCGCCCAGCTCTACTGCATTTCCGGCTGGACCCCCCGCCAGGAAGTCGAGTCCATCCGCCGCCTGGTCGGCGACAACACCGGCGGCACCGGCGTCGTCGAAGTCATCGACGCCGAGGACGACATCCTGGTCAAGGCCGGGCTGGAGGACGTCCCGGTGCAGTTCGCGGGCTGGTCCTGGCTGCGGCCGTTCCAGATGCTGATCACCAACTTCGGCCTGCCGCAGTACAACGAGCTCGACCCGACCATCTTCGTCGGGCTGTCCTTTGTCGTGCTGTTCGGCTTCATGTTCGGGGACGTCGGCCAGGGGGCGGTACTGGCGGGAATAGGCCTGTGGCTCTGCCGGACCCATCGGCCGGTGCCGGTCTTCCTGCGTGACGCCGGCCCCCTGCTGGCGGCCTGCGGCGCCTCGGCCATGCTCTTCGGCTTCGGCTACGGCAGCATCTTCGGCTACGAGAACCACCGACTGCTGCCGGCATTCTGGCTGAGTCCGCTCAACACCAGGGACATCAAACAGCTCCTGGCCGCCGCGGTCGGGGTCGGCATCGTCTTCACCAGCATCGCCATCATCATCAACATCATCAACCGCTTCCTGGCCCGGCGCTTCTTCGACGGCGTCTTCGACCGCTTCGGGCTGCTGGGCCTGCTGTTCTACTGGTTCACCCTGGGCGCCGGCCTCAGCCTGCTGCTTACCGGCAGCCTGCCGGCCTGGGCCATCGGCCTGGTCGTCCTGCCGCTGCTCCTGCTCTTCCTGCGCGCACCCATCCATCATTTCGCCCGTCACCGCCGGCTGCACCAACGACGCCATGACACCGGCGGCAACGCCGGCGCCGACGCCGGCGCCGGCCAGGAGGAAGACGAGGAAGGCTTTCTCAACATGCTGATCGAAGCCTGCATCGAACTGATGGAGACCTTCACCGGCTACATCAGCGGCACGGTCTCGTTTGTCCGCGTCGGCGCCTTCGCCATCAGCCACGCCGCCTTGTGCTTCGCCATCTACTCCATCGTCGGCGTCCTCAAGAACATGCACCTGGAAGGGGTGCTCGGCGGCGTCCTGGCCGCGTTCATCATCGTCTTCGGCAACCTCATCATCATCCTCTTCGAGGGCATGGTCGCCATGATCCAGGGCATCCGCCTCGAATACTACGAGCTGTTCGGCAAATACTTCTCCGGCAGCGGCATCGCCTACCGGCCTTTCCTGATTGACGAAAAACACGACGAACCGGCCGCCGAGCCGGCGCGGCCCGCCCGGCCGAAGCAGGCCTGACCGGCCCGCGGTCGACCGTCCGGCTTTGCCATATCCCGAGACCACCCCCATCCTTCATCACCCAAGGAGATGACACCATGACCAGCCACCGTCTTCCGCTCCTGAGCGGCCACACACGACTCATCCTCGGCGCGACCGCCCTGGCCGCGGCCGGCGCCGCCTTTGCCAGCGGCGATGCCGCCGTCGCCGAAGCCGCGGCCGCGGCCGCGGCCCAGACCCAGCAGCCGGCCGGACTGTACTACGCCATCGCCGCCATCATGGGCATCGGCAGCATGTCCGCCGCCTATGCCGTCGGCAAGGTCGGCGCCGCCGCCATGGGCGCCGCCGCGGAAAAACCCGAACTGCTGGGCAAGGCCATCGCCTTTGTCGGCCTGGGCGAAGGCATCGCCCTGTTTGGCTTCCTGATCAGCCTGTTCCTCGTCTTCAAATAAACGGCCCGGGAACGCGCCATGGCTTATCACATCATCGGAGACCAGGACACCGTCCTCGGCTACCGCTTCGCCGGCGTCACCGGCGACGCCGTCGAAACCGCCGAGGAGGCACGAGCCGCGTTCGCCAAGGCCATTGCCCGGCACGAGCCCGGCGTGCTGCTGCTGACCGAGGCCGTCGCCGACCTCCTGGAAACCGAGGTGACGGCCCATCGTCTGGCCGCCGTGTCGCCCTTCCTCGCCGTCGTCCAGGACATCTGGGGACCGCGAGGCAAACGGCGCAGCCTGCAGGAACTGATCGACGACGCCGTCGGCATCCACATCGTCCGCGACGAATAACCACCCGGCCGCCGCCCCGGCAACCGCCCCCCAACCGTCCACCTTCCGCCGTCCGAGACCTGAAAGCGCCCATGACTGCCGATCCACACGTCAACAAACTGGAAGAGGAGATTCTGGCCGACGCCCGCAACAAGGCGGAACGCATCCTTGCCCGCGCCCAGAACGACGCGGACAAGCTGCGCGCGGAGGCCGAAGCCCTCATCGCCCGCAAGCGCGAAGAACGCCTGCGCGAAGCCGAAGCCATCGCCGAGACCAGGGCCAAGGCCATCCTCGTTGAAGTCCAGCAGGACATACGCCGACACTGGCTCCTGCAACGCGAAAAATGCCTTGATGAACTTCTGGAACAGGCCCTGAAGCAAGCCAGCCAGGCCGCCGGCGAAGAACGCACCGCCTCCTTGCGCGGCCTGGCGACCGAAGCCCTGCAGGCCCTCGGGCCAGTCCCCTGCCTGGTCGACATCGCCCCGGCCGACGCGGCGCTCGTCTCCCCCGCCTGGCTCCTGGAACTCGCCCGCGAACTGTTCGGCCCGCAGACGGCGGTCGCGTTCACGGTCCGCCCCGACCCGGCCATCGGCGGCGGCCTGCGCTTCACCGCCCTCGACCAGTCCCGCAGCTTTGACAACACCTACGCCAGCCGACTGCGCTGGATGAAAACCGAACTGCGCAACCTCGCCGCCCGACCGACATAACCTCCACGCGCCACCCCGCGCCAGCCGCCACCGGCCGGCAGACCGACGCCTTTCCCCATCACCCTGGAAGTCCATCAAACAGACCATGTCCATTGCTCATCATGAACGCACCGGCGAAATCATCCGGGTGAACGGCCCCATTGTGGAGGCCCGCCACATGGAGCACGCCGGCATGCTGGAAGTCGTCGAAGTCGGCGCCATGCACCTGATCGGCGAAGTCATCAAAGTGCACCGCGGCGCGGCGACCATCCAGGTCTACGAAAACACCAGCGGACTCCGGCCCGGCGAGGCCGTCACCTGCACGTCGCGCCCCCTCTCCGTACGGCTCGGCCCCGGCCTGCTGGGGACGATCTACGACGGCATCCAACGCCCCCTGGACCGCATCGCCGCCATCAGCGGCGCCATGATTCGCCGCGGCGAAAAGGCCGACCCCCTCGACCCGGCCCGCACCTGGCATTTCCGGCCCCTGAAGCAGCCGGGAGACCGCCTGACGCCGGGCACGCCATTCGGCGAAGTCCAGGAAACGCTCAGCATCAACCATCGCGTCATGACGCCGCCCGACCTGGCCGGAACCCTCGTCGACATCGTCGCGGAAGGCGACTACACCGGCGAACAGCCGCTCGGAACCGTCCGGCTCGACCAGGGCGGCGAACGCCCGCTCACCATGTTCCAGTACTGGCCGGTCCGCCAACCGCGGCCGGTCCGGCAACGCCTGGCCCTGCAGCAGCCACTGCTGACCGGGCTGCGCGTCATCGACGCCTTCTTCCCCATCGCCAAAGGCGGCGCCGCCGCCATCCCCGGAGGCTTCGGAACCGGCAAGACCATGACCCAGCAGGCCCTCGCCAAATGGTCCGACGCCCATATCATCGTCTACATCGGCTGCGGTGAACGCGGCAATGAAATGACCGAGGTCCTCCGCGAATTCCCCGAACTGGTCGACCCGCGCTCCGGACGGTCCCTGATGGAACGCACCATCCTCATCGCCAACACCTCCAACATGCCGGTCGCCGCCCGCGAAGTCAGCATCTATACCGGCATCACCCTCGCCGAATACTACCGCGACATGGGCTATGACGTCGCCGTCATGGCCGACTCGACCTCGCGCTGGGCCGAAGCCCTCCGCGAACTGTCCGGACGGCTCGAGGAAATGCCGGCCGACGAGGGCTTCCCCGCCTACCTGCCCGCCCGACTCGCCGGCTTCTATGAACGCGCCGGCAAAGTCGAGACCCTCGAAGGCAAACAGGGCTCCGTCTCCGTCATCGGCGCCGTCTCCCCGCCCGGCGGCGACTTCTCCGAGCCGGTCACCCAGCACACCAGCCGCTTCATCCGCTGCTTCTGGGCGCTCGACCGCGACCTCGCCAACGCCCGGCACTACCCGGCCATCAGCTGGAAAAACAGCTACAGCGAATACCTCGTCGAAGTCGCCGAATGGTGGAAGAACCAAGACCTGGACTGGCCCGCCAACCGCCAGGCCATCATGGAAATCCTGCAGGAGGAAACCTCCCTGCAGCACATCGCCAAGCTGGTCGGCCCCGACGCCCTGCCCGACTCGCAGCGCCTGACCCTGCTGGTCGCCGACATCATCAAGAACGCCTTCCTGCAGCAGAACTCCTTCGACGAGACCGACATGTACTGCTCACCGGCCAAGCAGTCCTGGATGATGGCCCTGCTGGTGAAGTTCACCATCCGCAGCCGAGACCTCGTCCGCAAAGGCGCCGCCCTCGCCGACATCCAGAAGCTCCCCGGCCTCGAACGACTCCTCCGCATGAAAAGCGAAATCAGCAACGGCGACACCAAGGCCATGGCCGCCCTCGAACAACTCCTCAGCAATGGCCTCGACGCCCTCGAAAGGAGATTCGCAGGATGAAAATGCCTGGCCTCGAATACCGCGGCGTGAAAAACATCGACGGACCGCTGCTGTTCGTCGACAACATCCGCCAAGTCGCCTATGACGAACTGGTCGCCATCACGGCCCCGAATGGCGAAGAACGCCTTGGACAAGTCCTGGACGTGACCGCCACCAGCGCCGTCGTCCAGGTCTTCGGCGGCACCGACTCGCTGTCCCCGGCCGACACCAGGGCGCGCTTCCTCGGCGAAGCCCTGCGCATCCCGGTCAGCCGCGAAATGCTGGGACGGGTGTTCGACGGCCTGGGCCGGCCCAAGGACGGCCTGCCCATGCCGCTCAACGCCGACTTCCTCGATGTCAACGGCCTGCCCGTCAACCCGTATGCCCGGGAATACCCGCGCGACTTCATCCAGACCGGCATTTCCGCCATCGACCTGATGAACACCCTCGTCCGCGGCCAGAAGCTGCCGATCTTCTCCGGCAACGGCCTGCCGCACAACCGCATCGCCGCCCAAATCGCCCGGCAGGCCCGGCTCCTGAACGAGGACGTCGACTTCGCCATCGTCTTCGCCGCCATGGGCGTCAAACACGATGTCGCCCACTTCTTCATCGACTCTTTCCAGAAAAGCGGCGTGCTCAACAACGTAGCCATGTTCCTGAGCCTGGCGGACGACCCGTCGGTCGAGCGGCTGATCACGCCCCGGTCGGCGCTGACCCTGGCCGAGCACCTGGCCTTCACCGAGGGCATGCACGTCCTGGTGCTGATCACCGACATGTCCAACTACTGCGAAGCCCTGCGCGAAATTTCAACGGCCCGCGGCGAAATCCCCAGCCGCAAGGGCTACCCCGGCTACCTGTACAGCGACCTGGCCTCGCTCTATGAACGCGCCGGCCGGCTGCGCGACGGCGCCGGCAGCATCACCCAGATGCCCATCCTGACCATGCCGAGCGACGACATCTCGCACCCGATCCCCGACCTGACCGGCTATATCACCGAAGGCCAGATCGTGCTCGACCGCGAAATGTTCCAGCGCGGCCTCTATCCGCCAGTCGCCGGCCTGCCCTCGCTGTCGCGCCTGATGAAGGACGGCATCGGCAAGGGCCGCACCCGCGACGACCACCCGCACGTCGCCTCGCAGCTGTTCGCCGCGTACTCCAAGGTCAAGGACATCCGCTCCCTGGCCTCGGTCATCGGCGAGGAGGAACTTAGCCCGGTCGACAAGCTCTTCATCAAATTCGGCCTGGAATTCGAGAGCCGCGTCATCGCGCAGGGTGAATTCGAAAACCGGACCATCGACCAGACGCTCGACCTGGGCTGGGAGGCGCTCAGAATCCTGCCGCGGGCCGAGCTGCTCCGGGTGAGCGAGGAGGAGCTGAAGACGCACTACGACCAGACCGCCAAGCCGGAGACGCTGCGATGAGCCGACTCAACCTCGCGCCGACCAAGAGCAGCCAGCTGGTTCTGAAACGGAGCCTGAGCATGGCCACGGAAGGCTTCACCCTGCTGGAGCAGAAGCGTGAAATCCTGGTCATGGAGCTGATGCGCCTGCTTGACCGGGCCAAGCAGGTCCAGGCCGAATTGGCCGTCCGCCGCCAGAAGGCCTATGCGACCCTCCGCCAAGCCCTGGCCCACAACGGCTACCACCACATGCGCAACATCGCCGGCGGCATTCACTATGAACACCGCATCAGGGCCGGAACCAGGGTCACCGCCGGAGTCAGAATCCCGACCATCACCATCCGCCACGGCGACTTCCACTCGCAGTTCGGTTTCGCCAGCACCGACTCGCTGGTCGACCAGACCATGGTCGACTTCCTTGAACTGCTGGAAGCCGCCGGCAAACTCGCCGAACTGGAGACCTCCGTCTGGCTCCTCGCCCGCGAACTGAAAAAGACGCAGCGCCGCGTCAACGCCCTGGAGCATATCTTCATCCCCAACTACAAGGACACCCTCCGCTACATCGCCGAAGCCCTCGAAAGCAAGGAACTCGACTCGTTCTTCACCATGAAAATGGTCAAGAAAAGACTGACCCGCGAACCGCAGGAACCAGCCGAACCGCAGGAACCAGCCGAAACGCAGGAACCAGCCGAAACGCCGGCGCCGCCGGCGCCGGGACCGGAAATCCGGCCGGACGGCCCGCGCTGAGCCGCCGAATGGCCGCCGACACGGCGGCAGCCCGCCTTCGTCCCCCACCATGACCGGAGCCCAACCCAACCACCCAACCAGACAAGACTCTTCCCGGATGGCGCGTCCCGACGAACCCTGGCCGGAACACCGCCGGCAACCAGGCTGAACCCCAGACCGAAACGCCGCCACGGGAGACTGACTGCGACTTCAACCAACCAACCGAGCGAGCGATTGCACCATTCAGCCACCCGGCGGATTTCTTCGCCCCCATGAACTTGCGATTTCGCGCCTAGTGTTTACAGTTTTAGGGCGGGAAAACGCGTTTCCCGCCCGTCCACCGCCGGCAAAAACGCCCCTGGAGATCATCATGCGTCTTTTTGGCCGAAAATCCCCAGCGCCCGATGCGTCAGGACAGGCCGCGCCCATGCCTGAAAAGCCGCCCTTGCCGTTCATCCGGAAAATGCTCGTCGTGGTCGACGGCTCCCAGCCGGCCATGGACGCCGTCGACTATGCCATTGCCCTGGCGACCAGGGCCTCCTGTGAACTGATCGCGGCCTTTGTCATTGACACGGCCATCATGGACTACCTCCTGCAGATGCGCATCTTCGTCAAGGATGAACGCGAGGACTTCGAACTGGACCTGGAAAAAAAAGGCCGCCACGCCCTCGCCCAGGTCCGCAGCCAGGCGCTGCTGCACGGCCTGGAAGTCGAAACCATCCTCTGCAAAGGCCGGCTGCACCAGACCATCCTGCAGGCCACCCGCGACCTCCAGGTCGACACCATCGTCATCGGAGGGTGGCACGAGGGAACCACCCTCAAGAACAGCTCCAGCGTCGAAAGACAACTCGTCCTCGACCAGGCCGAATGCCCGGTCATCGTCGTCAAAACCGCGGACACCAACCAGCGCTGAACCAAACACCCCCGCTGAACCGGCCGAACCAAACCAGGAGACCAGACATGACCGTCCCGAAATGGTGCCTCTTCTTCGACTTCCACACCATGCCGGCCAACCCCGACGTCGGCAAGGGCTTTGACATGGACGCCATCGCCGACCGCTTCGCCAAAGCCGGCGTCAAATATGTCGTCTTCCCGGCCCGCTGCAATCTCGGCACGGCCTACTACAACACCGAAATCGGCACCCGCCACCCCGCCCTGACCTACGACCTGCTCGGCGAACTGACCAAGGCCTGCCACCGCCGCGGCATCAGAATCTCCGCCTACATCAACCTCGGCCTCAGCCATGAGGAAGGCCTCCGGCACCGCGACTGGCTGGTCATGCGCGCCTCCGGCCTGTCCTGTGACCTGGCCAACCCCCTCAACAGCTTCTTCCGCCAGATGTGCTACCACACCGGCTACGGCGACCACGCCGTCGCCATGTGCGCCGAAGCCATCGAAAAATGCGACGTGGACGGCCTGTTCCTGGACTGCATGCACACCCAGCCGTGCGTCGGCGTCGAATGCATCGAGGCCATGCGCAAACAGGGCATTGACTGGAATGACCCGAAGCAGCTGAACGACTTCAACCACCGGAAGATCGTCGCCATGGCCCGCCGCGTCTCGGCCGCCGCCCGCAGCGTCAAGCCGGACGCCTGGCTCTACTTCAACGGCGTCGGCTACGAAGCGCAGAAGGACCTGGGCACCTACCTGGAATTCGAATGCCTGCCGACCGGCGGCTGGGGCTACGAATGCCTGCAGGTCGGCGCCCGATACCTGCGCACCCTCGGCAAGCCCGTCCTCAACATGACCGGACGCTTCCACAAGTCCTGGGGCGACTTCGGCGGCATCCGCACCGAGCCCAGCCTGGAATACGACTGCCTGTACGGCATCGCCAATGGCCTCGGCACCACCATCGGCGACCACTTCCACCCCCGCGGCGACATCAACCAGGCCGTCGCCGAACTCGACACCCGCATCTACAACCGCCTGCAGAAACTCGACCCCTGGCTCGAAGACGCCAAACCGCTGACGGAAATCGCCATCCCCATGCTCTACCCGTACCCCGGACTCGACCGCATGGCCCCGACCGACCGCGAAGTCTATACCAAAAACTACACCACCATCCAGGCCGCGACCAGAATGCTGTGCGAATTGAAGCAGCAGTTCGACATCCCGTCGCTGTCCTCCTCCTGGGACAAGTACGACATCCTCGTCCTGCCGGACCACGTGCTGCTTGACGGCGAGGCCCGGGACCGCGTGGAACGCCACCTGCGCAAGGGCGGCCGCGTCCTCGCCTCAGCCTGGTCCGGCCTGACGACCGACAGCCAGCCGGCGTTCGCCTTCCCCGAATGGGGCGTCGATTACCTCCGGAACGACAGCTTCAACCCGGCCTTTCTGGCCGCCAAGCCGGAGCTCGGCCCCGGCTTTCCGGACATGCCGATCACCTTCTACGACCAGGGGGTAGAGGTCGCGGCCAAACCCGGCACCGAGGTGCTCGGCACCATCGTCGCGCCCTACTACAACCGCCACTGGGACGGCGAGCACGGCTTCGTCTACCTGCCGCCGGACCAGGACACCGGCCGGCCGGCGGTGACGGCGACCAAACAGGTCGGCTACGTCTCCCACCCGGTCTTCACCACCTACTACAACTGCGCCCCCATCCCCATGCGGCAGATCGTCGCCAACCTGCTGGAACGCCTGCTGCCCGCACCGCTGCTGAAGACGCCCGGGGCGCCGTCCTTCGCCCGCGCCACCGTCACCGGCCAGGCCAACCGCCGCATGGTCTACTTCCTGGCCTACGTACCCGAACACCGCGGCACCTCCTGCAACATGATCGAAGAGCCCATCCTGGTCGAAAACCAGAAGATCATGCTGCGCAAGGACCACCGCAAGGTCAAGCACGTCTACCTGGCGCCGTCCAAGGAAAAACTGCCGTTCTCCGAGGAAGACGAGTACTTCACCGTGACGGTCCCGAAAATCAAGGGCTGGGCCGTCGTCGTCTTCGAAGAGTGACCTCCATGCCGGGCCGGAACGGAGCGGAGGCCGTGGAGCCGTCCGCCCGTCCGCCCGCCCGCCGCCACGTCCACGCCCCACTGGAATTGACCGACCATGAAATACCACCTTGAAGTCGGCGCCCGCACCGTCGAAGACACCCTGGCCGCCTGGAAGGGCGGCGCCGACCGCGTCGAGCTGTACGTCAGCCCCGCCGAAGGCGCCCTCACCCCCAGCCTCGGCCTGGTCCAAGCCGCCATCGCCACCCGAAAAAAACTCGGCGGCAGACTCGGCCTGTTCGCCATGATCAGGCCCCGGGCCGGCGACTTCCTCTACTCCGGCCATGACTTCGACATCATGTGCCGCGACACCGAACTGCTCTACGAAGCCGGCGCCGACGGCTTCATCTTCGGCATCGTCACCCGCGACGGCGAACTCGACCTGCCCCGCATGCGGGAACTGATCAGACGCTGCCCCGGCCGTGAAATCACCCTCCATCGCGCCTTCGAGAGCGTCCGCTCCCCGGAACGGACCCTCGAACAGGCCGCCGACCTGGGCGTCAACTACGTGTTCACCGGCGGCCCGCCGCCTTACGGCCGCTGGGGCGACAACCAGCTGCCAAAACTGATCGAGCAGGCCGCCGGCCGCCTCGACATCGTCGTCGCCGTCGGCGGCCAGTTCAAGACCACGGACCTGCCCTGGCTGATCAAAACCACCGGCGCCACCCAGTACCACATCATCAACGGCTACCGGAAACGCCCCTCCGACATGCAATTCAGCTATGGCGCCAAGCCCGCCGACGACGACCACCTCCAGAAATCCCTGCCAACCATCGAATACCTGGACGAAACCGCCGTCCGCGAACTGCGCGACCTGTTCGACACGTTCGAACCGTCGCCCTGAACCCCCTCCCGCCGCCGCCCGCGTGCCGGCCTGAACCGCACCCGCCGCCAATGAGAAAGCCATCATGCACGACATCGCCCTGATCGAATCCCAACTGCGCCAGCTCGGCCTCCAGGCCGGCATGAACCTGCTGGTCCATTCCTCCCTGCGCCGGGTCGGACCGGTTGACGGCGGAGCCGACGCCATCATCGACTGCCTGCTCCGCATCCTCGGCCCCGACGGCACCCTGATGATGTCGACCGTCTCCGGCAACGTCAACCGGGAACAGCCGGTCTTCCATGTGCTGGAGACGCCATCCACCGTCGGAATCCTCGGCAATGTCTTCCGGCGGCGGCCCGGCGCGCTCCGCAGCCTGCACCCGGTCCATTCGATCGCCGCCATGGGGCCCAAGGCAGAGTTCTTCACCGCCGGGCACCTGGAAGCCCCCACCCCATGGTCACCCGACAGCCCCTACGGCAAACTGATGCGCAACCAGGGGAACATCCTCTTCCTGGGCACCAACTTCACCTGCAACACCTGCATCCACGCCCTCGAAATCGAAGCCCGCGTGCCGGGACTGCACACCGAGGAAACCTCAACCCTGCACATCTGCGACCAGCTGGGCCGTTGGCAAACCCTCGAACATCACTGGCATGCCCCGAAAAAAGACTGCTACGTCGACATGGAACACGTCGTCGCCAACGCCGGCGGCCTGAAGTTCGGACTCGTCGGCAACGGCTTCTCCAGACTCTGCAACGCCGAAATTCTCCGCCAGGCCGTCCTGCCAATCCTCCAGAAAAACCCGGAATGCGTCATCCGGCGCCTCTCCGCCGGCAATTATATCTGGGAATGATGCGTTATACTGTAGAAAGACAACGGCCGGCGGCCTGAATGCCGGCCGCGCCGCCAGCGCCCGACCCGGCCCATCGCCGGCCGACGCGCCCACCCTCCGGCCGGCCGTTCCCAGCCGCCGCCCACCCGCAACGAACTCCGCCAGCCAGCCTCAATCATGCCAGACTTTCTTGATATGTACCGGCGCATGGTGCTGATCCGCGCCTTCGAAGAAACCCTCAGCGACCTGTTCGGCAAAGGCGTCCTGGGCGGCACCTCCCATTTCTGCATCGGCCAGGAAGCCTGCGCGGTCGGCGTCATCGACGCGGCCCGCCCCACAGACTGGCTCGTCTCCAACCACCGCGGCCACGGACACCTGCTCGCCCGCGGACTGGACACCAGCCGGGTCATGGGCGAGCTGATGGGCAAACTCATCGGCTACTGCCGCGGCCGCGGCGGCTCCCAGCATCTCTGCGCCATGGACAAATGCTTCCTCGGCACCAACGGCATCACCGGCGGCGGCATCCCCATCGCCACCGGCGCCGCCTTCGCCCTCAAATACCGGAAAACCGACCACGTCGCCATCGTCTTCTTCGGCGATGGCGCCAGCAACCAGGGCACCTTCCACGAAAGCCTCAACCTCGCCTCCCTCTGGAAACTGCCCGTCCTCTTCGTCTGCGAAAACAACCTCTACGGCATGAGCAATCCGACCGCCAAGGCCTGCGCCAGCGGCGCCATCGCCCCGCGCGCCGCCGCCTACGCCATGCCCGGCTCGACCCACGACGGCCTGGACGTCGGCGCCGTCTACGAAGCCACCACCCAGGCCCTGGACCACATCCGCCAGGGCCAGGGGCCGGAACTGCTCGAACTGATGACCTACCGGTTCTGCGGCCATTCCAAGAACGACCCCAGGGTCTACCGCACCCGCGAAGAGGAAGAAGCCATGCGGCAACGCGACTGCATCGCCGCCCTGGAACAGAAGCTGACAACCCTGGGCTACGACCAGAAAACCATCCAACAAACCGCTCTCACCGCCCGCCAGGAAGTCGCCCAGGCCGCCCAGACCGCCATCGACGCCCCGGCCGGCGGACTGGCCGACGCCACCGCCGGCCTCTTTGCCTGAACCACCCTACTGCCATGCCTGATATCTACTATTCCAAAGCCGTCAACGAAGCCCTTGACGAAGAACTCGCCCGCGATCACGACGTCGTCCTCATCGGGGAGGACATCGGCCCCTACGGCGGCGCCTTCGGCGTGACCCGAGACCTGTTTGCCAAATATGGCGCGGAACGCATCTGGGAAACGCCGATCTCGGAAAACAGCTTCACCGGACTGGCCGTCGGCGCCGCCATGCTCGGCCTCCGGCCGGTCGTGGAAATCATGTTCATGGATTTCATCGCCCTGGCCCTGGACCAGCTTCTCAACAGCGCCGGCAAGCTGCATTACATGTACGGCGGCCAGGTCAACGTCCCCCTGGTGCTGCGCACGCCGGGCGGCGCCAAGGGCGGCTACGGCCCCAGCCATTCGCAGATGCTCAGCAATCTGCTGGTCGGCATCCCCGGGCTCAAAATCGTGGCGCCGTCCACCCCGGCCCAGGCCAAGGGACTGCTCAAAAGCGCCATCCGCGACCCCAACCCGGTCATTGTCATTGAGAACAAGAGACTGTACCCGGTCAAGGGCGAAGTGCCCTCCGGCGACCTCACCCTGCCGCTCGACCGGGCCGTGGTCGCGTCCCCGGGCGCCGACCTGACGCTGTTCTGCTATTCGGCCATGACGCCTGTCTGCCTGGCCGTCAAAAAAGCGTTCCAGCAGACCGGCGCCGACCTCGAAGTCGTGGACCTGGTCAGTCTGCAGCCCCTGGACACGGCGACCCTCTTCGCCAGCATCCGCAAGACGGGCCGAGCGGTCATCGTCGAGGAGGCCTGCCTGACCGGCGGCGTCGGCGCCGAACTGTCCGCCCTGATCGCGGAGCACTGCCTGGACGCCCTCGAGGCGCCCATCCTCCGCGTCGCCGCCAAGGACGTCCCCATACCCTCGTCCCTCGCCCTGGAAAAACTCGTCCTGCCGCAGCCCGAAGACATCATCGCCGCCGTCCGGCAAAATCTGGCCTACTGACCAACGGACGCGCTGACCAGGCAACGGCCGAGGCAACGGGGCGGGCGGCAAGGCGCCAGCCAGACCCGGCCAGACCCGGCCCGGTCGCCCCCTGCCCCTGGTTGTCCTGCCCTCAAGACCAAAAACGGAGTTGTCACCATGCGCTATGAACTGATGCGTCCGAAACACATCCGGGAAGCGATTGAAAAACGCTGGCCCGTCATCCTCCCGCTGGGCGTACTGGAATATCACAGCGAACACCTGCCTGTCGGCATGGACACCCTCGCCGTCATCCGCTGCGCCGAACTGCTCGAACAGGAAATGGACCTGGTGCTCCTGCCGCCCTACTACTACGGCTCCGCCAGCTTCGCGGTCGAACCGCCAGAGGGGCGCGGCTCCATCCACGTCGACTCACAGGTCATCGTGCCCTTCGCGCGGCAGCTCTTCCTCGGCCTGCTCCGCGTCGGCTTCCGCAACATCCATACCTTCATCCACCACCAAAGCGAAAACTTCTCGTCCGGCATGCCGACCGACCTGGCCTTCCGGCTGGCCGCCAAACAGGTGATCTTCGAATTCCTGGACAAGACCCGCGGCGAAGGCTGGTGGGGCGACAACAGCATGGCCAACTACTACACGGAACACGACAGCCTCGACGCCAATCCGTTCAACTGGATCCAGTCCCATCCCCTCATGGACGGCGACATCATCGACCAATTCCCGTTCGACCACGCCGCCCAGGGCGAAACGTCCCTGATGATGGCCCTCTGCCCCGACACCGTCGACATGGCCGACTACTCAGCCGAAAAATGGTACGTGGAAAGCGCCCCCAAGGCCAGCCGCGAACTGGGGGAAAAAGGCGTGGCCATGATCCTTGAACGCATGCGCAAACTCCTCAAAAACTGACCGCGCCCTGGCGTTGGCGTCAGAATAAAACAGACAGGGACGCTGGCACCTAAACGTCCCATACGTCCCATACGTCCCATAC
>CAYOUR010000057.1:7308-20165 GCA_964407145.1 uncultured Lentisphaeraceae bacterium | reverse complement strand
GCGTACCACCGCATTTCGCACTTTGACCGTCATTATCAATCGGTGACCGGTTACGGTGACAAGGCAAATATCGCAGGATGGACATGTAAAAATGCACGATGAAGGTTATAGTACAACCCAGTGGATTATTCCCACCTCACGTTGGTCTGCCACTTCCCTCTTTTGCACGTCCACACTATGCCATTGCCGCAGACGCCGTGCAGCCGTTTTCCCAGGCATGCGCGGCCAGAATCACACCGTCCGCAGCCCGGCTTCAATGCGGTATGCGCTCCTTTGGCCATCTTCTCCTCAAACTGGATACTTGGACATGGACAACGCCACGACTGCCCCCGCCAACCTGGCCTATGAAAGCACGCCTCGCCACCGCCTCTGCCTGGCAGGCCTGCTGTTCCTGTTCGTCATTGTCATCTACCGCCTTCCCCACCCGGGCACCGAGGCCATGGCCGTGCACAAGGCCATTGTCGATGCCCTTCTGGCAGGCAACAACTGGGGGCGCCAGGCCCTGGTCGGCAGCCTCGACTACCCCGTTCTCCCAAGCCTGTCCCTGCTGGCGGCCGAACTGCTGGCCCGGCTGCTGCGCCTGAACGGACCGCGCCTGCTGCTGGCCGTCACCCAGACGTGGTGCATCGCCTACCTGTTCCGAATCACGCTGCGCCGCCGCGGCTGGCTGGCCGCGCCGTTGGCCATCGCCTTGGCCATTGGCCTGCCCCAAATCCGCAACAGCTTCTTCCTGCTTGACCCCAATTGGGTCTCGGCCGTGCCCCTGGCCTCGGCCATTTTCCATCTCATGCTCTGGCACAGCGGCCGCGGCCTGCGTGACCTGATTCTCACCGGCGTCAACTGTGGTCTGCTGTCCTTGTGCGGGCTCGGCCCGGCTCTGGTCGGCGCCGTCATGGCCATCGCCGTCTTCATTGAAGTCCGCCGCATCCAGGCCGACATTCCCCAGCCGCCCAGCACCGCCAACGCCATCCCCGGCGCCAGCATCCCCGCCGCCAACCGCGGCACCGGCATGCGCTCGCTGCTGTGGTCGCCCTTCGCTTATGGCGCCTGCCTCTGGCTGCTATGGAACTGGCTGGTCATGGACGACATCTTCTTCAGCCTGCGAGACGCCTGGCAGCGAGCCGACACCGTGCGGCTCAGCGCCTTGGGCGAGCATGCCGCCAGTGCCTTCCCCATCACCGCGGCACTGCTGGTTCCTCTGATCATCCTGGCGGTAAAATCCGACCTGCGGATGGTATCCCGGTGCCTGATGCCGGCGACCATTCTCATTCCCGCCGTGGCGATGGTCGCCTCCGCTCTCGGGCTTCCGCCGACCGGACTGATTCCTCTTGCCGCCGTCCAGCTGCTGGCCGTGCTGGTGCTGGTCTGCCTGGCAGAGTTCAATTCCCGGACGATTCAGATCGGCGCTTTCGTGGCATGCGCCTTCATCGCCGGTTTGTGTTTCTGGCAATCACTGCCGCCGGCGAACCCGGTCGTGGCCGAGACCCAGGCCCCTTCCCGACAGGAACTGCTGGCCTTCATCGACCAGTACTGGCCAGAATCGCGGACGGTCCTGTACGGCGTACGGCTGCCGGCCGTCTATCCGGACCCGCAGGAAAAACGCTTTGTCGCACGCCTGGACTACCAGGAAAACGCTTTTCTGGAGCAGGCCCAGGACGAACAGTTGCACATCCTGGTCCCGCCGTCCGACGGGGTGTACTATCCGCCGGAAGGCTCGCCCTTGGCGGACATCCACGCCAACGGCAAGCCGTGGCTGCTTCTGGAAAAACAGTGGTCCAGCAACTGGCAGCTATGGCGCTGCGTCATTCCCGCGAAAAACGAGTCACGGCTTGACTTCCTGCGATGAGCGAACGCCGTTCACCTCCCGCCTCCAGCCGCCATGTCGCCCAGACGGCCTTGGGGCCAGTCGCCCTGACCGCGGTGGCCGGCGCCATCACCGCTCTGGACATCCTGCCCGCCGGCACGGCCACGAGCCCGGGTCCGGCGCCGCCCCTGCTGAGCGCGGCCTTTGCCCAACTGCGGCAGTATCTCGACGGCCAGAGACAGGTCTTTGACCTGCCGCTGGCGCCAGCCGGAACGACCTTTCAACGGAAAGTCTGGACGCTGTTGACGCAGATTCCGCACGGAACGACGGCGACCTACGGCGACATCGCCGCCCAGGCCGGCCAGCCAGGCGCCGCGCGCGCGGTCGGCGGCGCCTGCCATCACAATCCAATCCCCGTTTTCATCCCCTGCCACCGTGTCGTCGCCGCCGGCGGCAAGCTCGGCGGCTTCGGCCTGGGATTGCCTTTGAAACAACGGCTTCTCAAGCTGGAACAGGGCCTTGGCCTAGGCCAGGGCCCTGTCAAGCCAGGGACACGCTTCACCGCGAGTGAACGAGACACGGCAGGCGATGACCAACGACCGCCATCGGAACAACGCGGCACGCCTGCCGGCAAATTCCAGGCCACACCACAAACAGGGTGAGAGTTCCCCCTCCGGAGAAAAACTTTCACTGGCGCATCTCGCATATTTCCAAATCAGGCCTTATATTACATAGCCTATTTTTTTCTGCAGATTTCCCGTCATGGCCGGTGAAATTCCTTTTGTCGACCTGTTCCATCACCCCTCTAATGACTGTTTTCGCATGCACAAACCGGACTCCCAACGCATCGTCATCACCGGCATTGGCCTGACGGCGCCCAACGGCAACAACCTGGCGGAGTTCCGCCACAGCCTCCTGCACGGCGTTTCCGGTGTGTCCGAGTACGATGTGCGCTATTTCGGCCACACGGTTGCCGGGCTGTGCCGTTTTGACCCGCTGAAATACCAGAAGCGCAAGGAATTGCGCATCGGCACCAGAGCCGGGTCCATCTCCATCTACTGCGTCCACGAGGCTCTGGCTGACGCCGGGCTGGCCGTGGCTGGCCGCGCCAATGCCCCGGATTGCGTCGCCCCCGACCGGGTCGGCGTTTTTCTCGGCATCACCGAGCATGGCAATGTCGAAACGGAAAACGAAATTTACGAAATCAGCCGTTACGAGTACAACACCAAGTACTGGTCGCACTATCATAATCCGCGCACCGTGGCCAACAATCCGGCCGGCGAAGTGACGGTCAACCTCGGCATTACCGGCCCGCATTACACAATCGGCGCCGCCTGTGCCGCCGGCAACCTCGGCTGCGTCACCGGCGCCCAGCAAATCCTGCTGGGGGAAGTCGACATCGCCTTGGCTGGTGGCGTCTCCGAAAGCCCCGGCACCTTTGGCATCTTTGCCGCGTTCAAGAGCCAGAATGCCCTGGCCAGCCATGACGACCCGGCCAAGGCCAGCCGTCCCTTTGACGCCACCCGCAACGGCATCGTCGTCTCCGAAGGCGGCGCCGTCTATGTCCTCGAACGTCTCGACCGGGCCCGCGCCCGCGGAGCCAGAATCTACGGCGAAATCGCCGGCTACTGCTACAATTCCGACGCGGCCGACATGGTGCTTCCCGACCCGGCCCGGCAAGCCGAGTGCATGCGCAACGCTCTGGACAGGGCCGGGCTGCAACCTCAGGACATCCACATCATCAACACCCATGCGACCGGCACACCCGCCGGGGACGTCAAGGAGTGCGAAGCGATCCGCGACGTCTTTGGTTCCGTCGGCTCTGACACCTACATCAACAACACCAAGAGTTTTATCGGCCACTGCATGGGCGCCGCCGCCGCCCTGGAGCTGGCCGGCAACCTGCCCAGCTTCGAAGACGGCGTCGTGCATCCGACCATCAACGTCGACCAGCTTGACCCACTCTGCGACCTGCCCAACCTGGTGCTCAACCAGCCGGCCACCGCACCACGCGTCAACGCCATCCTGAACAACTCATTCGGCATGCTCGGCATCAACTGCGTCCTGATCGTCACCAAATTCGAATAGGCATACATCGCATGACAACCGCGGACCGACGCTGTCCGCCAATTACTACCCAGGAAGGACCGAAGATGACTCGCGACGAAATTTTCCAGGCCGTTATCGAGATACTCAGTGACATTGTCCCGGACGAGGACTGGGGTGCCCTGCAACCGGAAGAAAGCCTGCGCGGCAAACTGGAGTCCATGGACTTTCTGGATGTGGTCATGGAACTGCGGAAGAAATACGGCGTGGAAGTGCCGGAGAAGGACTATGGCCAGCTGGCGACCTTGAAAAGCTGCGCCGACTACCTGGAAGCGCCACTGGCCAGCAAGTAAGACGGCTCCCGGGCCGTGTGCCGAAAGGACGTTCACTGATGACCGACGCCAGCGACAACCTCAATGTCCCGCCGCCCAATCACGTGCTGGTGCTTGATGGCCAGGGCTGGATTGGGCTGGTCGACCAAATGGGCACCGAGACCAGCATCGTCAATGCCGCGCGCGTGTCCTTTGGCAAGCTGCGCCACGAGATGGACGGCCGCGACGCGGCCTTGGTCAAATACCTGATTGCCAACCACCACACCAGTCCGCTTGAGCACGTCGTGTTCACGTTTCTGGTGCACTGCCCGCTGTTTGTCCGCTCGCAGTGGCACCGGCACCGCACCTGGTCCTATAACGAAATTTCCCGCCGCTACACCAACGAGGACATAGCCTTTTACCTGCCGACGGCCCTGCGCGAACAGGCCGAAAATGACCGCCAGGCCTCGAAGGCCGCCGAGCACGTCGACCAGGAACGGTGCCGGGCGCAGATCGCCAGCCACCATGCCGCTTCCCTGAGGCTGTTCGAGGAACTGCTCGCCGCCGGCGTCTGCCGCGAACAGGCCCGTGGCATCCTGCCCCAGAACATGATGACGACCTTCTGGGCGACGGTTGACCTTAACAACCTGATCAAATTCATTGAGTTGCGGGACAGTCCGCACGCCCAGGCCGAAATCAGGGAATACGGCCTGGCCATCAAAAAACTGATTGCGCCGATAGTGCCGCATGTGGCCGAAGTCCTGCACTGGACGTGACGTCGTCCATCCTGAATCGGGACGGCTCCCAGTCGCAGGCGTCCGACCCGTGCCAACAGCTGTACGCCTCCTTGGGCAACACCAGTAGTGCCGTCGTCTTTCCTGAACCACGTCCAAACGCACCTTGAACGCCCCGGAGTGTCGCGTGCAAACCGACCCCGTCCGCGAAAGACGACGCCAGGAGAGTGGTGTGGGAAAATTGAGGCATGAGAAGCAGATGGCATGAAAAACACCCTGCCTGCAGGCAGGCAAAATCTTGCGGCGGCACAATACCACGTAACCGGTCACCGATTGAGAATGACGGTCAACGTGCTAATTGTGGTGACAGGCGCTTGATTTCAGGCTGCCGTCTGTCGTCCAGCCTTCAGGCTGCCGGGCATCGTGCCAGGACGACGACACCAGGCCATGGCTCAACGTTCAATGGGTGACCGGTTACAATACCACGATGATTCTGCCAAAAGCGGTTTGAAAAAGGTCGGACCAAAAGCTATTTTTCCTGCGGGTTGCAGAAATCAAGCCCACCCCCCCTAAGGGGGCCCCGCCAAATTTGTCGCGCGCGAGGTTGTCGCGGCCGGCTGTTTCCAGTCGAGATGGAATCACCTTGGATGCGGCTCAAGTTGTTGAGATTTTCGGACGCGTTCTTCTCCTGACCGGCAGGATGCTTCTGCCTCAGCGCCGCCGGCATGTCGGCCGCGCCGAAGCACCTGCCGTCCAGAACGGTCGTGGCATCAAAATCATCTTACGGAGCTGAACATGACGATCTGCCGTACTGCCCTGATGCCGATGGCCATATGCCTGGTCCTGACTTTCGGGCAGGCACGATCATGGGCACAAGCCCCGATTCCGGCCAATCTACTGCATAATGCGTCGTTTGAGGAGATGTCCCCCCAAGGTTTTCCGGCGGTCTGGGGCGCGCACTGCACGGGCGGGGCGACGGCCGGCGCCGCCGCCGGCGACGCCCACACCGGCAACTCCTCCGCCTTTATCAGCAAAGTCATTGACGGGATCAGCCATGTGGCCGCGGTTCACCAGACCGTGCCGACCGAACCGGAAACGGAATACCTTTTAAGCGCCATGGCCAAGGGCATCGGAACCCTGTTTCTCTACGAATACGATGCCCAGCAGAAGTACCTCCGCAACCGCACCGGCGTGCGTGTCAACACCGACGCCTGGGTGCCGATCCAGGTCCTCATCAAGACCAGCGCCGACGCGCGCTTCTGCGACATCCGCTTCGAAATCTACGGCAAAGAGCGCGAGGGTCAGGGCTGGGTCGATGACATCTTTTTTGGACTCAGACCGGAACTGCTGGGCCCGCCGCAAGACGTCACCAGCCAGTTTGACCAGACCAAACGCCAAGCCGTCCTGGAGTGGTCCCACGACGACCTTCCGGCGGTCAGCGCCTTCTATGTCTACCGGTCACGCTTCCCGGACGTCGGCAGCTCAGTCACGCCGCACGCCGTGACCACGGAATGCTCCTGGACAGACCAGGATGTCCCGGCCGACTGGCCGCGCGTGTTCTACCGCCTGGTCGCCTTGTCGGCCATTCACCAGCTCGGCCGGCCAGCCGAACCGCATGTGCTGACCCTCGTCCCCCCGGGGCAGTCCGGCACCCCCGTGGTCTGGACCACGTCGACCATGGACAAGGTCCGCCGGTATCAGGCGCCACCCGGGCAACGCCCCTTGGGCTTCAGCCTGGTCATGGCCCGGAACGAAGTCGAAAGCGGCCAGATTGCCGTCCATGCCGCCCATGGGCCGGTCGGACAGCTGGACGTCACCTGCTCGACTCCCCGCCGGCGTGACACCAACGAGCCGGAGCCGCGCCTGCGGCCGTCGCTGCTGCAAGTCTGCTACACGAATGTCGCCAATCCACGAGTGCCAGGCGCACAAGCCGGGCTCTGGCCCGACCCGTTGCCGCCGTGGCGCGGTCCGGTGGACGTGCCTTTTGACGCCACCCAGAGCGCCTGGGTCCAGTTCACCGCCGCTGCGGACTGCCCGCCGGGCGACTATGTCGCCCAGGCAACCCTGACCACCGCCGCGGGCAAATGCGCCGAGATTCCGATCGCCATCACCGTCTTCGACTTTGCCCTGCCGACGACGCCGTCGTATCAAAGCGCCTTCCTGATCTGGGAAAACCACCTGGCCAAAGCCTTCGGGCTGAGTGTCTCCTCGCCGGAATTCCGCGTCCTGCATGAGAAATTCTACTGGTTCATGGCGGACCGTCGCCTGCTGCCCAGCCGTCTGCCGGTTTCCCTGACGTCACCGGAGGCGGAGCGCTTTCTCAGCGACCCGCGGGTCAACAGCGTCAGCCTTCCCGGCGCCTGGCAGAAAGTCAACGCTCCGGTGCTGAAGGCCGCGGCCGACCGGCTGCGCGCCCTGAACTGGCTGGACAAGGCCTACGTCTATTGCTTTGACGAGCCGACCAAGGAGCAATACCAGCAGTGCCGCGAGCTGGGCGAGGCCATTCACCAGGTCGGCGCCGACATCCCGGTGTTGCTGACCGAACAGCCCGAGCCGGAGCTTTTTGGCGCCATTGACATCTGGTGCCCGATCCTGGATGCGTGCAAGTGGGACGTCATCGCGCAACGGCGCGCCGCCGGCGACAACGTCTGGTGGTACACCTGCATCTGGCCACCGCCGCCATACCCGACCTACTGGGTCGACGACCTCGGCGTCGCCCACCGCGTCCTGTCCTGGATGCAGGCCTTCCATGACATCCGCGGCGTCCTGTACTGGAATGTCGTCTATTGGCACCAGAAAGACGAAAAGGGCGTCCTGCTGCCGACCACAGTCTGGCAAGACGCCGAAGTCTACCCCCGCGGCAATGGCGAGGGATTTCTGCTTTATCCGGGCAACACCATCGGCATCGACGGACCGGTCACCTCCGTACGCCTGGAAATCCTGCGGGACGGCAACGAAGACTTTGAATATTTCGAGCTGCTGCGCCAACGCCTGGCCGCCCGCGGCGCCTCAGCCGATGAAGTTGCAGGCGCGGTCCGCGCCCTGGTCACGCCCCTGGCCGCCAACCTGAAGGAATGGGGCAAGGACCACAACGCGCTGCTGCGCCAACGTCGTCTGCTCGCCGAGGCCATCCTCCGACTGAACTGACGCCACCGGCCAGGCCAGTCGCTGTTTCGTACGGAACCGCTCCAACCCGGGCGCCGCGGTGCCGGCGGTCTTGGCCTTGGCCTTGGCTGCCGCAACGCTGCGGGGCGCTTGGGCATTACAGGCCTTTTCGCCGAGAGCATCGGCAGTTCAGGCCCGGCGTCCTGCCGCCGTTCAACGGAAGTCACACAGACGCCAGACCTCCTCGTTCGGCCATTTTTCCCAGCTCACGTGTCCATCGCAGAAGCCGTAGACGCTGCCGCTGTTATGACGGTTGACGACATAGTCGGTGGGCAGATAGTCCAAGTCGAAATAGCCGTCGTTGGTGGTCGGCTTCGTTGAACCCTCCTCCAGCAGCATGGGGATGGAGGAGGGCCGGTCGACCTCCGGCAGCTTGGCGTCACGGGTGTCGGAATTGGCGCCGTAACTGCAGTTGGACTCGGTGATGTCACTGCGGCAGACATAGACGCGCTCCTCATTGACATACTTGTACAGCGTTCCGCGCCGGACATCGTAATTGCCCGCGACCGGCACCGGAAAGGCGTCGTAGAAGACCCAGCCGCCTTCGCGGTTGGCGCCCCAGCCGCCATTGGTGTAATAGGGGAACTGCCCATGGTGGTCATCAATGTACATCATGAACGCCAGCGTCAGCTGCCGCACATTGCTGACACAATCCGTCTGCGCGGCCCGGGCCCGGGCCTTGGCCAGTGCGGGCAGCAGCATGGCGGCCAACAACGCAATGATGGCAATGACCACCAAAAGCTCAATCAAGGTAAATCCGCCTCGTTCGCTTTTCATGACTGCCTCCGGCTTGAACAGCTTCCAGACAGAGAATACATTAGCACATGTCTTGGCCATTAATATGACATGGCATTCCGTTCCCGCAAATCAGACGGAAATTTTCGCTGGCCGCCGGTTGTCGGCCGCCGTTTTCCGCCTTTGGCTTGCGGGTCATTCTCTCAATGTGCAAGGAGCAGAACATCATGTTGAACATCGGCATTGTCGGTCTGGGACGCCTCGGCACTTCGCACGCCAACAATCTGGCGGCCATGCCGGAAGCCAGGCTCACTTCTGTTTTCGACCCGAAGCCCGAAGCCGCCGAGCTCGGCCGGGACAAATATGGCATGACGGCCGTGGCCTCGGTGCAGGAACTGGTCGCGTCGCCGGAAGTCGACGCTGTCTGCGTTGCTTCTCCGACCTACTGTCATGCCGAGGCGGTGCTCCTGGCCCTGCAAGCCGGCAAGCCCGTGTTCTGCGAAAAGCCGATCTGCCGGACCATGGCCGAAGCCGAACAGCTGCTGCAGGCCGAAGCCAGCTCGAAAAGCCGCGTCGCGGTCGGCTTTGTCCGCCGCTTCCATCCGTCGCAGCACAAGCTGCAGCAGCTGCTGCAGGATGGGCTGCTGGGCAAGCTGCGCTTCTGCAATGTCGACCTGGTCGTCGGCGCGTTCAAACGGCAGCCCGGCGACTGGTTTGCGGACTTCCAGCTCTCCGGCGGCGTCATCCTCGACATGCTTGCCCACCACCTTGACCTGCTCAACTGGGGCTTCGGGGCGCCGGACCACGTCTATTGCGAAGGACTGCTGATGGACCCGGCCCTGCCCGAACCGAATGACTACGCTTCCGCCACGCTGGTCTACAAAAACGGCGTCATCTGCAACCTGCTCTGCGGCTGGCAACGCTTCGGACGCTCCGCCAACTGCTACGAAATCTACGGTGACAACGGCTCTCTGACCTGCACCTGGGGCGCCAAGCACCTCGTCTATTACCCGAAAAACGGCGAAAAACAGGAACTGGCCTATGAGGCGACGGATGAATCGCCGTACGCGACGGAGATCAAGTCCTGGGTGGCCCGCATCGCCGCCGGCGCCCCACCGGAGGTGACGTTGCAGGACGGCGTCAACAGCCTCCGCATCGCCCTGGCCATGATCACCTCCAGTCAGGAAAAACGCGTCGTCAAACTGTAGGCCGCGAGACGGCCGAAGCATGACGGGCCACCAGCCGGCAGACCGAGTGCTTTCCACCTCAGCCTGTGGGGTTGCACGGCCGCCCTCTCCAGTGGTGGCGGCGCAACCGCACCACCGCCACCGCCACCGCCACAGCCACCACCGGCGCCGGCACCGCCATCAGCGCCCGCCGCAGCCATTTCCGGCAGACCTGGTCGAGTTATCCACCATCCCTATGTTTTTTCACCGGAGGGTGTTGCCATGACGTCACATTCCAGCTTGCTGACTGCCGCCGCGCTGCTTTGCGCCGGTGGCCTGACCATCCAGGCCGAGCCGCGTCCGGAACGCAACCGCAGGCCCTACCAGAACCTCGACTGGGGCAGCGCACACCAGGTGCTGACGGCCAGCCACATGCACGTCTCCAACCAGGCCAAGCTCGATGTCTTCCTGAAGCGCGGCTTTGAATTCTTCACGCTGTCGAACTACTATCCGTCGGCGCCGTATTATCCGATGTCGGCGATGCGGAGCGGCCAGTTCCGGGTGCGTCAGGAGCACGCGGTGGTCAAGGATGGCGTGCTGACCCCCGGGCCGTTTGAATGGAACGCCATTCTGGCACCGTGGATCGACCAGGTGGAGGAGGAGCTCCGGAAAAGCTATCCTTTCCAGGTCGGTGGTCCGTTGTTCACCAACCTCCCGCCGCATCTTCTGGAGGCGCCCAATGCCGAACATCACTCCTTCACCAACACGCACGCGCACATCAACGCCCCGGGCTCTCTGTATGCCAGCGGCACCTTCGACGCCCGCAATCGCTTTCTTAGTTCGACGCACGGCTACAACTTCGGCACTGGCCTGCCTTGGCAGACGGCCTTCGCCGCCATGCTCGGACAGTTGCTGATCCCCGATGGCGGCGGCATCACCATCAACCACCCGTACTGGTCAAACCTGAGCGACGATACCGTCCAGGAAATGCTTGACTTCGACCCGCGCGTCCTCGGCATCGAGGTGTTCAACCAGAGCTGCGCCAAAATAGACAAGGCGTGGAGCGAGGCCTGCTGGGACCGGGTTCTGGCCACCGGCCGCCAGTGCTTCGGCTTCTTTGTGCCCGACCACGGTTCCACGGATGGCGTCAACATCCTCCTGGTCCAGGAAAAGACCGCCGCCGACTGCCTCCGCGCCTATCGCCTCGGCAACTGGTACGGCGCCATCATGGGCAAGGGGCTGCGTTTCCGGAAAGTCACCTGCGACAACAACACCGTCACGGCTGAATGTGATGGGGACGCGACCATCCAGGTGATCTCAAAGCTCGGCGTCATCGCCGAAAAGCAGGGCCGCAGCCTCACCTGCGCACTGACTGACCCTGAGAAACATGTGTATGCCCGCGTCAAGGCCGTGGCCGCCAACGAGTCCGGCGAAATGCTGTTTTCCCAGCCCTTTCTGCTGACACCCTGATCGTCCGCAGCCGTCGCCAGACTCTAAAAGCAAAATCTGTGTATATCTGTAGTATATCTGTGGTTCAAAGCCCCAGCCGGCAGCCTGGTCATGCCGCCGAAGTCAACATTTTGAAAGTCCCGCCATGTCCCTTGCTCACTACTCCGCATATTTCCCGCCCGTCATGCATTTTGGTGCCGGCAGCCGCAGTCAGACCAGGACTGCGCTTCAGGATTGCACCCAGAAGGACGCCCCGCGGGTGTTCGCCGTCTGCTCCCGCAGTGTCCGGCAATTGCCGGTCACCGCCGCGCTGTTAGACGACCTCGGCGGCCTGATCGCCGGAACCCATATTGGCATTCCACACGACCCGACCCTGGAATGCGTCGAGGAGCTCATTGCGGAAGCGCGCCAATGCGAGGCCGAGGTATTCCTGGCCATCGGCGGCGGCAGCGTCCTGGACGCCGCCAAGACGGCCGCGTTTCTGATGCCCGGCGGCGTGCCGGTACGCCAGAGTTTTCTCGGCCAGGCCGACCAGCCCCGCCGCGGCCGGCCGCTGGTGGCGCTGCCGACAACCGCAGGCACCGGCGCTGAGATCACCAAGAACGCCGTGCTCACCGACACGGTCGGCGACTACAAGGGCTCGATCAAGGCCCCGGGCATGGTCCCCGCCGCCGCCATCATCGACCCTGACTTCACCCTGAACCTGCCACCGGACATCACCGCGGACACCGGCATGGACGCCTTGACCCAGGCCATCGAGTCGTATGTCTCAACCGGCGCCAACGACATGACCAGGGCACTTGCCGCCCAGGCCGTCGCCCTGCTCCTGCACCATCTCCCCCAGGCCTGGAAGCACGGCGGGGACGCGGCCGCCAGGACGAAAACCGCGGAGGGAAGCATGCTTTCCGCCATGGCCTTTTCCCAAAGCGGCCTGGGCGCCGTACATGGCCTGGCGCATCCCATCGGCCATCGCTTCGGCGTCCCGCACGGGCGCGCCTGCGCCATTCTCCTGGGGCCGGTCATGGCCTGGAATCTGCCGGTCGCGGCGGCAGACTTCCACCGCCTCGCCGTGGCCGCCGGACTCGCCAATGCCACCGCACTGCTCCGGGCGGTGGATGATCTCGGCGAGACCCTGCGCATCCCGCGCGACTTTTCCGGCTGGGGCATGACGACGTCAGACAACGACTATGTCATCAGGAACTGCCGGAGCGGCAGCATGAAGGCCAATCCCCGGCCGATGTCCGATGACGACGTGGCCGCCATGCTCGCCAGGCTGGCGGGCTAAGCCTGAAGATCGCTTCGGCTCCGGCCCTTTGCCTGCCACGGCAACGATGCGCCGAATTTCGCTTGTTTGAACCACAGATACACACGGATATACACGGATATAGTTATTATGTCATCAGGAACTGCCGGAGCGGCAGCATGAAGGCCAATCCCCGGCCGATGT
>CAYOUR010000057.1:0-7208 GCA_964407145.1 uncultured Lentisphaeraceae bacterium | reverse complement strand
CCGATGACGACGTGGCCGCCATGCTCGCCAGGCTGGCGGCCAGGGCATGAATGAGCGGGAATGGGCTTCGACCCTGCCCGCGGAAATGACGGTTTCCCGATTTATTGCAGACCCGCCGGCACCAGGGCCAGGAAGTCAAAAGCCAGGCCGTCGGCGCGGTTGACCATCCTGATGGTATGGCGGCCCTGCTTGAGGCGCAACGTGATTTCCTCGTTGGCGTCATCGGCAAAGGACAACAGCCGCCACTCCGTGGATCTGGTTCCAAAACCACCGGTGGCCGGGAAATGATATTTTTCCGCCCTCGGGTGCGGCAGAGCGCCGTCAACCAGGATGTCCCGGAGGGTGTTGGTGGTCTGGGTCGCGTAATGGAAGCGCAGGACGTATTCGCCATCGGCCGGCAGGTCGACTTCCCATTCCAGCCAATGTCCGGGACTGGCGTGCCAGTAAGTCACCACCTTGCCCCAGGCGCCGAAACGGTCGGCCATCACCCGGCATTCACCATCGCCCTGGGCAATGAAATTCTCCGCCTGGGCCACCACGGCCCGACCGTCTTTGAGCCAGTCCGGCTTGACAAACGGCCCGGGGCTGCCGGCCGGCACCGGCTTGCCGCTGTCCCAACGCAGGCCCGCCGCCTGCAGGTCAGCCAAAACCCGCGGCGAACAGCGATGAGTATAGCCGCTGCCGTAATGCGCCGGACGCTCCGAAAGCGGCAGCGCCTGGGACAGGGGATGCAGCAGGCGCGGGTCGCGAGTCCACAAATAAGCGCGCGCGACGCCCTCCATCAGCAACGGCGCCGCGCCCGTCGAAAACGGCATCCTCGGACAGGACGTGTAGCGGACGCCGGCGTGCTCCTCGGAATAGACTTCGTCCAGGAAATAATGCGCGCCGTCCATCAGGCACTGGCGGGCGCGTGGGTCTTGCGTGTATGCATGGTAGTACTTGATGCCGGAAAGCAGGACAGCCAGCATGAAGCCGGCGTTGCCGCGGTGGCGCGGTTCGCAGTGACAGTGTCCGGGAACCATCATCCGGCTCCAGCCGCCGACCTGCGCAGTCCGGCGCCCGGGCTCGAGCTGATGCTCCGGCAACGGCCGCGGCATCGTGTCCTGGTAGGCATAGACCCGTCGCATGATGACCTTCGCCGCATTCAAATAGGCCGGGTCATAATTGGCACCGTAGGCGGCCAGGTCCAAAATCAGATGCCACCCCGGCGTGCGCAAGTCCTGGAAATTGTAGTAACGGCTGAATTCACGGTCAAGGAAATAATCGGCGATGGACAGGCCGGCTGCCAGCGAATCCGCTTCACCGCGCAGGAAATAATACCAGATATGGCCTTCGGTCCAGGCATGCGAGACCGAGGAATTGCCCCAGATGATCGCCTCCTCGCCCTTGGGCGACTCCTTATAGTAGCCGCCATGATGGCCGACTTGGTGCTGATACAGCTTTCCGACCTGGCCCTGGTCGGGAACCCAGTTTTCGACATCGACATCGCGGACATGGCGTTCGGCCTCGTCGCCCAAGTGGAAAGCCTCGGCCTGCCCGGAGCGGATGTATTGCAGGAGGAATCCGACGGCGTTGTCATACTCGCAGTTTCCCCAATGCACGCCGCGTTCGCCGAACCAGTCGCCGAAATTGAGCAGTCCGTAATCGTCGCGGTTTTCGCGGTGGTGGCGGAATCCGGCGAAACTATGGTCGGCATTGGCCTCGTAGGTCGGAAAGGCCTCAGGATCGCGCGGGGCGATGTCATAGAAGACGCCGCTGCGGCAATACCACTCCGGCGGCGCCGTAGCCAGCAGCGGCCGTTGGCAGAAGGCGGCCGCGGCCGCATTGTCCGTCCCCTGCCCCAACAGCAGCTCGTGCGTCTTGCGCATGCCCCGCCGAAACCGGTAATGGCCATCCTGCAGGCAGAAAAAGACCTTGGTGCTCTTCCAATTGAAGGGGAAGCTGTCATAGAAGCCGGCCTCAAAGTCCGGACACAACTCCAGGCGCAGCTCGCCGTCGCCGACCGCTACACCTTTCGGGTATTGCTCCCAGCACTGCCGCAACGCCACCAACCGGTCGCCGGCCAGGAAATTGCCGATGACCCGGCCGGACTGCGGTTCGCCGCCGTTACGGATGATTTCAGCAGAGCGCCGCTGAAAGACCCGCTCGCCGGGAGTCAGGGTCATGGCGCTGCCGTCGGCCAGGCTGGCCTGCCAGGAAGAAGCCCCCCAGGGAATGCCGAGGGTGATGTCTTCAAAAAACGACATCTGCTCGCGGCCTTGCACCAGGAAGCTGTGCGCCAGCTTGACATAAGGCGAGCCGCGCCAGACTTCATACCGGCAGATCACGCTGAGTTGTGGCGTGTCCGCGTCGCGCGGCATCGGGAACGCAACCGTGCTTTTCACCCGGGCGTAGACCGGGCCGTTCTCCTCGATTTCGACGACGGCCGGCAACGCCCCAGTAGCCAGTTCGGGGCCTTTCAGAGGCCGGACCCTGGTGCGCACCGGCCGGTTGTCGGCCAGAAGCAGCTCGCCTTCCGGTGTAACGACAAACTGCGCCGCGCCGCTGTCCAGCCGCACCGGCCCCGTCACTGTGGCGCCGCCGGCGCGAGCTTCATAAGTTGCCAGCTTGGCCAGGCCATCGTCCGCGCGCCGCACCTCAGCGCCGTACTCCAGAACGTATTCGGTGGTGGCCTCGGCGTCGACCGTGCCGACAAAGGTCACCATCACCGCCTTGAAGCTCTGGTCCGGCCACCTGGCCAGAACCGCAAACTGCGATGGAATTTCCCGACCGGCAGAGAGGACGCGAAGGTATTCGAGGCTGCCGAGCTGAGCGCGCGGGAAAGGAATGCCGCTGCGCAACAGAATGCCTCGGCCGGGAAACTCCTGTTCATTCCGCACGGTCAGGACGACCTGTCGCCGGCCGCCCACCGTCGGCGCCGGCGGTGGCGGCTGCGGCCGGAAACGCACGGTCTCACTGTAGACCGGCTGGCCGGCCAGGTCCCGGCCCACGGCGCGGGCCTGATATTCACGCTCCGGCGACAGGTTTTTCAGCAGGGCCCGATGCACCAGCATCGGCTTGTCCGCGGCATGCACCTGGCTGAAATCGCCGACGCCGTACTCCAGGCGGGTCGGGGCCAAGTTGGCGGTGATCCAGGAGAGTCGGACCTCGCCGGCGCCCCCGGGCGCCACCTGGTAAAGCAGGTCGCTGACCGTGCAGTCGAGTTCAACGGGCGCCGGCGGCGCAGACAGAAAAACCAGAAAGCAGATCGGGTGCGGCGCCATGCCGCCCAACGCCACCAGCTCGACATATTCGTCACCTTGGAAGTCATACGCGTCCTTCTCCCAATACAGCCAATAGTCGCTGTTGCCGGCGTTGATCAGACGCGACGAACGGTCACGGTCATTGATGCGGACGCCGATCCGGGAACCGTCACTGGTGTCAAAGATCATGAAGCCGACATGGTAGCGGCCCTTCGGCGCGGTCATGCCGGCGCTGCCGAGTGGCCGCAGGATGCGAAGGTGGCCATACTGACGGTTGGTGAAGTAGTCGATGTCCAGACCGGCCAATTCCAGTCGGTCACAGGGGAAGACGACATTAGCCGAGTCGACCAGCAGGGGCCGAATCAGCGGCAGTCCGCCGGCCCGCAGCATTTCACCCTGGCCGTTCCAGATGCCGCCGCCGACCGGCTTCTTGCCGTCGCGCCAGGTCAGGCCGCTGGCCAGCACCGGGTCGGAGCGGTCCAGCATGCGGACCTCGGCTGTGCCCAGCGTGTGCACCAGCACGGACATGCCGAACGTCGCCTTGCCGTCCACAAAGGCAATCGGCAAGTCGACGGTGAAATACAGGCTGTTGCCGACGGTGGCAAACGCGGCATGGCCATCGCCGCATTGTTCCGCGGTCAGGCCATACAGGGTCAGGGGCGACTTCCCGGATTGCCGGCCGTTGACGGCGCAGGCGATGGCGACATCCGTGCCATCAGTCGGCGTGCCTGCCGCCAGGCGACGGCCAGTCTCGGCCTGGTTGTCGGTATTGAGGTAGATCAGATACATGCCGTTGCCGGCCGGCGGCGCCGCGAAGTCAAGCCGGAACAGAAAGCGGTCTTCGGCGACATGGCCGGCGGCGTAGCCGGTCAAGTCCAGGCCGGGGTCATAGCCCGGCTGGGCGCGGCGTTGTTCGGGCATCAGCTCATGAGTCATCTGGAAGGTCATCTGGTCGGCCCGGGCCAAGTCGGTGCCCAGGCTTTTTTCAATGGCGTCCGGAAGGCCATCGCGGTCATGGTCGGCATTGACGGCCTCGTCGTCCATGGCGGGATCAAGCGGAAAACGGTGGATGACCGCGCGCCGGGTCGTGTCGCGCATGGGCGGCCTCGGCCGCTCGGCTGTCAGAAGGCTGTGCGTGTTGGCGGCAATCGCGAAACTGACCTTGTTGTTGGCTGCTTTGGCCGGAATCGCCATGCGGAAGTACAGGCATTTGTCCTTGATCAGAAACGGCCGCTCTTCCGGGGCGGCGGCCGTACCGTCCGGCGACCAGCGCAGCAACTGGCAGCGGCCACGTGAAAAAACGACGCCGAGATCGGCCCCGGCCAGGGCTTGAGGCGGGTCAAAGCCGTTGGCGCGGACGGCCGCCGCGCTGGGCGCCACCGGCTCCTCGACCGGATTGTCGATCTTCAAGCCGGTGTCGACGCGCAAGTCGCAGTCAATGTAGAAATTGAACACGCCCTCCGCAAAATCCGGGGCGTTGTAAAACAACACCTGCCAGAGAAATTCTTCGCCGCCAGCATGTGCCAGGCTGAAGGAAATGATGTCCATGCCGTTGACGAAGGTCTGGCTGCGGGTGAAGATTTCATTTTCGCGGCCATCGACCATGACCAGGACCGGGTTGGGACGCGCTCTTCCCGGCTGTCCGGCCAGGAGGTCTTCGGCACTCTCGGCGCCGCGCATCAGTCCGGCTGCCAAAAACAGCCACACCGCCAGGCCATAGTGCATTTTTTTCGCCAGCATAGCCGCTCCTGTCCTTGAGTACGTGTCGTAGATTCCCGCAATCAGCGCCTAAGGGCCGGGCCGTCGCGCGAGCGTTCCGGACACTTGCCCCTGGCCGGCCGGACGTCTGCGCAGGATGATAACGTAGCGCCGATTTCTCGTTTTTCCTTCACCCGGAACTGGTATTGCCGACACTTTTGCTTGCAAGTGCGGTTTCGGCCATTACACTATTTTCTGCCGCTTTCGAACCGTGGCGCAACGCACCTGTCAGCGCCAATTCCTTTTCCGGCTTTGCCGGCGTATCCGCGACCAGCCGGGCAATCAGCAACCTTGGAGCAAGGCGAGATCATGAACCAGCTTTTGATCGGATGGGCCTCCCGCGACGTGTCCACAGACAAACCCGTCAATATCCCCGGTCAATTCCATATGCGGATTTCCGAGGGAATTCTCGATCCGGTGACCGTGACCGCCTTGGTCATTGACAATGGCGATGACCTGGCCTGCTTCCTGTCCGCCGACTTGGTGGTCATCCGTTGCGGGCTGCTGGACGAGGTCCGCGCCAAAGTCACCAAGCTGCTTCCCGGCTTCCCGGTCCTGAAAATCATCATGAACGCCACGCACACGCACGCGGCGCCCAGCCACTACCGCGACGCCGGCAACGCCGGCAAAACCGCCGGCGGCATCTCAACGCCGGCAAAAAACGACCTGCCCGTGGAAATGGAGATCGCCTCCGGCGACGAGTATCGCGACTTTCTTTCCACGCAGTCGGCCGAGGCGATAGCCGAGGCGTACAGTCAGCGCGCGCGAGGCGGCGTGGCCTGGGGATACGGCTATGCCGTTGTCGGGCACAGCCGGCGGGTGACGTATTCCGACGACCTCTCACAACGGCCCGGCGCCGTCAAGAATTCCACCAGCAGCCTGAGCGGCCACTCGGCCATGTACGGCAAGACAAACGATCCGAATTTCATGGGCTACGAAGCCGGCGCCGACCATTTCATCAACCTGCTCTACACGTTTGACAGCCGGAACCGTCTGACCGGCGCGATTGTCAACGTGCCATGTCCGTCGCAATGCAGTGAAGGCATCTACCAGCTCAGCGCCAGCTACTGGCACGAAACTCGGGAAGCGATCCGCAAACAGCACCGCGGCATTCACATCATTGCCCAGGCCGCCGCAGCCGGCGACCTCTCCCCGCGCATCCTCCACTACCGTGATGCACAGGAACGGCGGTTCCGCCTGAAATACGGCCGGGAACGGCAGTTTGCGGAGGAATTCGAGCGCCGCGACATTGCCGAACGCATCAGCGCCGCGTTTGAGGAAGTCCTGGCCTGGGCCCGCAAAGACATCCGGAAGGCCCTGCCCATCCATCATGCCGTGGAAACCGTCATGCTGTCCAAACGCCTGATCACCAAAGAGGAATATGAAGCCGACAAGGCCATGCTGGCGGACCTGCAGGCCAGGCCGTTCAAGACCGACGGCACGCCCAAAGAGAATCTGACCCACAATTCCATCCTGGTGGCTGGCCGCAACCGCTGCCAGCGCATCATCGACCGTTATGAAAAACTCGACGCCGAGCCCAAGCTGCCGATGGAGCTGCATGCTCTGCGCATCGGAGACATCGCCTTCGCCACCAACCGTTTCGAATTGTACATGGATTACATGCACCGAATTCAAGCCCGGAGCCCCTTCGAGCAGACCTTCGTGATCCAACTCTGCGGCGTGCCGGGACAGGACGGCGGCACCTACCTGGCGACCGAACGCGGCGAATGGGGACGCGGCTACAGCGCCTCCAAATACTGCAATATCGTCTGCGCCAAGGGCGGACAGGAACTGGTCGAGGAAAGCCTCCGCCTGCTCAACCAGGTCGCCGATCCGAAGGCGGACGCCACGCCCAACAAGGCGGCTGCACCAGCAAAGGCCAAAAAAACCGCGACCAAGTCAAAGGCCAAACCCGCGAAGGAGCCGGTCAAACCCGTGAAGGCGCCGGCGAAAAAATCCGCCGGGGCTTCCAAAGGAGAGTCGGGCGCCAAGTCGTAACAGGTCATTACCCGGTCATTTGCAGTTCGTCCCGGCAGCCGCGAAAGCAGATGATGCCTTTCGTTCAAGCTACACGCTGATGATGCGAATGGAACGAATGGGACCGATGGAATGGATGGGGATGGAATTGGACGAACGGAACCCATGGGATGAAAGTAACCGGTCACCGATTGATCATTATGGTCAATGGGCGACATGTGGTGATGGACG
>CAYOUR010000056.1:19231-20516 GCA_964407145.1 uncultured Lentisphaeraceae bacterium | reverse complement strand
ATAATTGTCATGGTTTGTCAGGGGCGACATGGGGATGCCGTGCGTCATCGGCCGGGTTCGGGACTGCCGCGGGGTGGGCGCCGTCGTCCTGCCGGCCTTTTTCTGGTGGCGTGGGTTGCGGTCCAGGAAGCGCCGGTGTCCCGCCGACATGTTATGTGCGGCGCGTTCTGGGGGGCCGTTGTTATCGGTCACAGCTTCAGGGTGGCCAGGGTTGCCTGGCTGACTGGGGTGTCCGGGAATACAGCGGCGAGGTCTTCGCGGGTTGGGCGTCGGCCCCAGAAGGTGACGCGGAAGAATTCGCGCGGGGTATCGTCTTCCAGCCCATATCTGAGATTGATGGAGCGGTGTCGCTGGCGGAAGTTGGCGAGGAACTGCTCGGGCGTCGGCGCTTCTCTGCCGCCGTTCCAAGGCAGCCATTCGTAGATTTGCGACGCATGGCAAAGCGCCATGCGTTGTTTTTCCTCGTAGACCGTGGCCAAGTCGATGGCCACGTCGAAGCCGTTTTCGCAGGCGTAGACATCATCGCAGTTGATGATGAGCGGTGCGGGGAAGCGAGCGGTGCGGGCACGTTCGGAGAGTGCCGGGTAGGCGTGCGGGACGGTCAGCTGGTAGGCCACGTAGCGGACGGCCCAGGCGGTGTTGTAGTGGTCGATATGAATGCCGGCGCGAGGGTCGGTGATGACGGGCGGGCAGACGATGAAGTCGGGCTGGAAGTCGCGGATGGCGTTCCAGAGTCCGCCCAGGGTGTTGCGGTCAGGGAAAACCTGTCCGACGGCATGGCTGTTGTCGAGGAGCGACAGGCATTCGTAGGCAGCGCCGATGACGCTGGCGCTGGCGTTGGCCTCCTGTTCGCGTCGTCGGAAGGTCTGTTCGAGGCTCATGTCCTGGTGCCCTGAAGCACCGCGGGTGGTGGCGAGGATTTTAAGGACGGCGCGGTCGCCGTAGTGCTGGCGGAGGCGGGCAAAGAGTCCGCCGGCGTTGAATTCAAAGTCATCCTGATGAGCCATGATCGACATGACCCGGAGAGTTGGCTGCGACATGACGTGTTCCTCGCAAGTTCGGTGGCGGGCGCTTCTTATTTGTTGATGTGCAGAATGTGGTGATGGATGCTTTCGGCCGCTGTCCGTGGAGACCAGCGTATTCTTCCAGCTCCGGCGAGAAGGCAGCCAGAGCTTCCAGCTCTGGTGAGTGCTAGTGCTCGCCGGAGTCCCAGGCTCGCCAGACCAGGATGGTCTGGCTACTTTCGCAGTCTCGCCAGACCAGGATGGTCTGGCTACTCTCGCAG
>CAYOUR010000056.1:2118-19131 GCA_964407145.1 uncultured Lentisphaeraceae bacterium | reverse complement strand
GGTCTGGCTACTTTCGCAGTCTCGCCAGACCAGGATGGTCTGGCTACTCTCGCAGGCTCGCCAGACCAGGATGGTGTGGCCACCTTCCCAGGCTCGCCGGACCAGGATGGTCTGGCTACTTTCGCAGTCTCGCCGGACCATCCTGGTCTGGCTACCTTCCCAGGCTCGCCAGACCAGGATGGTGTGGCCACTTTCGCTGGCTCGCCAGACCAGGATGGTGTGGCCACTTTCGCAGGCTCGCCAGACCAGGATGGTCTGGCTACTCTCCCAGTCTCGCCGGACCAAGATGGTTTGGCTACTTTCGCAGTCTCGCCAGACCAGGATGGTCTGGCTACTCTCCCAGTCTCGCCGGACCAGGATGGTTTGGCTACTTTCGCAGTCTCGCCAGACCAGGATGGTCTGGCCACTTTCGCTGGCTCGCCAGACCAAGATGGTTTGGCTACCTTCCTGCCCTTGGCGTACTTGGGGCAGGGCGCCGGCGGTTTTCCAGGGTGTGATGCAGCAGTTGGACCAGGTCGGCGGCGGCATTGGGGCGGGCAAAGGCGTGGAGATTCCGGCCGCGCTGAAGCCAGGCCTCGGGTTGCGCCAGGCGGTCGGCCAATTGGCTGGCCAGGGCGGCAGGGGTAGCCTGTTGCTGCGGGAAATGGACGGCGGCATCGGCGCGCTGGAGCAACTCGGCATTGACGGTCTGGTGATTGTCGGCGGCGGTGGGCAGGGGGATAAGCATGGCCGGTTTGCCGAACAGAGCCAGTTCGCAGATGCTGGAGGCGCCGGCCCGGCACACGACCAGGTCGGCCGCCGCGTAGCAGGCTTCGATGTTGTTGTCAGCCCGGCGGATGGAGGCGGGGATACCGGCCTGTTGATAGGCTTGGAGCAGCGCCTGGTTGTCATCGGTGCCGGTCAGGTGTATGAATTGCAGGCGGCTGGCGCTGGCGGCTGGCAGGGTCGGCGCCGTCCTGGCGAACAGTTCATTGATGAAGCGCGCGCCTTGGCTGCCGCCGAACACGAGTACAGTGAGGCGGTCGGGGAGCAGCCCAAGGGAAGCCGGAAAGGCCGGGTCCGGGGGCGTGCCCACGGCGTCAAGCAGGGCCTGGCGCAGCGGCATGCCGACCGTGACGGCGGTGGTGCTCCGGCTTTGCCGCGGATCGGCCAGCGGCAGGGTCAGGCCAATGGCCGCGGCGCGGTGGATGAACAGGCGGTTGGTCTTGCCCATGTAGGCGTTGCCTTCATGCAGCACCAAGGGGATGCGTCGTGGCAGGGCCAGGCAGGCCGGCACGGCGGCAAAGCTGCCCATGCCGAGCATGATGTCCGGCTGCAGGCGCCGGAGGGCGCTGCGCGCCTTGAGCGTGCAGGCTGCCAGGCGTGGCAGGAAAAGCAGCGTTTCCAGCGCGTTCCCGGGCAGCCGGACGGCCGGCAGGGCGACGCTGTCGAGTCCGTATTGGGCCGCCGTTCTGGCCTGTTCGTCAACATGTTTGCCGGCCAGCAGCAGGGTCACGCGGCTGTCGTCGACGGCAAACAGGCGTGCCACTGCCAGGGTGGGATAGAAATGCCCGCCGGTTCCGCCGCAGGCGATGACAAGGTGTTTGGGCATGGTGAGGCCGCGCTGTTGACGGGTCGTGGTGGCTGCGGTGAACGGCGAAAGGATGGATGGCGTGTCAGTCAGGCGGTGGCGGGCGGTTTTGTGCCGTCCGCCCCAAAAGGGGTGTGGAAACATCAACGCCGCCTGTTCTGGCAGGCTGGTGGCCCGGCAGCAAGGCGGCGGCGTCTGGGGAATCGTTCTGGCGGCGTGGGGAACCGTCTGTCTTATAGCGGCACGCCCAGGTTTTGTCCTTCCCAGCTGGCCGGGGCGTTCCAGGGCAGGCTGCCTGAATCGTCCACCGGGGTGACGCAGGAGGTGAAGGCCGCCGCCGCTGCCAGCAGGAGCAGAACCAGGGCGCAGAACTTCAGCCGGGCAGTCATGGTCGCTTGCTTGCGCATGGGTAGGATTACAGGATGAACAGGGCTTTCATTTCCAGGAACTGGAAGGCCAGGACCGCGGCCAAGCCGAGAACGGCAATGATCATGGAGATTGGAAACAGCAGTTTCATGGTTTTCCTTGCCTCCCGGACTAGTCTTCGTCGTCATCATCAGGGGACGGGCTCTTGACGGTCAGGTTGACGTAGGCCTGGGCGCCTTCCGGGATGTTGGCGGTGTCGCCGCGGAAAATCTCGACCAGGGAGACTTTCTTTTCGACCTTCTTGACGACGCCGCTGGCCAGGTACTTGCCTTCGCTGGAGATGATGATCGGGACATTGGCGATGACGTGCTCCTGGCCCATGTCGACCACGACGAAGTTCCATTGGGCATTGGCGACCAGGACCTTGCCGGCGGTGTTGGGGTCGACCTCCTTGATCGACTCAATGACCTTGACAAAGCCGACCTCGGATTCTCCGCCGAGGTCTCGCACCTGCTTTTTGAGGGCGGTGACGTCTTTTTCCAAAGTCTCATTTTTGTCTTTCAGGTCAGCGAAGGCCAGTTCCAGCTCCTGTTTTTCGCGTTTGACTTTGGCCAGGTCCTCGATGGTCTTCTTCAGTTCGATCAGCTTGCCGTTGATGGCCGTGTAGTCTTCTTCGAGGGCGGCGAGGACGGTCTGGAAGTTGCGTCCGCTGAGGTTTTGCACGTCGGCGGACCACTCGAATTCGGGGACTTTGTCCGGGGCGTTTTTCAGGGTGATTTCGAAGGCCTTGCGTCGGTCGTTGACGTCCTTGATGGCAGTCCGCAAGTCTTCCAGGGGTTTTTTGCAGTCATAGTCGCCGAGCTGCGTGCCGATTTCGTTGCCGTCCTCGTCGGTGATTTTATTTTCGTTTCTGGTTTCGAACGGGGCGGTATTGAGTCGGAGGCCGACTTCAGTCGCGTAGGTCTTCAGGGCGCCGATGACCGCGTCATGGCGGTTCCGTACGGCGACGGCATGGGACTTGGCGTCATTGAGGGCGTTTTTGAAGGAGGAGAGCGCGTTCAGGCTGTCCTGGGTGAGGGCGCTTTCCGGCATTTGCAGGGAGATGGCCATTTCATAGATGCCCAAGGCCAGTTCGCCGCGCTGGGCGTTGACATCGGCCGCGAGTTTGATGGTGTTGTCAATAGCCTTCTGGTATTCGGCCGGGGCGGTCTTGTAGGCCGGCCAGCCGAGGGTGCCGGACTCCTGGGTGCCAGGCACGGCCGCGGTGAAGGTCACCTTGCTGGCAACGCCGCTGCCGGTCTGGGCGTCCAGTTTCTGCGCCGTGTCCGCGACCCCCTTGGAAAGGATGGCGGCACGCTCCCGGAATTCCATGCGGCGATTGGAGACGACGAAGCTGAGAGCGGCAACCACAATGGCCAGCACCGCAACGACTGGGCCGAGAATCATACCCAATTTACCCATGGAACGACTTTCCTTTTAATATGGTGTAACCTGTAGCCTGCCGGAACCAACGGAAAAGGCCTGCGCCGCTGGCGTCAAGGTCCGGTCGGCCTGCAAGAAATGCATCCCCAGACTGTGTAAATGATTCAAATTACAAGCGCAAATGCCACTTTGCAAGCCGGATGTCGAGGGATTTTTTCCCGAGAATCCGTCCGGAAAAGAGTTTTTTTATGGATAATTCGTTTATTGACATGTTCTTATGCGTGTCGTTGCGGTTTGGTTCGGGGTGCTGTCGGTCGGGAAAAATTATGCCTGCCGGTCATGGCTTGCTGATCAGGTTGGGTGTGGCCTGGTTTTTCTGGCATTGTTGCGGTTGTGTTGCCGCGAGCATTTGCGGTCATGTTGCGATGGTCTGGAAAAGGCTGAAGACGAAATTGCCGAGGAGGAGCCAGGCCATGGTGGCGGCGGCGAGGAACGGTCCGAAGGGGAGCATGGCTTGGCGGCGGTGTGCCGCTGCGGCCAGCAAGGCGCTGAAGAGGACGGCGGCCAGGGCCGCGGCCAGCAGGATATGGATGGCGGCATCGGCGCCGCAGAAGGCGCCGATCATGGTCAGGCATTTGACGTCACCGTAGCCCATCACGTCCCGGGGCAGGACGACGGCGGCGGCGGGCAAGGTCTGCTCGCCCAGGTCTGGCCAGGCGGCTTGAACTCCACCTTGGCTGAGGCCATTGGCGTTGACTGTCACGCGCAGTCTGGTTGGCGTTTTGGGCGCAGCGTGCGGGTCAAGGGCTTTCGACGTTGCGGGTTGGACAATGGTGACGGTGTCCAGGCGTCTGGGCAGCAGGTCGTCCCAGGGCATCAGGCGGTCGCCGTCCAGTCCGCGGATACCGTGTGCCGAGACGGTCAGGGTGGAGTTTTCCGGCAGGGCGGTGGTTTTTGCGCCCAGGACGCGTCGTCCGGCTTCGGCCACGATGGTCAGCAGGGTGGCGCCGATGACGGCGCCGAGGATGCAGTCCAGGGCGGCGGCCGCGATGGGTGGCGGGTTGGCCAGGGCGGGGCTGCGCGCGGCCAGCCAGTCCATGGCGCCGTTGAAAATGATGGCGCCGCTGTGCGGGTCGTCGGGCAGGGCGATGGCCAGGCGTGAGCCGGGCATGGCCAGTGCCAGGGTCAGGGCGACCAGGAGGCCGGCGCCGGTGATCAGGTCTGGGATCAGGCGGTGCCGAATGTCGATCTGGGTGATGGCCAGGAGGGAGGCGGCCAGGTACAGGCTGGCGGGAGCGGTTTCCAGGGGCAGTCCTCGGCGCAGAGTTTGGGTCCAGACGGCGAGAAACAGCACGCCGGTGGCGGCTTCGCCCAGGGGGTATTTGATCGAGATGGGCAGCCGGCACTGGCTGCAGCGGCCGCGCAGCAGCAGCCAGCTGAGCACCGGGATGTTTTCCCACGGTCGGATGGCATGGCCGCATTTCGGGCAATGGCTGGGCGGGTGCAGCAGCGATTCGCCGCGCGGAACCCGCCAGACCACGACGTTGAGGAAGCTGCCGACGGCGCCGCCGACGCAGAGGATCAGCAGCGACATGGGGAGGGTTGCGGTGAGTGGCAGAGTCATGCTGGCAGTCATGGGTGGGATGGTTTGGATACGTGGGCTTGGCGTCACCGGCCGCGGAGGACAGGCCAGGAAATCCGACGAGCCATGCAAGGTAACGCCGAAATTCAGGAAGTCAACATGAATTGTAAAATGATGGTCTTGGTTTATTTTATTTGTCTTTCCGAGGATGGTTATGGTCATTTCGTGGTTGTCTGGTCTTGTCGCTTTCTGACAGGAAACGGCCATTCTGGGCAGCAGGAGTAATTTTTTGGAAGGAGCAGATGTTGTTATGAATCAGATTTCCCCTCTTCAGCAGGCTCGTTATGAATATCAGCCGAAATTGCCGGCGGTTTTGCTGGAATGCGGTCCGTTTGCGACGGCGCGTTCCGGCGAGGCGACGCGTTCGGTAGCGGACCAGGAGCAGATCAAGGCGTTGTTTCCGGACACGTATGGTCTGCCGGCCGTGACGTTTGCGCGCGGGCCGGCGTTCGACTGTCCGGCGATCAAGGCCGGCGTCATTCTTTCGGGGGGCCAGGCGCCGGGCGGGCACAATGTGATCGCCGGGTTGTTTGACGGGTTGAAGGGGCTCAACCAGGACAGTGAGCTGTATGGTTTTCTGGGCGGGCCGAGCGGCCTGATCGACAACAAGTACATTTTGCTGAACGAAGGGCTGGTTGACCAGTACCGGAACACGGGCGGCTTTGACATGATCTGTTCGGGGCGGACCAAGCTGGAAGAGGAACAGCAGTTTGCGCAGGTGGCGAAGAACTGCGCGGGTCTTGGCATCAGGGCGATCGTGGTCATTGGCGGGGACGACTCGAACACGAACGCCTGCACTCTGGCCCAGTACATGCTGGCGCACCAGACCGGCATCCAGGTCATCGGCTGTCCGAAGACGATTGACGGCGACCTGAAGAACGCGTGGATTGAGACGTCTTTCGGCTTTGACACGGCGACCAAGGTCTATTCCGAGCTGATCGGCAACATCATGCGGGACGCCAATTCGGCGCGCAAGTACTGGCATTTCATCAAGCTCATGGGCCGTTCGGCTTCGCATATCGCCCTGGAATGCGCTTTGCAGACGCATCCGAACTACTGTCTGATTTCGGAAGAGGTCGAGCAGCGCCATCTGTCCCTCAACCAGATTGTGGACGAGTTGGCCGGTCTGGTCCTTTCGCGTGAAAAGCGCAAGATGAAATTCGGGGTGGTGCTGATTCCGGAGGGGCTGGTTGAATTCATTCCGGAAGTCAAGGTCCTGATTGCGGAGCTGAATGATCTTCTGGCCAAGGAAAAGGAGGCATTCGACGCGCTGCCGGCCGAGTCCAAGCTGGGGTTTGTGTCGAAGCGTCTGAGCGGGGCCTCGTTGAAGGCGTTTGAGTCGTTGCCGCTGATGATTCGTCAGCAGCTTCTGGCCGACCGCGACCCGCACGGCAATGTCCAGGTGTCGCGCATCGAGACCGAGAAGATGCTGGCGATGCTGGTTGAGGAGCGGGTGGCCGCGGTCAATGCGTCCCGCCTCGAGGCCAATAAGGGCCTTGAAGACGAAAGCAAGAAGCTCAAGCTGGTGGCGTTCAGTGCGCAGACGCACTTCTTCGGGTATGAGGGTCGTTGTGCGGCGCCGTCGAATTTTGACGCGGACTATTGTTACAGCCTGGGTTATACGGCCGCGGCTCTGATCGGCGCGGGCAAGACTGGCTACATGGCCTCGGTGCGGAACTTGTCGTGCCCGGCCAGCGAGTGGGAGGCGGGCGGCATTCCGCTGACCATGATGATGAACATGGAGGTCAGGAAGCGCCAGGCGGTGCCGGTGATCCGCAAGGCCCTGGTCGAGCTGGACGGCAAGCCCTTCCAGACGTTTGTCAAGCACCGGCAGGCATGGGGTGAAGAGGTGGACTACGTCTACCCCGGGCCGATCCAGTACTTCGGCCCCGCGGCGGTCTGTGATCAAACCACGCAGACGATGAGGTTGGAGCAGGCGTGACTGCCGAAGGCATGAGTCCTGACCGGGAGAGTTTCGCCCGCCTGCGGCTGCTGGTGGGCGAAACTGGTATTGAGCGGTTGTGGTCCGCGCGGGTGGTGGTGTTTGGCCTTGGCGGGGTCGGGTCATGGGCGGCCGAGGCGCTGGTCCGCGGCGGCGTGGGGCATGTGCTGCTGGTCGACGATGATGTCGTGCGTCCCAGCAACCTCAATCGCCAGCTGGAGGCGTTGCACAGCACGCTTGGCGTCAGCAAAGTTGAGGCGTTGAGCGGGCGTTTGCGCGACATTTCGCCCCAAGCCGACATTCGCGGCTGCGCCGAACGGCTGACGCCGGACAATTGCGCGGATTTCCTTGGTCAGTTGCCGGCGTGGGACTATGTGGTCGACGCCATTGACGACCGTCCGGCCAAAATTGCCCTTTTGCTGGCGTGTTTTCATGGGCGGATTCCGGTGATTTCCAGCATGGGCGCCGCCAACAAGATGGCCGCGGCCGCGGTTCAGGTGGCGGACCTGGCGGACAGCCATGGCTGCCCGTTGGCGCGGCTGCTGCGCAAGAAGCTGCGCCAGGCCGGGGTGCCCCGGGGCATCCGCGCCGTCTTTTCGCCGGAGCCGCCCGTGCGCGGGCCGGATGGCGGGCACCTGGCCGGCGACGCGGAGCAGCCTGGCATCCGCCGGTCGTTGGGGACGATTTCCTACCTGCCGGCGTTGTTCGGTCTGCGCTGCGCCGCCGAAGTCATTCAGGGTCTGCTGGTCGGTGCAGCGGCGGGCGCCTCGTCCGGCCAGGCGTCGGCCGCGACCGTCGGCCGCGACCAGAATTAAGGAAGCCTTTGCTGGTGTGTAGCGTGTGCCGCCGTTTCGTCTCCGCCGCCGTCGCGCTGGCGGGAACGAAACGGGAACGATAGTATCAGCGCGACCGGCGGGCGTTCGACTGAAATTGACGGGGGGGTGCGCATCATGACTGCCATCAAAGTGCCCTATGGGCGTGGCCATTTGGATTTCGAGGTGCCAGAGGGGAATCTCGTTGGCGTCTACGAGTCGCGGTTAAGCGCCGCTGTGCCGGCTGGTTCCGGCCGGAGCCTGGTTGCGCAGTCGTTGGCGGCGCCGATCGGGTCGCGGCCGGTGGTTGAGCTGGCGCGTGGGCGGCGTACGGCGGTGATCATCGCCAGCGATCACACCCGACCGGTGCCGAGCCAGGACATCCTGCCGCCGCTTTTGCAGGAGCTGCGACGCGGCAATCCCGGCCTGGACATCACCATCCTGGTCGCCACCGGCATGCATCGCGCCAGCACTGCAGCCGAACTCGGCGAGAAATTCGGTTCGGAGATTCTGGGGCGGGAGCGGATTGTCGTGCATGATTCGCGTGACGCCAGTCAGATGGCGGACTTGGGGGTGTTGCCTTCCGGTGGCCGGCTGTGCGTCAACCGCCTGGCGGTGGAGACGGACCTGCTGCTGGCCGAGGGCTTCATTGAGCCGCATTTCTTTGCCGGGTTTTCCGGGGGGCGCAAGAGTGTCCTGCCCGGCATTGCCGGGCAGGCGACCGTGCTGGCCAACCACTGTTCGGAGTTTGTCGCCTCGCCCTATGCGCGGGCCGGGATTCTGGACGGCAATCCGATGCACCGGGACATGGTGTGGGCCGCACGCCAGGCGGGTCTGGCGTTCATCGTCAATGTTGTCATCAATGGCCGCAAGCAGGTCATCCAGGCCTTTTCCGGCGATCCATTGGCCGCGCATGCGGCCGGTTGCGAGTACGTGCGCGGGCAATGCTGCGTCAAGGTCCCGGCGGCGGACATCGTCATCACCGGCAATGGCGGGCATCCGTTGGACCAGAACGTGTACCAGGCGGTCAAGGGCATGTCCGCGGCCGAGGCGGCGGCCGAGGCCGGGGCGGTCATCATCATGGCGGCGGCGTGCGCCGACGGGCATGGGGGGCAGGCGTTTCATGACCTGCTCGCCTCGGCCTCGTCGCCGTCCGAGCTGATGCGGCGCCTCGCGGCTGTTCCTCAGGGTGAGACCGTGGCAGACCAGTGGGAAAGCCAGGTCCTGGCGCGGATTCTCTGCCGTCATCCCGTCATCCTGGTCAGCCGGGAATGCGACTCCGGTATGATTCGCCGTTTGCATCTCCGGCATGCACGCACGGCGTCGGAGGCGCTGTCGATGGCGTTTGCGTTGAAGGGCCGCGACGCCCGCGTAGCGGTCATTCCCGACGGCGTTTCGGTTATTGCCGAAGCCGCGGCGGCAGCGTCCTGATTTGGATTCCGTGAGCGGGCGCCATCCTGGTCAGGGCAGGAGTCTGGCGAGTTGTTCCTGGTATTCCGGCAGGAAGAGGTTGCCGAGATGCGCGCCGGCGGGAAAGACGGTCAGGCGGTCACCGAGTTGGCCGGCCAGCCAGTCCAGGTCGCCGTCCGCCAGCAGGAAGTCATTGCGGTTGTGGAGCACCTGTACCTTCCGGTTGTTTTTCAGGGTGTCGGCCAGAGCGCGCAGGGACAGGCTTTCGGCCAGGTCGGCGGCGGCGAGGGTGCCGTTGTTTTGTTGGCGGCGCGCCTGTGGCAGGATGAAGTCATTGACATAGGTCATGTAGGAGATGCCGAGCGCCTCGGTATGCGCCGCATTGCGGCGGAAGGCCGCCGGGTCGTGTTGCATGATGCCGAGGTTATGGCGTTTCTGGGAGGCGCAGATGGCGTCCGCCAGGGCCAGGCGCAGGTTGAAGCCAATGAGAAAGTGCGACTCTTCGCGGGTGACCGGCAGGGGCTGGGGAGACGGTGGCTTTTGGCCGCGGAGTTTGTTGATGGCGACGTCCAAACGCAGGAAAAGCTCCTCGGCCTGTTGTTCCGGGTCGGGCCAGGCGCGCGGGATGTCGAAGAACACATCGATTTGGCGCAGGGCGTGGACCGGATTGACCGGCGGGTTGATGGCGACATAGTGGTCGACGGTCAATTGTCCCAGGCGGCCGTTTTCTTCCAGGCCGGCCAGGAAGAGGGTGTTGATGGCGCCCAGAGAGTATCCCAGCACGGAAATGGACTCCGGCGCCTGGCCTGGCGTTTGTTGGCTGAAGTCGGCGACGGCATGGGTGATGGCCAGGCGGATGGCTTCGGCGTCGCGGCGGAAGTCGCCGGGCAGGTCAACGCCAGGCAGGCTGAGGAAGAAGTCGGGATGCAGCGTGGAGCTCAGGGTGATTACTGACCAGCCGCGCAGGTGGAAGAGTTCGGCCAGGGCCAGGACTCCGGTGGACAGCCGGTGTGAGCCGACGCCCGGCAGGATGACAAGCAGCCGGGCGCGGGTGTCGTCCGGCGCTTTCCAGAAGGTGTACGGGAGGTCTTGGGCGGCGTCGGGAAGCCGGAGATGGCGGGTCGCGCCCCGTTGGAAGAAGGTGGCTGAGCGCGGCCGGAGGGCCAGGAAGCCCAGTGAGTCGTCGGGGTCGGCGGCCAGGTCCGGGACCGTCACGTCGCGGATTTTGGCTTCGCGGTCGGCCAGGTAGAGGGCGCGGCCCATCCGGTAGCTGTCCGTCTGGGAGTCGAGAATTTGTTTGAGGACCGGCGCGTGGGTCAGGGTGGCATTGGCGTTGGTGGCGGCGTTGACGGCGGTGGCGGCATCGCCGTTGAACAGCCAGAAGGCGAGGTTGAGCGGGGCGTCCAGGACGCGTCCGAGCACGTCTCGGCCGGTGCTGGGTCCGAGGATTGGCAGGTTGATGAAGAAGCCGGGGCCGAATCCGTAATGGCCGAAGGTCTGGCCGAAGTCCTCGTCATGGGCAGGCATGTCCCAGCGGCTGGCCTGGTCGCGGAAGCCGAGGACGCCGACCGTGGAATTGACGCCGAAGCGTTTGGTTTCCTCCCAGGCGGCGTTGAATTTCCCCTGCAGGCAGGTGTTGACCAGCCGGGACGGGTACAGCAGATGATGGCTGCAGTTGGCGATGCCGTTGCGGACGGTTTTGGGGACGAGGAAGTTGTACGACACGCCGAAGGGGTAGAGCAGTCCGTTGACCAGGCCATGGTTGAAGGCCTGCATCGACCGGTTGAAGCCTTCGAGGTGGTCGTCAACGGGATGGCAGAAGAGGCTGGTGCCGGGGGGGGCTGGCGGGTCGGGCAGCGGTTCGGCGGCCGGAGCGCTCTGCAGGAGCAGAAAAGCGGCGAGGACGAGAAGAAAACCAGGGTGACGGGCGGTGCGGTGGCGTCGTTCGAGCATGTGTGGGCTATGGGCCTTGTGTTGGGGTGAAGGGCATCGCTGCCGGGAAGGTTTTTTGAGCCAGGACGGGCCGAGGTGGCGCCGGTGTCCGTTCAGGTCGGTCGGTTTTCCGTTGCCGGGGCGGCGTTGTCCGGGAGGACTGCCTCGACGGTGATGGCGGTGCCTTCGACGGCGATGACCCGGACGGCGGCGTTTTTGGGGATCAGGTCGCCATTGCTGATGACGTCGTATCTCTGGCCGTCAATCAGGACGGTTCCGGCCGGCCGGAGCATGGTGAAGGTCTGGCCGGTTTTGCCGAGGAGTGCTTTTTTGCCTTCGAGGTCGGAGCTGACATAGCCGTCTTCGGCGTTGAGCTGTTGGCTGAGGACGAGGGCGTGGTAGAGGTTGGTCTTGGGCAGGAATCGGCTGAGGGTCCAGGCGCCGGCGACCATGATGGCCATGGCCAGGCCCAGTTCGCGCAGGGCATCCTGGAAGTATTTTCCCAGCATTGACGGTCCGATGTCGGGCAGTGGCGGGGCGTCATGGATATGGGGCACGGCGGCCAGGCCGGCTCCGATGAGGATGCAGAGGATGCCGATGGTTCCCGTGAGGCCGAAGCCGGGGATCAGGAAGATTTCAATGGCGAGCAGGACGATGCCGATGGTGACCAGGGCGATTTCCTCCATGCCGGCCAGTCCGGCGACATAATGTCCGAAGAAATAGATGGCGAGCAAGGCGATGCCGGTCATGCCAAAGACTCCGAATCCTGGTGTCTTGAATTCAATCCAGAGAGCCAGGATGCCGAGTCCGAGCAGGAGCGGTCCGAGGGCGGTGATGAGGCGTGCCAGGCGGTCGGCCTGTTCTTCCTGGAATCGGATCAGATTGGCGTCCGGCCGGCCGATGGCTTCGAGCACCAGGCTGATGTCATCGGTCATGGCCTTGGCCAACAGGGGTTTTTGTTCGCCGGGGTAGATTCTGGTGGCGTCCTGGGCCGTGAGGTTGAGCAGCTTGCCGGTCGGGCAGATCACCTCGCCGCCGGCGATGACGCCGTCGTGGTCGGGGTCGACCATGGCGATGGCGACATCCGGCCGGAAGTCATTCTCCTGGGCGAGGCTGACGACCATGGCGCGGACCGCGGACAGCATTTTTTCCTTGACGTCCGGGGGCAGTTCCTGGACGCCGCCGCCAAAGGGCGAGATGGCGATCGGCATGGCGCTGCCAATGGTGGCGTTGGTGGACATGAAGATGCCGCTGCTGGCCAGGGAAATCATGGCGCCGGCGCTGAGTGCGTCGGGGTTGACAAAGGCGTAGACCGGACAGCCCTTGTTTTTGACTGAACGCATCCAGGCGATGATTTCGCGGGTTTCATTGAGGGCTCCGCCGGGCGTGTCAAGTTCCAGAATCACGGCTTTCGGCTGCAGTTTCTCGACTTCGCGGAAGGCGCGCCGGAAGACAAACAGCATGCCCTTGTCAATGGCGCCGGATACCGGCAGGACAAAGACGTTCCCGGCATCGCTGGCGCCCGCCCCCAGGCCGCCGGCCGCACCGGCAAACAGGCCGATAAGGACTAGGCCGAACCGAATTTTGGCAAAGAAGTTGGTCATGGCGGAGAGGCCTTCAGGGGGCGGTGGACAGTGGATGTTAGTGGACGCAAGTGCCCCCTGGACGGCTGGACTTCAGTGGGCTTTGGCCACGCCTCACGGTCTGGTTGTGTCATCGCCAGTCGACGAGGTCTTCGAGGCGGATTTTCGGCACGTGCAGGCGTTTGTCGTCATCGAGGTAGTAGGCGATTGAGGCGTTGGCGGGCACGTCTTCGCTGGTTGGTTGTTCGGCCGGGTAGCCGACGGCGAGCAGGAACAGGACTTGCCGGTCGTCGGCGAGCCGCAGGATTTGATGCAGGTTCTGGCGCTGGATGGCGCCCAGCCAGCAGCACCCCAGTCCGAGCGACCAGGCGGCCGTCTGCATGCTTTGGATGGCGGCGCCGGCGTCGGCGTAGGTGATTGGCTTGGCGTCGGCCGGGGCCAGGATCGCGATGAAGGCGGCCGGGGCGGTTTTGCCGGGTTCGGGGGTGCGCTGCGGCGCGACGAGCCGTGCCCAGGCAGTCTCGGCCAGGACTCGGTTCAGCAGTTCGGCGGTCCTGATGACGACATAGCGCAGGGGCTGCAGATTGGAGGCGCAGGACGTCACCCTGGCGCAGTTGATGATGGCGGCGAGGTCGGCGTCGGCGACGTGGCGGGGTTGAAACAGCCGGATGGTGCGGCGTTCAGTCAGGGCTTGCAAAGCATCCATGGTCAGTCAGCAATCTTTGGGGTTGGGCGAATCGGCGTCGGCGTGGAAGAGCTTTTCGCCGATCAGGGCGGTGAAGAAGGAGCCGGTGAAGAGGAGCGGCCGGTCCGGCGGCAGTTGTTGTCGGGTGGTCAGTTCGGGGATGACGGCGGTGACGGGGAGACGATGTTCGCGGGCGGCGGCCGTCAGCTCCGGCAGGGCGGAGCCCTTGCCCGTCTCCGGGTTGGTCAGGATGAATGTGGCGTCGGGCAGGGCGGCCAGGGCCTTGACCATGCCTTTGACGTCTTTGCCCTTGACGATGCCGAGCACGACGGTCCAGGCCGTGTGCTGGTGCAGGCAGCAGAGGCTCTGGACGAGCTTGGCGGCCGAATCGGCGTTGTGGGCGGCGTCCAGGATGACGAGCGGGTTTGTGGAGATGGTTTCGCAGCGGGCCCGGAGCACGGGCAGGCGGAAGGCGCGGCGATTCGGCGTGGCGCCGACGACTTTGGCCGCGGTCATGGCCACGGCGAAATTGTCCCGCAAAAACGGCGGGCATTCCGCCGGCAGGAAATCAGCACCGGCGTTGGGGCGGGGGCGGTACACGGGACAGTTGAGTTTTTCGGCCTGGCGGCAGACGACTTCTTCGGCTTCCGGGAACGGCTGTTTGGCGAGCACCAGGGGCACTTCCGGCTTGAGGATGCCGGCCTTTTCCGCGGCGATGGCGGCGATGGTGCTGCCCAGCAGGGCGACATGGTCGAAGCTGATGGGGGTGATGACGGTGCAGGATGGCCGGGCGACGTAGTTGGTGGCGTCCAGGCGGCCGCCGATGCCGGTTTCCAAAATGACGACATCAACCCGGGCGTCGGCAAAGACCTTCAGGGCCAGGACCGTGAAGATTTCAAACAGGCTTGGCTTCAGGCCGCGCTGCTTGATTTGAGCGAGGAGGTTGACGGCCTGTTGCGTGAGCAGGGGAAGGGGGAGCAGGGCGTTGTCAATCTGGAACCGTTCCCGGACAGTGCAGAGGTGCGGGCTGGTGTAGAGTCCTGTGCGTTGGCCGGCGCTGGTCAGCAGCGCCGCGAGGAAATGACAGGTCGAGCCTTTGCCCTTGGTGCCGGCGACGTGAATGACCGGCGACTTTTTTTCCGGCCAGCCGGCCAATTCCGCCAGGGGGTACATCCGTTCCAGGGAATAGTTGGCCGGGTCGTGCTGTTTGCCGGCGTCTTTTTCCGCGTCGAAGTACTCCTTGAAGAGTTCGAAGAAGGCCGGTTCGGCGATAGGATCGAAGTCGCGCATAGGGTTGTCGTTGCACTCCCGAGACTGTCTGGTCCGTTACCGTGCAGGGGTGATGATGGTCCTGTTGCATGGCGCGCCGGGCCGGGCCTCCAGGCTGCGTGGCAAGCCAGGGCCGGTCGGGGGCGCGGTGCCGGCGATCAGGCGTCGGCGGCCTTGGTGTTGGCGGCGGGCTCCAGCTTGGCCAGGCGTTCCTCCAGGTCGGCGATTTTCTTTTCCAGGCAGGCAATGGATTTGTAGCCGGGAATCAGGGCTTGGCCGCGGGACGAGATGACCTCCTCGATGGTGGCGGTCAGGCTGGCCTTGGCATTCTTGCCTTCCTCCAGGATGGTGCCGAGCAGCTGGTTGCCTTCCTCGGGGCTCAGCTTGGCCTCTTTGGTGGCCTCGCGGACAAAGGCCTCGGCTTTGTTCTTGGAAATGGCAATGGCGCCAAGGCCGAACAGAAATGATTTTTCCAGGACGTTGAGCATGGTTGTTTTCCTCCGGTTGGTGATGGCGGCAGGTCTTGGCCGGCATGGAATGGGGACGACGATGGAAGGCACGACTGGCCGGCTGGACAAATGGATGTATGGTAATAATAACATCACCTCCTGAAATGGCAAGGACGCCACGCGAAATTATTGCCTTGGCGCCCCAGCCGGAGCGCGGTTTTCGGCAGGAGGCTTCGGGCTTGGCGAGGCCCTTTCCGGACTCGCCTGGTCTGGATAAGGGTGACGGGACGGATTTCCGGCCGTGGGGCGTGACGGGGCCCCGAAAGCCGGCAAAAGCGAAAATTTTGGCTGGAGGTTGCGGTGATTGGCAAAGTGCTGTTGATGTCGATGTTGGCGGTGGGCAGTGCGTCGCGGTGCGCGGGGGAGGACGACGGCGGCTGGCGGCTGGACGCGAATATGGCGGTTCCCGAGGTGACGGAGGATGGCATTGCCTGGTTCGACCCTGGCCAGCCTCCTTTTCGGCTGGGTGGATTCCCCTGGTTTGCGCATGACCGGGTGTTCCGGCGCCTGCCGGTCAGCCCTTCGCATCCTTTGCCGCCGGCAGTTGACAAGCTGGCGGACTGCACGGCGGGCGGGACGGTCGCCTTCCGCAGCGACAGCGCGCGAGTGCTGGTGAACGTCGTTTTGACCTCGAAGAGCGACGGCATGTTCCACATGGCTCCGACCGGTAAAAGCGGCTTTGACCTGTATGTCGGCCCGCCTGGCGAACAGAAGACGGCGGGCGTGACGACGATGGGCGAAGGGGTGACCGAATACCAGGCGCAGCTGTTCAGCGGCGGCCGGGGGTGGAATGAGTTTACCCTGAACTTCCCCTTGTATAATGGCGTCAAATCGCTCCGAATCGGCTTGTCTGAAGGCGCCAAGGTGGCGCCGCCGTCGCCGTATGCCGGCCCCGGCAAGGTGGTCATCTATGGCGGTTCCACCGTCCAGGGGGCGTGCGCGTCACGGCCGGGGCGCTGTCACATGAGCATTGTCGGGAGGCGCCTGAACCGTGAAGTCGTCAACCTGGGGTTTTCCGGGAATGGCAAGTTGGAGTCGGAGCTGGCCGAGGTCATGGGGCAGATAGCCTCACCGGCGGTTCTGGTGGTCGAGGGTGAGCGCAACGCCCGTTACGAGGGGGTGGTCGAGCGCCTGGAGGCGTTTCTGGGGATTCTGCGGCGGCTGCATCCCGGCGTGCCGATCGTGGTGATGAGCGCCAATCCCCGGGGCAGCGAGTGGCGCCTTCCCGGTGACCGGCCGCGCATCCTGGCGTTTCAGCAGGAGCTGGTGGGGCGGCTGCGGGGGGGCGACCCTGACGTGCATCTGTTTGACAGCAGTTCCCTGCTGGGCGACGACTTCTATGAGTGCTCGGTTGACGGCTCGCATCCGACGGACCTGGGCTTCCAGCGGATGGCGGACGGCCTGGCGCCGTTTCTGGCCGGGTTGCTGAAGCCCGGGACGTGACGGGCGGGCGGCGGTGTCGTCAGGGAATGACGTTGATTCGGTGCTCGTAGGTCACGTCAACAACCGAGATGGTGCCGTTGGTTTTGATCTTGTGGAGGACGATGTCATTGAGGCGGTCAAGGGCGGCATTCATGCCATTGACTGGGACGAGCACCTGGGCGCCGCTGCGGAACACCGGTGAAAAGGGCAGGGCGCGCACGATGAGGCGCAGGCGGCGCTGTTGATAGTCCAGCTGGATCAGGGCGATGTCCAGGTTGCGTCCATCCGGCCGGACGCGGACGAGCTGGAGCAGGCGCAGAGCCGCCGCCATCATCTGGTCGTCCGTTTTCTGGCCGGGGACGAGCAGGGAAGGATTGCGTACGCCGGTGATATGCGGGAGAGTGTCGGGCACGTCCTTGATCTGATAAGGCAGGATGACGCCTTCGGGG
>CAYOUR010000056.1:0-2095 GCA_964407145.1 uncultured Lentisphaeraceae bacterium | reverse complement strand
TGAAGGGCGGTATGCAGTGCAGCATGGCGGCCGGGACGCGTTCGGTCAGGCGGATTTGCAGCGTGTCTGGCAGGATGCGTCGCACTTCGGTGGTTTTGACCAGCGGTTCGCTGGCCAGGCGGTCGTGAATGGCCTTCAGCTTCAGGTTCATCAGGTTGTTGCGTCCGATTTCAATGCCCATTTCGCTGAGAATGGTCAGTACCCGGTTGGAGGAATAGTTCGGAGTCGGGTTGGTGTCGATGTTGACGAGGGCGAAGTGCGGGTTGGCGCGGTAGAAGTGCTGGTTGACGAGGCGGCCGGCGATGAACAGGCCGGCGCCGGCAATGAGGCACAGGACGGCGCCGATCGTGTAGCGGATGGCGCGTTCGGCTTTCAGGGTGCCGGTCAGGGTGAGGGGGAGGTTGTCGGTGGTCTTTTTGCGGGGCATGGCATGGCGTGGTGAGGGAAGGGAAGATTCGGGCGCAAGGAATAGGATGCGGAACACACTTGGGTTCGGATAAATATATTACGGCAAGCCGGGACGCGCAACCGATCGCGGCCGGCAAAGGGTTTTTTTGCGTGGCGGCTGGTTTCGCCAGGCGGGCACGTCATAGGATATTGTTTCTGGCCGTCGCGGGAGGGGCCGCGAGGCCAATTTGGCGGTCCGCGGGCCATGGACGAATGGACCGCGCGCCGGCCGTCGGTGGAAAAGGATAGGCCATGCCCCTGTGCCAGCCTATGTGCCTGTAGTTGCATCTGCGGCCAGGCGCCAGGCCATGAAGGCATGGTCTCATGGATGGTGTCATTGATGATGTTCTTCAGGAGGTCAGGATCATGTTGAAAGCCGAAGGTCGCCGTCCGCATCCCGGGCGCATTTTACTGGAGCGCTTCCGTCAAGGTCTGGAGCTGTATGGCATCGTGCATTTTGGCCTGAACACGTTCACGGACCGGGAATGGGGCTACGGCGACGAGGCGCCGGCGCAGTTCGCGTTGACGTCGTTTGACGCCGACCAGATGGTGCGCGGTTGCCGGGACGGCGGTCTGCAGGGTCTGATCATGGTCTGCAAGCATCACGACGGGTTTTGTCTGTGGCCGTCGGCGACGACGTGTCATACGATTGCCCACGCCTCTTTCCAGGGCGGCAGGGGCGATCTGGTGCGCGAGGTCGCGGAATCCTGCCGCAAGTTCGGGCTGCGCTTCGGCGTCTATGTCTCGCCTTGGGACCGCAACAGCGCGTTGTACGGCACGCCGGCGTACGTCACCGAGGTGTTTCAGGCTCAGCTGCGCGAAGTGCTGAGCGGCTACGGACCGGTTTTCGAGATGTGGTTTGACGGCGCCAATGGCGGCGACGGCTATTATGGCGGCGCCCGCGAAACCAGGAGGATTCCGGCCGATTATTACCGCTGGGAAGAGACGATTGCCATGGTGCGCCAGCTGCAGCCGGACTGCGCGATTTTTGGTGATGCCGACGCCGCTGAGTTGCGCTGGCCGGGCAACGAGTCCGGCTTCTGCGCCCCCGAGTGCCGCGCCACCTTCTGGACCAAGGCGGAAGCCGCGGTTCAGGGCCGGGGCGACCGGGAGGACAAGGGCCGTGGCTGCCGGGACGGGTCGCGCTTCTGCCAGCCGGAATGCGACTTTCCGCTGCGGCCTGGGTGGTTCTACCATGCCGCCGAGGAGGGCCGCGGTCGTACGCCCGAGCAGCTGCTCGCCATTTATCTGTCCAGCGTCGGCCATGGCGGCGCCATGAACATCGGCATTGCCCCGGACCGGCAGGGACGCCTGTGTCCGGCCGATGTTGCCACCCTGGCGAAATTCCAGGTTTTGCGGCAGGGCATGTTTTCGCGGCGGGTTTTTTCCTCGTCAGATGCCGAGGCGGCGACGGACCTGGGCGGTCAGCCGTTCAATGTGGTGGTGTTGCGGGAGGACGTCGCCGAGGGTGAACGCATAGACGGCTACCGGTTGCAGATTCAGGCGGACGGCGCCTGGCGCGACGTGTTGTCCGGCGAGAGCATCGGCGTCAAGCGGATTCGGCTGCTGCCGGCAGTCGTATCCGCAACCGCGATCCGGCTGCTGGTGACGGCGGACGCCGGTGGGCATGGCCGCGTCGGTCTTGACT
>CAYOUR010000055.1:17469-20606 GCA_964407145.1 uncultured Lentisphaeraceae bacterium | reverse complement strand
TTTGTCCCGCCCTCCGGGCGGTCATAGGCAGTCCAGCCTTCAGGCTGCCGTAGGTAGTCCAGCCTCATTTGCCGGGCATCATGCCAGGACGACGGCACCATACCATGGCGCAATTCTCAGTGGCTGACCGATAACGGCCTGTTTTCGGCGATGGAGGATGGCGCCTGGCAGGAAAGGCCTTGCGGTATTACACTATAGGCCGTGCCATGACGCATCTTCCTTTTCTGGCGACAACACGATTAATCCCCGTCCTGGCCGAGGTTCAAGATTCCATGCCCGACACCTTCACCGGCGACAGTGCCGCAGCCTCCCGCAACGCGCCCTCAGCGCCGCCAACCACGCCGCCCGGCGGTGATGGCTCGTTGCGGCGGCGAATGTGGAACGGCGCCCTGACCAACTACCTGCGGGCCGCCATCCGCCTGCTTAAGACGATCTTCCTCACCAGGATTCTCTTTTTCAACCTGGGCGAAGACTATTATGGCTTCTGGTCGCTGCTGTGGTCCGTATTCGGATACATCCTGCTGTTTGAGCTGGGATTCGGGAAGACGGTGCAGAAATACACCGCCGAAGTCACGGCCACGGGTGACCGCGGGCATTTCACCCGGGTCGTGCAAGCGGTTCTGAGCAGCTACCTGGGCATCGGCGCCATCATCGCCGGGCTCAGCCTGGCCGGTGCCTGGTTCCTGCCGCTGTTCCTGAAGCTGCCGGCCGGCGACCACACCTACTATCAGCTCACCTTCCTGGCCACCGGCCTGGGCTGCGCCATCGTCTTCCCGACCGGCATCATCCCGGAAATCCTGGCCGGCCTGCAACGACTGCACTATCGCAACTGGGCCATTGTCCTCAACCAGATTTTCGAATTGGCCGGCATCTGGCTGATCTTCCGGCTGGGCGGCTCGCTGCTGGCAGTGGCGGTCTTTGTCACGACCAACAATCTGCTGGCCAATGCCATCATGCTGTTCTGCCTGAAGCGCCTGCTTCCCTGGCTGCGGCTGCGCCCAACCAGCCTGAATCGGGCGGTGCTGCGGGAGATCATGAGCTTCAGCGTTTTCATCTACCTCATGGCCATGGCCAAGCTGGTACTGCTCAAAACCGCGCCCCTGATTCTGGGCTCCATGCTGGGCATGGCCATGGTGGCGCTCTATCAGCTGGGCACGCGCATTCCCGAACTGATGCGGCTGGGCACCAGCCAGTTCCAGGAAACCCTCGGCCCGACCGCCGCCATGCTGCACCGCGCCGGCCGTGATGCCGAACTGCAGAAGCTCCTGCTGGCCACGCAGAGATTCTCCGTCTTTCTCAGCCTGGCGGCGCTGACCGTGTTTCTACCGCTGGGGCCGGCCATTCTCAAGGTCTGGCTCAAGGTCGAGGACCCAACGGTGACGACCATCACGGCCCTGATGCTCTTCAATGCCCTGCTGTTCGCCGCGTTCCGGGACACACCCAGGGAATTCCTGCTGATGACCGGCCATCACCGGCTGCTGGCCTGGACGGCGGCGGCGGAATGCGTGCTCAACCTGGGCCTGAGCATTTTCCTGACCAGCCGGATGGGCGTAGCCGGGGTCGCGCATGGGGCGCTCTGGTCCAACGCCGCCATTGCCCTGTGCGTCTTTCTGCCCGCGACGGTCCGTTATGCCGGATTCACGTTCTGGCGCTATCTGCTGCAGCTTTATCTGCCGGCGGGCCTGACGGCGCTGGCGGTTCTGCTCCCGGGCTGGCTGCTGGTCAACCGCCTTCCCCTGCAGGACTGGACCCTGCCCCGGCTCGTCCTGGCCATGGCCGCCCTGGGCGGCGCCTGCCTGGCCATCGCCTGGTTCACCTGCCTGCAGGAACCGGAGCGCCGGAAAATCCTGGCCCTGGCGGGCAAAGCCGCCGGCCGTGGCTGACAACCATGGAGATCCCTGCCGTGCCGAAAAAAATGGTCTTCTACTCCGCCACCGGCGGGTTTCTGGGCGGGGTCGAGCGTTTCATGTTCCAGGCGGCGGGCGCCCTTCGGGCCGCCGGCATCGACTGCCATGGCGTCTTTGACGCTCCCGGGCGCGACCCTGGTCTGTTCGGAGAGCCCTTCGCGAGCGTCGACTTCGGCGCCGCGGCGCTGGCCGGGCGTTGCGCGGGCGCGGACTGGCTGTGGCTGCACAAATGCCCGGACTGCAGCGCGCCGGCGGCTCTTTCCGGCCGTCTGCCGGTCGCCGTCTATGTACATGACCACGACTACTACTGTTTTCGCCGGCACAAGTACTTTCCCTTCCGGCGACTCAACTGTTCGCTGCCCTGCGGGCCCTACTGCCTGCCCTGCGGCCTGACCGCGTCCCGCCCTGGACGATGGCGCGATTTCCGGCGCAACCTGGCCTTTATCCGGCAGGCCGACCTGGTCATGGCCGGTTCGGACTACATGCTCGGCAACCTGCTGGCCAACGGCTTTCCGCCGGACCGCCTGCACAAGCTGTCGCCGCTGGTCGACGTCAAGCCGCAAGCCCCCTCTCCGGCGGACAACGGCGAACAGGACACGGCCGGCGCCAACGGCGCCAACGCGGCGACGGCACCACCCGGCGCGGAAATCCTGTACGTCGGACAGCTGCTCCGCGGCAAGGGCGTCGACCTGCTGCTCCAGGCAGTCGCCAGGCTCACCTGCCCCTGGCGCCTGACGGTCATCGGCGACGGCAGTGACGCCGGCTTCTGCCGCGGCCTGGCCGACCGCCTGGGCCTGGCCGACCGGGTCGCCTTCACCGGTTTTGTGCATGACCCCGGGCGGTTCTACCGGCAGGCCACCGTGCTGGCCTTCCCGTCCCGCTGGCAGGAGCCCTTCGGCATGACCGGCCCGGAGGCCATGGCCCATGGCGTGCCCGTCGTCGCCTTTGACGTCGGCGGCGTCCGCGAATGGCTCACGCATGACCGCAATGGCCTCCTCGTGCCAGACCGGGATGTCGACGGCTTTGCCCAGGCGCTCGGGAAACTGCTGACCGACCGCGAGACCGCGGCCCGACTGGGCCGGCAGAGCGCCGCCGACATCGCCGCCTGCACCAGCGCGAATTTCACCCGCCGGCTGACCGCTATTTTGGCAAATTGCGAGTGCGCGCATAGATAAAACCGGATATTTATTTATAGTGATGCTTTGACGTGTCGTGTCCCGTCCGCGTCCG
>CAYOUR010000055.1:0-17369 GCA_964407145.1 uncultured Lentisphaeraceae bacterium | reverse complement strand
CCCCCCCGCAAGCAACCGACAACCATGACCACCATCAGCGGATTCATCCTGGCCGGCGGCGAAGGCCGGCGCCTGCGCCCGGCGACCCTGACCAGGCCGAAGGCGCTGGTTCCCTTCTGCGGCGTGCCGCTGCTCGAACTGGCCGCGTCCTGCCTGCATGAGGCCGGGCTGGACAAGGTCGTGGTCAATGCCTCCTACCAGGGCGACCGCGTCTACGAGGCCTGCCGACGACTGTCGCTGGCGCATGCCTGGGACCTCCGGGTATCCATGGAGCCCGTGCTCCTCAACCAGGGCGGCGGCCTCCGCCAGGGCATCCGCCTGCTGCCGGAAGCCGGGCATTTCCTCGTCCACAATGTCGATGTCATTCTTGACTACGACCTGAACAGCCTGATCGCGGTCCACCTGGAACAGCAGGCCGCGGTCACCTGCCTGCTGATTCCCGGCCGCGGCCCCATGACCGTCTCCCTGGACCAGGACGGGCGCGTCATCCGCTTCCGCGACCGCGAGCACGGCGCCTATACATTTTCCGGCATCCATCTTTTCCGACGGGACGTTCTGGACTACCTTGACGAGGGAAGCGCCACACCGGACATCATCGACGCCTACCAGCGCGCCCTCGACGCCGGCCTGCCGGTCCAGGCGGTGGTCGCCCGCCGCCAGGTCTACTGGTCCGACATCGGCACGGCGCCGGAGTACATCCGCGCGCATGGCGACGTGGCCGACTGCGCCCTGGGCCAGCACCGGCTGCTCCGGCAGGCGCAGGCGGAGCAGGCCCGCCGCCGTTTTGACCTGGAGCTCAAAGGCGTCACCTGCACCGGCGCCCTGGGCCTGGGGGTTGAACTCGGCGTGCCGGCCGGCTCCCAGCTGCACAATGCGGTGCTCTGGGACTACACCCGGCTGCCCCGGCCACTGCTGTATGCCGACGGCATCTTTGTCGGCGACGACGTCGGGCCACCCAAGCCGGTGCATGACGAGCGGCGGCCGGATCCGCGCCTGTTCATCAGCCTCGGCCTGGACCCGTCACGCTGCGTCCTGGAGCCTCTGGCCAAGCAGGGCAGCGGCCGCAAGTACAGCCGAATCCGCTGCGGCGAACAAAGCTGGGTCTGGTGCGCCTACAATCCGGACCGCCGGGAAAACGCCGGCTTTGCCGCCATCAGCGATTTTCTCTGCCGCCTCGGCGTGCATGTGCCGGAAGTGCAGCTGCACCTGGCGGACACTTTCGAGATGGTGTCGCGCGACCTCGGCCAAAGCGACCTGCAGATCGCCCCGCAGCAGCTGCGCGAGAATTTTCTTCTGCAGGTGGTTGAGCAGATCGCCCGTCTGCACGTTCTGGGCGACCAGGCGGCGCGCCTGGAGGAGCTTCCCCTGCAGAAGGGCTTCACCAAGGGCCTGTATGACTGGGAACGGGACTATTTTCGCAACAACATGCTTGACGCCCACCTGCAGGCTCCGGAGCTGTGGAGCGAAGCCGCGCACGACTATTGCCAAATCCGCTCGCTGCTGCTGCGGCAGCCGCTGGTGCCGGTCCACCGCGACCTGCAAAGCGCCAACGTAAAGGTGAAAGACGGCGAAGCCTATCTGATCGACTTCCAGGGCATGCGCCTGGGCTGCGCGGCCTACGACCTCGGCTCGCTCCTCTATGACCCGTATCAATGCCTGCCAAGAGACATCCGCCTGGCCGCCTGGCAGGAATACTGCCACAAAGTCCGCGAACTCGGCGGAACCCCGCCGGAAAAATTTGTCCTTCACGCCGCGGCCTGCCAGCGTCTTCTGCAGGCCCTCGGGGCCTATGGCAAGCTCTGGGGCAAGGACGGCTTGAAATGGTACCGGCAGTTCATCGTACCCGGATTCCGGATGCTGGTGGAGGCCGCGACGGAGGCCGACCAGTTCCCGGCTTTTCTCGGCATGGCCCGGAAAGGACTGGAACTGGCCGAGGCCAAAGGCTAGCCGCCCACACCCGCTCACGGCGCCGAACCGGCAGCCTGGCCGGAAGACGACCCGAGCCATGCCCAGGCGGCAATGGGCGGGCAGGACCGGACGCTTCACCCTGGCGCCGCCGGGGAGGACGGACAGGGCAGGCAACCACCGGCGCCGCTTTCCCGAAAACGCCCGGTTGACTTGGCAAAAGCCTTGACCGGCTGGCCGACTTTTTCGTATCTTCATGAGGGACGACGAGATTGACTGAAAAGAAAATGAAATTGACCAGCGTGGCCGGCCGGGAGCTGAAGACCTTTCTGGCCGTTGCCTGGCATCCGTTGTCCCTGCCTGAAATCAGCCGGCTGCTGTCCATGACGATGGTGGCGAAGGCGTTTCCGCGCTTGAGCAGTCTTTCAGCCCCGAAACGCCAGCTGCTGCTGGCGGAAAACGCCGTGGCGGTGGACGCGTCCGGCGAGACCTGGCAAGGCCAGGCTGAACCAAGCGAGGCGCTGGCCAGGGATTTTCTGGGACAGCCCCAGCATGGCGTCCTGGCACAGGTTATCTCGCAGTGCCTGAACGAACTCAGGCGCACGCCCATTGACCAGGAAAAGAACCTGCGGCGGGACATCCGCAATGCCCTGTATGCCAAAGCCACCGATTGGCTGAAAAAACTCTGTCTGGAGTATTGGCAGAACTACCACCCTGAAAACCAGTATCCGGATATATTTTCGTTTCTTGATTCCAGCCTGGACCGCGGCTGGCTGACGCGTCTGCCGGCGCCGCTGCTGTCGGTTTGCGCCTGGATGTACCAGGGGTACCTGCTGAATCACTTGCGGACTTCACGGCCTCTGGAGGAGGTGCTGGTTGCCCGCTGGCAGGAACTGCACTCCGGGGCGCTGCTGCACCTGATCGACCAGATGATTCTGCAGGGCCGGGTCGCCGAAGCCGAGCAGCTGCTGGTGCGTTGCGACGGCAGTGCCGCCGACCTGCGGGCGGCCTGGGTCGCCTTTGAGCATGGCGAACATCAGAGGGCACGGCAACTCTTCGAAAGCACGCTTGATGCCATCCGCCAATCCGAGGGCGACAAGAACTTCTACTTCCATACCGTCGGCGGTCTTTATTACATCTTCTCCCTGCTCCGGGACAAGTCCGAAGCCAATCTGCGGGAGGCCCGGCACAACGTCTTCGCGGTCAGCGTCAACCCCCTCTTGAAGGGCGTCTTCCAGCATTTGCGCGACCTGGTCACGCGGGCCGGCGGAGAGCCGAAGATGTCAACGTCCCACAACACCGTCGACGGCCGGGAGGGCGCCCCGCCGCTGCACCGGTTCTTCCACCTGCTGATTTCCTACTGGCTGCAGGACTGCCCGGCGGCGCTCCTCCGCCGGGACTTGGAGGCCCTGGCCGACCAGGCGTCGGCCAGCCAGTATGACGCCGTAGCCGATACCTGCCGCGAAATGGCCCGGCGCCTCAACCCGAACTGGACACCTGAGCCCACGGCCCGGCGCCATGTCCTGATCGACTGCGTCGAAGTCAATCCGGCCTGGGTGGAAAACCTGAACGCGCTTGACGCCATTCTGGGAAAGCCGGCAACGGGCACGGACAACCGCCTCACCTGGCACCTGCGCCCGGCGTCCGCCGGCCAAATCCTGCCGGTCCCCATGGAACAACGCCTTGGCCGAAGCGGCAAATGGGGCAAGCCGCGGCCCTTCCGCTCCCGGACTGCCAGCCTGGGCTGGCCGGAGCATGTCACCCCGCAGGACATGCTGGCCCTGGCCATTCTGGAACACCATCTTGACTGCCGGGCCGGCGACGAGAACGCCACGGATGAAGAACGCCATGGCAAGATTCTGGAAGCCCTGAGCGGCCATCCGCTCCTTTTCTGGGACGCCGATGCCGGCGCGGCGCCGGCGCCGACCACCATCGTCCCGGCCCGGCCCTTCTGCCGCCTGCGGGCCGGTGAGGATGGCGCCGCCAGCCTGGCCCTGCTCCCGGAAGCGGCGCCCGGCAACCGCCGGGTGGCCAGGCACGAACGCGACAACCGCATCATGCTGTACTGCTTCACCGAGCAGGACGCCGCTGTGGCGGCATGCCTGGGCGAGGGTGTCGACCTGCCCCTGGCAGCCCTGCCACAGGCGGCGACGCGACTGCTGAAGCTGAGCCGGCAGTACCTGCTGCTGTCGGACCTGCAACTGGATTGCCTCGGCCTGCCGGCGACGCCGAACCTGAGCCGGCCGGTCTTCCAGCTGCGCCCCTGCGAACAAGGCCTGATCGTTGAAATGACGATGCAGCCTTTTGCCGAGCTTCCCCACCGTTTCAGCCCGGGACGTGGGCCGCGGGAACTGCTGCTGCCGTCGCCGGACGCACCGGGCGCCGGCCTGAAAGGGGCCAAGGCGGCGGCGGCGCCGGCCGCCGTGATGCGCATGGTCCGCCCAATCGCCCAGGAGGAACAAGTTGCCGGCGACGTGGCCGCGGCTTGTCCGGCCCTGGCCGGCCAAGCCACCGGACCCTGGGCCTGGCGACTGTATGAACCGGAACGGTGCTACGACTTCCTGCTGCAGGTCCAGGCTCTCGGCGAACGCTGCCGGGTGGAATGGCCGGAAGGCGAAACCATCCGCATGACCCGGCAACTCAGCTTCCGCGATGCCCGGCTGAAGACAACCAGCCATGGCGACTGGTTCACCGTCGCCGGAGAAGTGCAGGTCAATGACCAGCTCACCATCACGTTCCAGCACCTCCTGCGCGCCGCCCGCGACAACGGTGACTCCAACTATATCCGGCTTGACGACGGCCAGATCGTCAGCCTGGCCGACTCGTTCCGGAAACGGCTCCGGGAACTCGCCGCCGTCTGCGACCTGCACGAACCAGGCGCTCGCATCCACCCATTCGCCTTGCCCCTGGCCAACGACCTGCTGGCCGAAGCCGGCGACCTGCTCCACGACCAGGCCTGGCAGCGCCGCCTGGAAGCCATGGACCGCGCCCGGCGCCTGAAGCCGGACATCCCGACCGGTCTGAAAGCGTCGCTGCGCACGTACCAGCGCGAAGGATATGACTGGCTCTGCCGGCTCGACGCCTGGGGCGCCGGCGCCTGCCTGGCCGACGACATGGGCCTGGGCAAGACCGTCCAGGCCATCGCCCTGATCCTGGCCAAGGCCCAGGAGGGGCCGGCCCTGGTCATTGCGCCGACCTCCGTCTGCACCAACTGGCGACTCGAATTCGAGCGTTTCGCGCCCGCCCTCGAAGTCGTGCCATTCGGGCCTGGCGACCGGCAGGAAGTCCTGGCCGGCATGGGCCCCGGCAAAGTCCTGATCAGCAGCTATGGCCTCCTGCAAAGCGAGGAGGACGCGGTCGCCCGGGTCAGCTGGCGCGTCGCCGTCCTGGATGAAGCCCAGGCCATCAAGAATTTCAACACCAAGCGTTCGCAGGCGGCCCTGAAACTCAACGCCCGCTTCCGCCTGGCGACCACCGGCACCCCGATCGAAAACAGCCTGGACGAGCTCTGGAGCATCTTCCATTACATCAACCCCGGCCTGCTTGGAACCAGAAACGGCTTCCAGAAGCGCTTTGCGGCGCCGATCGAACGCGAGGGCGACCGGGCCATGGCCGCACATCTGAATGCCCTGATCCGGCCGTTCCTGCTTCGGCGCAACAAAGGCCAGGTCCTGCGGGAATTGCCTGACAAGACGGAGATTGCCATGCTGATCGACCTGTCGGAGGAGGAGCGGGCCTTTTACGAGGCCTTGCGCCGCGACCTGGTCAACGAGCTTGACGTGCTGCGGCGCCGGAATCCGGCGCAGCTGCGTTTCCAGGTGCTCGGGGCGATCACGAAACTGCGCCTGGCGGTCTGCAACCCCCTGCTGGTGCAGGCGGACAGCGCCGTGTCCAGCTCAAAGCAGAAGGCCTTTGCCGAGCTGCTGGACGAACTTCTGCGCAACGGCCACAAGGCGCTGGTCTTCAGCCAATTCGTCCGGCACCTTGACTTGATCCGGCCGGTTCTGGAGGAGCGCGGAGTGGCCTATCATTACCTGGACGGTTCGACCCCGGCGCCGGACCGGGCCGCGGCGGTGGCCTCGTTTCAAGGAGGCTCCGGGGACGTCTTTCTGATCAGTCTGCGGGCGGGCGGCCTGGGTCTCAACCTGACGGCGGCGGATTACGTGGTCCACCTTGACCCGTGGTGGAATCCGGCCGTGGAGAATCAGGCTTCCGACCGGGCGCATCGCCTGGGGCAGACGAAGCCGGTGACCATCTACCGGCTGATCGGGCAAGACACCATTGAAACGAAAATCCTGGATCTGCATCAGCGGAAACGCCGCCTGGCCGAACAGCTGCTGTCCGATCACGACACGCCCAGCGCCGTCTCGGCGGAAGAGCTGCTGAAGCTGCTCCAGGAGCCATGAACCAGGTGACCGATCACCGATTGATAACAGGGCTTTTGGAAACGGTCAAGGCATGAGCCAACAAACCCCCAAGCCCTCACACACACGCGCGCGACAAATGTGCCTCGCCATCACCGCGGCAGACGGCAAGCCGACCCAAGCCCCCCCACGCACGCGCGACAAATGTGCTCCAAGGCGATCTGGAATCCCTGGCAGCCGGAAGCCCTCCCCACGCGCGCGCGACAAATATGGATGGTGGCCCCCTCTTGGGTGGGTGGGCTTGATTTCTGGAAGCCACGCGAAAAAATACCTCCGGACAGGCCATTTTTCCAACGCATTTTGCCGAATCATCGTCATTTTGTGCTTTGGCGGGAATTCAGACGCCGGCAGGCCATCGGCTTTCCATGACATTCGCCTCACCAGCGGGGAAAGCATAACGCCTTTTATCCATGGCTGACCGATAACTGAACCAGGCCGGAATGGCCGCCCGGCTGATTGCAAAGCCAGCCGGAGATTGTATAATAGAAGCACTGCCGGGACGCGGCTGCTCCGCAGCCCGGCCCGGCGCCAACTAGCCCGGCCTCCTTTTGCGACCGGCGGACAGCCGGCCATTTACCAGACTGGAGAAAAGCGCATGTACAAAATCGGTCAGAAAGAGTTGGACGCCGTTGCCGACGTCCTGTTCAGCGGCAAAGTGTTCCGGTACGGCATCGGCGGGGCCTGCACGAATTTTGAGACGCGCTACGCGCAGTACCTCGGGGCGAAGCATGTGCTGATGACCTCAAGCGGGACGACGGCCCTGGCGGCGGCGCTGGTCGGCCAGAACATCGGCCCCGGGGACGAAGTGCTGGTTCCGGCGTGCACCTACATAGCCACGGCCATCGCAGTGCTGACAGCGGGCGCCATTCCGGTGGTGATTGACATTGACGAGTCTCTGACCATGTCCCCCGCCGCCGCCGAGGCCGCGATCGGCCCGCAGACCCGGGCGCTGCTGCCGGTTCACATGTGGGGTCTGCCGTGCGACATGGACGCGCTGATGGCGGTGGCTCGCCGGCACAACCTGAAGGTGATTGAAGACGCCTGCCAATGCGTGGGCGGCGGTTATCACGGCCGCAAGGTCGGCGCCATCGGCGACGCGAGCGCCTTCAGCTTCAACTACTACAAGAACATGACCTGCGGCGAAGGCGGGGCGGCCGTCACCAACAGCGAGGAAGCCCTGGCCCGAATGGGCTGCATGGTGGACTGCTGCCGGTTCTACTGGGATGGCCGGCAGGCCAATGCGACGCCGTTCATCAGCTGCGGCTCACGCGCCTCGGAGATCGAAGGCGCCATCATGAACTGCCAGCTGGACCGCCTGGACCACATGATCACCTGCATGCGGACCCAGAAAAAGCGCATCCTGGCCGAAACGGCGGACACCGGCCTGAAGCCGCTACAGGCCAACAGCCTGGATGACGAATGCGGCACCCACACCGGATTCCTGCTGCCGTCGGCGGAACAGGCGCTTGCCTTCCAGAAGATCTACCCCTGCACGATCGCCGGCAAAACCGGCCGACACGTCTATACCGAGTGGGATCCCATCTTCGCCAAACAGGGCGCCCACCATCCCGCCCTCAATCCATATTTCCTGAAGGAAAATGCCGACTGCCGCCGTGACCTGACCAAAGACCAGTGCGCCGGGTCGCTGGCCATCCTCAACCGTAGCATCCTGGTCGGCACCCATCCGGACCGCACCGAAGCCGATACCAGCAAGATCATTGACAACATCCGCCAGGCGGCCAAGCAAGTCCTGTAAACGGCGCGCTTGACTCCTGCTCCATCGCCTGCACGCCGGGCCGGCCGTTCCTTCCGGCGCCGGTCGTGCTGACTCGTTCGACGGCGCCAGGCAGGACATGAGTCGGCCCGGCAACTGAATGCGTGGCCGCGGTCCGTTTTACCGGCGGAGCTCACCGGCCTCCACCGGAAAAGCCAGGCCGGTGCCGCCGAAGCCGGTGCCGCCGAAGAACGACAACGGCGCCAGGCACAAGGCGCCGACAGGAGGGCCGGCGGCGCCGTTGGGCGCGGGCGCCGCCCCACCTGCCTTTCAACTGCGGCTCGCGGGGCGGCGCCGGGCGGGTGACACATCAACAGAACTCCAACCACTGCCCATCGGTTTCCCATGTCTAAAAGTCTCATTCTGCATAAAGACCGCGAACGTTCCCTGCAACGCCGCCACCCATGGATCTATTCCGGGGCGGTGGCCAAGGTCACCGGCGACCCCGTTCCTGGTGAAACCGTCGAGGTCCTGGACGCCAGTGGCGAATGGCTGGCCCGGGCCGCCTATTGCCCGAACTCACAGATTCGGGCCCGCGTCTGGACCTTTTCCGAGGCCGAGCCCATCGACGAAGATTTTTTCCGGCGGCGGTTGCAGAGCGCCGCGGCCCATCGTGACCAGCTTGGGCTGTCCCGCGTCACCAACGCCTGGCGGGTCGTTCACGCGGAAGCCGACGGTCTGCCCGGATGCGTCATCGACAAATACGACCGCTTTCTCGTCTGCCAGTTTCTCAATGCCGGCGCCGAAGCCTGGCGCCAGGAAATCACGGCGGCGGCCCAGGCGACCTACCCGGAAACCATCGGCGTCTATGAGCGGTCTGACACCGACAGCCGCGCCCGCGAAGCGCTCCCTGAACGGTGCGGCGCCATCCACGGCCAGGAACCACCCGCGCTGCTCTCCATCAGGGAAAACGGCCTCCAGTTTCTGGTTGACCTCAAAAAAGGCCACAAGACCGGCTTTTATCTCGACCAGCGCGACAACCGCGCCCTGTCGCCGGGCGCGATGGCCGGCGGTGATGTCTTAAACTGCTTCTGCTACAGCGGCGGCTTCGGTCTGCGGGCCGCCCAAGCCGGAGCCCGCCTCGTCGTCCAGGTCGATGCGGCGGAATCCGCCCTGGACCTGGCCCGCCGCAACGCCGATGGCAACGGCTTCCCCGCCGGTTCATTCGAATACCGGCAGGGCGATGTCTTCCAGGTTCTGCGCACCTTCCGGGACTCCCGCCGCGACTTCTCCTGCATCATCCTCGACCCGCCCAAATTCGCCGACACCCCGGGTCAGCTGCAAAAAGCCTGCCGTGGCTACAAGGACATCAATCTGCTGGCGGCCAAGCTGCTGCGCCCCGGTGGAACGCTGCTGACCTTCTCCTGCTCGGGCGCCATGACGCCGGAGCTGTTCGGAAAAGTCGTCGGCGACGCCGTGCGCGACGCCGGCCGCGACGCCCGCATCGTGCGCTGCCTCGGCCAGGCGCCAGACCACCCGGTCACCCTTAACTTCCCGGAAGGGCGGTACCTCACCGGCCTTCAGCTGATCATCCCCTGAATGACGACCTGATGGAATTACAACAGAACATCTCCACCCGCCTGGAACAGACGCTGGCCCCGCAGATGCTGCAGTCGCTGAAAATCCTCCAGGCAACCACCCAGGAGCTGGAACAGACACTCTCCACGGAACTGATGCAGAACCCGGCCCTGGAACTGGAGGCCCTCGGCCGCGAGGAGCTGATCGGCAATCCACTGGAGGACAGCCTGGCCAAAAGCCCGGCTGACGACGACCGCGCCGCCCAGCTGGCCGAATATGACGAAAACCTGGTCGACGCCGTGCGCGAAGCCGCTGCTGATGACGCGCCGCTGGACGAGTACCTGCCCAATCCGGTGCAGGAGGCCGATCAGGAGGAACGGCGCGCGCGCCTGCTGGCGTCCCTGACCACCGAGCCGTCCCTGCAGGACAAACTCCTGGAGCAAATCCACGACCTGGTGCCGGACGCCACCCCGGAAAACCCGCTCTACCGCGCCTGCCTGGAAGTGCTCGGCAACCTCGATGACCGCGGTTACCTGCAGGCTTCCGATGAGGAAATCGGGCGCGGCGCCGATGTCGACGAAGACTGCGCGCGCGCCGCAACGGCGCTGATACGGAGTCTGGAGCCGGCCGGCCTGGCCGCCCGCGACTTGCGCGAATGCCTGCTGGCGCAGCTGGACCGGGCCCGGGAGCACGGCAGCCTGGCCTGGGAAATCGTCGACGCCCACCTGGAAGACCTGGCCCGCAACCGCATTCCCAAAATCGCCAAGGAGCTTGACGCGGAGATCGACGAGATTCAGGAGGCGGTGCAGCGCATCCGTGGGCTGGACCCCAAGCCCGGGCATGCCCTCGCCTCGGTCGCCGCGCCGCAGGTCATGCCGGAAGTCTACATCGAACCCCATCCGGACGGCGGCTGGACCGTCCGCCGCAACCAGAATCACCTGCCGCGGCTGCGCATCGCGCCAGCTTATGAAAAAATGCAGGATGACTCCAGCCTGCCGACGGCTGACCGCCAATGCATCCGGAAATACATCCACGACGGCCGGCAGCTGATTCACGCCGTTTCCCTGCGGCAAAGCACGATCGAGCGGATTGCGGAGCAGATCGTCGAACTGCAACGCGACTTTCTCGACCATGGCGCCGCCCAGTTGCGCCCCTTGAACATCGCCCAGGTCGCTGACAACCTGGAACTGCACGAAACCACGATCAGCCGCGCCATCGCCAACAAATATGTGATGACCCCGCATGGTCTGTTCAGCTTCAAGCACTTCTTCTCGACCGGATATGAAAGCGACGACGGCGAAGCCCTGTCCAGCCGTGCCGTCAAAATGAAGATTGTCTCCTACATCCGCCAGGAGTCGCCGGCCAAGCCCCTCTCTGACCAGAAAATCGCCGACCTGCTCGCCCAGAACGGCCTGCAGGTCGCCCGCCGGACTGTCGCCAAATACCGGGAAGAGGAGAATATCCCTGCCGCCAGCCTCCGCAAAGTGCACTGAGCAGGAACCCTGTTCCCGGCCGCCGCCGGCCGAGCCCGGCAGTGCCCGGCGGCGGCCGGATGCCTTCCGCCACAGTTCATATTCGCCCAACCTTGCCGCGCCAATGCCAAACGTCGCTTTTTACACTTTAGGGTGCCGTCTGAACCAGGCCGAGACCGGTCTGGCCGCGGCCGATCTGTCCGACCACGGCTTCACGCTGGTCGCCTGGGGTCAGCCAGCCGAGCTGCTGGTGATCAACAGCTGTGCGGTCACCGCCGCCGCCGCCCAGAAAACGCGGCAGGCGGTCCGCGCCGCGCGCCGCAAATGGCCACAGGCCTTCATCGTCGTCGTCGGCTGCGGCGTGACCGTCGACCGGGAGGCCTGGCTGACGGAAGACGGTCCCGACCTGGTGGTGCCCAATCCGCCGCCGGCGCCGCTGAGCGCTTTGCTCCCCGCAGCCTTGCAGCCGGGCGGGCCGGCAGTCTGCGTTCCGCCCGGCGAACCCCTGGACGGCTTCACCATCCCGGGCGCCGGCGTTTTCGGTGAAAGAACCCGCGCCAACCTCAAAATCCAGGACGGATGCGATTTTTTCTGCTCCTACTGCATCGTCCCCTTCACCCGCGGCCGGTCGCGCTCACGTGACGCCGGCGATGTGCTGCGGGAAGCCCAGGCCCTGATCGACAACGGCTTTCGCGAACTGGTCCTCTGCGGCGTCAATCTGACGACCTACCAGGACCACGGGCTTGACCTGGCCGGACTGCTCGAACGGCTGCTCGGCCTCAAAGGCGACTTCCGGCTCCGGCTTGGCTCCGCCGAGCCGGGACCGGTGCTGGAACGCGTCATCGACGTGATGGCCGGCGACCCGCGCCTCTGCCGCTTCCTGCACCTGCCGCTGCAATACGGCGAAGACAGCATACTGCACTCCATGCGGCGCCATTATCGCGCTGATGACTACCGCCGGCTGGCGGAAAGGGCCCTTGGCCGCATTGCCGGGCTCTGCCTGGGGGCCGATGTCATCGTCGGATTCCCGGGGGAAACGGATGCGACTTTCGCCAGCTGCCGCGACTATCTTGCCAGCCTGCCGTTTGGCCTGCTGCATGTCTTCAGCTATTCGCCGCGGCCCGGCACGGCTGCCGCGCGTCTTGGCGGCCGGCCGCCGGCCCGGCTGGCCAAGCACCGTTCCGAGGAGCTGCTGGCCCTGGCCACGGCCAAGGCCGAAACCTTCGCCACCGGTCAGGTGGGCCAGACCCTTCCGGTACTGATCGAAGACGGCGCCGAAGGCAGCGGCTGGTCTGACAACTACCTGCACGTCCAAGTCGAAGGCGCCGCCACCGCCGGACTGCAGACCAACACCATCCTTGACGTTGAAATCACCGCGGCAACGGACCACCGGGAAGTCCTGGGGCGACCCGTTGCCCGCCGGCATTGCCCCCCCCCAGCGGAGAAAGACCATGCTGAACTCCAAAAGCTACCTTGATCTGATGGTTCCCTGGCTGAACGTCCTGCCGCAGTTTCTGCGCCGTTCCCAGTTCAATCCGCGTCTGCGCTACTATGGCACCGGCGAATCGCTGCACTGGCCGACCCAGAGCAACCTGAACGTGTTCGCGGCGCTGGCCGTGCTGGGAACGTCACCGGAACTGCCGGAGTCCGGACTGCCGATGTCCCGGCAAGAGATCATCGACACGGCCCTGGACCTGCTGCGCTACGCCCTGGCCACCCACGTCACCGGCCCCGACCTGGCCAGCGACGGCCAGCGGTGGGGCCATCACTGGATCAGCGTCCTGGGCGTCGAACGCATGGCCCACGGCCTTGACGCCATCCGCGGCCATCTGACGGACGAGGACCACGACGCCCTGCGCCGCATGATGGTCTCCGAAAGCGACTGGCGTCTCGACCAATACGAAATCGTGGCCGGAATGGTCGGCGCCGAAGGCCGGAACAAGCCGGAGTCGAACATCTGGAACGGCGGCGTGCTGCTGCGTACCGCCCTCGAATATCCCGACACGCCCCGCGCGCAGGAGTATCTTGACAAAGCGACCCGTTTTCTGCTCAACGGTCTGTCCCACCCTCTGGATGCAGCCTGTGAAACCAGATTCCGCGGCCAGCCGGTCCGGAAGTGGCACGTCGGCTTCAACTACACGCCCAACTGGTCGCTGGACCATCACGGTTACCTGAATGTCGGCTACATGGTCATCTGCCTGTCCAACCTGGCCATGCTGCATTTCTTCTACAAGCGGCGCGGGCTCACTCCACCGCCGGAATTGTACTGGCACGTGCGCGAAGTCTGGGAGATGGTGAAGAAATGCACGTTTGCCGACGGCCGTCTGCTGCGCATCGGCGGCGACACCCGGGCCCGCTACACCTACTGCCAGGACTATGCCATTCCCAGCTGGATGCTGGCCGAGGACTTTCTCGGCGACGAAGACGCGGCGTCCTTCGAGGCCGGCTGGCTGAAAGTCGTGCAGCAGGACATGGACTTCACCGGCGATGGCGGCTACTACGGCGGCCGCCTGGCGAACATCCGTGACACCAGCTATTTCTACTTTGCCCGCCTGGAGTCGGACGCCATCCTCTGCCTTTCCTACGGCGCCTGCTGGCGCCGGCTGCATGACCTGCCGCAACCTAAGTCTGAGACGCCAGCGAACCCGCCGGTGGCCTGGCAGGACGAATTTCACGGCGCGACCCTGGACCGGTCCGGCCATGCGATACGCTCGTTTGTCTGGCATGGCGGCCAGGGACCGACCGGCGTGATCGCTCCGGCACGGGACAGTTCCCTGGCGGAATGGCAGGGCAATCTGCGCGGTGAGCTGGTTTCCACCCAGACGCCGATGCTGTCGCAGGGCGCCAGTCAGTGGCACGAGATGTACCCGGGCGGCTTTCTCAATGCCGGTGTGTCAGTCTGGCGTGACTGGTCGCCGGTTGGCGAAGGCGAAGCGGCCTATGACTACGCCCGGCATCACCTTGCCGTGGCGGCTCTGCCCGATTCCAGCACCATGCTGGTCCTGGAATATGCCGTCAGCACGGTGGAAGTGACCTTAAAGGCCATCAAAGGCTACGGCGTGAAAATCCCCAACGACGTGTTCAACGGCAGGAAACGCTACTACCAGACCCCAGGCGGCCAGGCCATGGTGACGGAGTCAACGCCGGGCCACGAGGAAACGCGACGCCTCAAGACCGACCGGGTCGGCATTGACGGCCAGCTGGCGGTCATAGCCATCTACGGCGCTGAGGACGGCCTGGTTCTGCATCGGCCAGCCGACCGTACCATTGTCATCAAGAAAAACTGGGGTCCGTGGCTGCACTCACTCTACGTCGATGAAGTCTGCGGCAAACTGGTGCTGGGCCATCAGCGGGTATTGCCGGGCGCCGTCCTTCTGGACGGCGGCTTCGCCATCGCCCTGCGCCAAGACCTGGCCGGTCCCCAAGTGAAGCAGATCCCCCAGCCGGGATTGCTCCGCGCCGTGGAATTTTCCGCTGACGGCAAGACTTATCTCTTTGCCGCCAATTTCGGCGGCGAGCCGGCCGCGGTTAATCTGCCGGCGACTTATCGGCGGCGGCTAGCCGGCCGTGAGCTTCTGGCTCCGGATACCGCTGCCCTCTGGGTGCGATAGCCGCCCTCGGGCGCCGGACCGGCAGTTTGCGCTGCCGGACCGGCGTACCGGGCGGCCGCAGCGCATCCCCCGTGCGGCCGGTACAAGCCGCTGCCGACTATTCGTTGAACGTCTTGGGCAACAGGTCGGAGATGAAGACCTCCTTGACCTGCACCAGGTTGGCATTCACGGCCCGAATGGCAAAATGGCATGCGTCCAGCGGCTTCTCCAGGTGCACGACCGCGGCCAGTTCGCCGTCAATGTACAGGATGATCTTCCGGCGCGAGAATTTCATGACGCATTCCAGCCAGTCGATGGTTTTTTTGTCATTAAGCTGGCCCAGGGCGGCGACTTTCCGGTCGGCATAGAAGGAATAGGAGCATTTCAGGTCAGCATCCCGGTTCCAGGCGAAATGGCCGTATTGGTCCAGGCCGTATTTGATCTGGCAGATGACGTTGCCAGGGCTGGGGTGGCGAATTTTGAACTGCAGGTTCTGTCCTGGGTGGATGGTCTGAATGAGACTGAGCCACCCGCGGGTTTTCTTGCCGGTTAAGATCCAGGTGTCTTCATGCGGGTCTTTACCGGCGGACCATTCGTCGGTGTTTCCTTGCCAGAATCCCAGCGACGCGGCCAGTGACACCCTGACCGCCTGATAATACTTTTCATTGACGTAACGGCCGCCGAAATAGGCTGTGACAAGCAGGACGACCAGCAGCAACACGGCGGTGGCGCCCTTCATGAAATCCATTCGGCGGTCCTGCTTCCACCTGGAATAGTACAACTGATGGCTGTACCGCTCATGCAGATGTTCCAGGTCCCCAAGCAGATCACTGTAGCTGTGATAGCGTTTCTGGGGATCGGCATGGCCCATCCGGGCAAGAACGGCATTCAGCTGCGGGCTGATTTTCACGCCCAGGGACGATGGCTCCGGGATGTCGTGGCTCAGCTTATGCGTCAGAAGATGGTCCCGGTCGGTGATCGGGAACGGCACCGAATTGGTCAGCATGTAAAAAGCCGTTCCGGCCAAGGCGTACATGTCAGCCCGGAAGTCGACTTCGCGCGGATAAAACACCTGTTCTGGGGCAATGTACGCCGGGCTGCCCAGAATGCCGCTGGCCGTCGTCACCTGGCTGCCGGCATCGTTGTTCGGCCGTGAAATGCCGAAATCACAGATGGTCACCCGCGTGTTCTTGTCTTCAAACAGTTCCTCCGGGCTGTCCAGCGGCTGGGAGGAATCGCGATAGATGAGCAAGTTGTCCGGCTTCAAGTCAAGATGGGTATACCCTTTGCTTAAAATATAGGCCAGGCCCTTGACCACATCGAAAAGGATGCGCACCACCAGCTGTTCCGGCAACGGCCCGAAGCGCATCAGCAGGCCTTTGACGCTGAGCTGGCCAGGGATGTACTCCATGATCAGAAAGACACCGTCATCCGTCGTGATCACGTCATGGCAGCCGACGACATTCGGGTGGTTCATCACTGCCAGGGTCATCGCCTCGCGGTTGATTCGATTGATGAACAGCGGATTGCCCGCATAGTTCTCATTGAGTATCTTGACCGCGACCAGACGGTTCAAATGGCACTGCCGCGCCAGAAACACCGTGCCCATGCCGCCCGTACCCAGCAGCGAAATCAACTCGCAGCCCGGCGGCGGGGAAATATGGTGGTTCGCCTTCAAAGGCTTGCCGGGAATGGCCGGGTTGGCGCCAAACACCGGGACAACAACCGTCGATTCATTGCTGCCGGCAATGATATTGTTCCCTATATTGACAATTTCATGTGTCGTTTCCAAGGTGCACCAATGAATTATTATGCTCAAGAATGGACTGAGCAAAAATGTAATGCCGACTGATCAAATGCCAAATACGAAAACCGACTTTTTTCATGGATTAATAAGCGCTATTATCACGGTGAATGGGTATAGGCATGTCCTGAAAAAAATGGCTATGCATTATGTTTCATCAGCACGGCCTGCTGTTCAATATGACTATATCGAATTCGGCTGGATATAAACATAGCGACCCGCCGTTTTTCTGTCGGCGGCCGCCGGTCGGCGACCGGCGGCGATGATCAGCATAACACCCACAACAATTTCATGGATTTACAGTTACATTTTATTTGACGGAGTTGGCTGCCAGGGCTGATTCCAGGTTTAGCGGTCTTGCCCAAGAGCCAGACCGGACTTCTGTCCGAAGGGAACCCGAATCCCTATTCAATACCAACACACCTATACTTAAATTTACTAAAATTGCCTTCGTTATTCAACCCATGGAAGGAAAAATCACCCTCATGGCGGCAAAAACAACCCTATGCATTGAGAAGGCAAAGCTGTTCCGGCGAATGATATCGTTCATTTGCAATTGGCACTCCTTGATAGAACCCGTCCAAAAAGTCCAATCATAGAACAGGCAGTGCTTCGCCTGGGGACGCCCCCGCAGGGCCGTGGCATAAAAGCCCAGGGCAAGCGGCCTGAGACCGCGCCGCCCTGTGACAGGTGGTTTCCCCCCTGCAGGGCGCCCTTCAGGGGGGATTCAACACCGTTGGCCGCGTGACAACGCCTCACTTGTGGGCATCCTGCCCGGGCGAGTGAACCGTACCGTGGGGGCGTTATCAATGGGTGACCGATGACGTTAATTTTTCATGGCCTGCCTGAAGGCTTTGAAATTAAGGATAAAGCACATTCCGA